>NZ_JBTZSU010000010.1:0-124516 GCF_054890965.1 Arthrobacter sp. C152
ACCGCACCTACATCGAAGGACGCACCAAGTAATGAAACTCCTCACCCTCCGCCTCGACAACGGCACAAGCACGACGGCGGTCCGCCAGGACGGCGGCACCCTCACCGAAATCCCGGGCTTCTCCGACGTCGGGGCCCTCCTGCAGGACCCCGCCTGGGAGACCACCGCGAAGGCGGCCAGCGGCGCAACCCACGCGCTCGACGGCGCCGACCTCGCCGCCGTCGTCCCCGCCCCGGGCAAGATCATCTGCGTGGGCCACAACTACCGCAACCACATCAAGGAGATGGGCCGCGAAGTCCCGGCGCACCCCACCCTGTTCGCCAAGTACGCCGAATCCCTGATCGGCCCCAACGATGACCTGGCCTTGCCGCAGGAATCGGACACCGTGGACTGGGAAGCCGAACTCGCCGTCGTGATCGGCAAGACCGGCCGCCGCATCCCCGAATCCGAGGCCGCCGGGCACATCGCCGGGTACGCGGTGCTGAACGACATCAGCATGCGCGACTACCAGTTCCGCACCATCCAGTGGCTGCAGGGCAAAACCTGGGAAAAGTCCACCCCATTCGGCCCCGCCCTGGTCACCAAGGACGAATTCACCCCCGGCCCGCTGATGACCTCCGCCGTGGACGGCGACATCCAGCAGTCCACCCCCACCTCGGACCTGGTCTTCACCCCCGAATACCTCGTCTCCTACATCTCCACCATCATCACCCTGAACCCCGGCGACGTCATCGCCACCGGCACCCCCGGCGGCGTCGGCCACGCCCAGGACCCCAAGCGCTACCTCCAGGAAGGCCAAGTCCTGGTCACCACCATCGAGGGCCTGGGCCAGCTGACCAACCGCGTGGTCAAGGAAGCCTGATGGCCGCCCGGCACGACCAGACCACCGATCCCGTCCTGCTCGACGGGCTCCTGCAGGCCAGGCGCGGCACCGCGTTCTTCGCCCGCAAGCTCAACGAGCTCACCGACACGGACCTGGACGGCGACTCGCTGCTGCCGGGCTGGACCCGCCGCCACGTTGCAGCCCACGTGGGCTACAACGCACGCGCCATCGCCCGGCTCGTGGAATGGGCCGCCACCGGCGTGGAAACACCCATGTACCCCTCCGTGGAGGTCCGCAACCACGAGATCGACTTCGGCGCCACCCTGTCCCCCATCGCGCTGCGGAACCTGTTCGACCACTCGGCCGTGCACCTCAACGTCGAATGGCGAGACCTGCCGGCACAGAACTGGCACCACAAGGTCAAAACCGTCCAAGGCCGGACCGTCCCGGCCGAGGAAACCGTATGGATGCGCACCCGCGAAGTCTGGGTGCACGCCGTAGACCTCGACAACGGCGCCACCTTCAAGGACATCCCCGAACCCGTCCTGGCACGCCTCCTCACCGACATCACCGGCGCCTGGCACACCCGCGGCACCGACAAGGACCTGGTGGTGGAGGTCACTGGCCAGCCCTCAGCCATGGTCTTCGGGGACACCGCAGACACCTCACCCACCCTGGTGTCCGGCACCCTGCCTGCCATCACCCGATGGGCCACCGGCCGCGGCACCGACGGAACCACGGCATCGCGCCACGGCGACCTGGTCATCCCGGCGCCGCCCGCCCCGGCCTGGATCTAGGCAGCCACCCCCAAGCAGTCCAGCGGTAAGCAAGCGGGCGACGGCGGAAACCTCCCGCCGTCGGACGCAAGGATGGCCAACGTCAGGGCAGCGACCGCCAGCCATGGGTCCCGGTCCCATTCAACTCCGGTGCAGTAGCTTGAGGCTACGACAAGGCGGCCCCGATGTCGTGAGCTGCGCTGATAGCGCGCGGATCCCCGCCTCCCGGCCAAGGCCCACGCGAAATCGTGTAGGCGAAGGCGACTCCGGTGTCTGGATCGACGCAGGCGACCGCGCCCATGGCGCCGTCGTGGCCGAAGCTGCGCGGTCCTCCCCAAGCAAGCTTCAGATTTGGCTTTTGGAAGATGATTGAATGCGCTCGATCGGTCTGATTCAGCACCTCGTCGTAGCCTCGCACTTGCTGCTGCCCGATGGCGGCGATCGTGTTGCTGCCCAACAATGGTGCAGACCCATCAAGTCCGGTGATCGTGCCGGCAAGCAACGATGCGATTCCACGGGCGGATCCGGTTGCCGACGCTGCCGGGTGGCCGAACCGCTGGGAACGTGAGTCATTCGCCAGATCCAGATCTCCCCCCGGCCGCGGACCGGAGAGCCAGGAACGCATCGGGTGCGGCGTGGGGCTGGGATGCTGGGCAAGCGGCGGCACCATAGGTTTGACTGGTTTGAGGCGGTGCTCCATGCCATCTGGAAGCCCTAAGTAGAAGTCCGCGTCGAGGGACCGGCGGATTTCCCGCTCATAGTAATCGTGAAGCGTGTCCCCCGACACGCGGTAGACAAGTTCCATTGCCAAATTGCCGATCGTGAGCGCGTGATAGCCGAACGCCGATCCCGGGAGCCAAACCGGAACCGCGGCTGCAAGTCGGTCTGCTGCACGGTGGTGGTCGAGGAGTTCGTCCCATGAAAGCCTGGGCCAGAGATCCGGGAGTCCCGCCTGATGGGAAAGAAGTTGGCGTACTGTTATCTTTTTCTTCCCGCCCTGTCCGAATTCCGGCCAGTACTGGGCGACTGGGGCGTCGAGATCAAGTGCCTGGCGCTCCACCAGGAGTCCGACGACGACGCCGATAATGTTCTTCGATACGGAATAGGGCACTGACAGCGATTGCCCGTCAAGATCAGGGCCGCCCCAGACGTCCAGCACCAAGTCGCCGCCGCAAAAGGCGGCCATTTGGAACGAAAGAGTTGGATCAACTTCAAGGTAGCCCGCGAAACGGTCGGCGATGGATTCGAGTTTGCAATCCGCTGTGCCCTTGAGCGCCCCGGCCAGATTCGAAAGTGTCATTGGGTTGTCCTTTGGGGCGTTGCCTGGTTTCCAGGTGCAGGCTTGTCCAGAATATTTCGGTGGGACGTGCGCTAAAGGGCGGTGAGGCCGCCGTCGACCGTGAAGATGCCGCCGGTGGCGAAGGCGGAGTCGTCGCTTGCAAGGTAAACCATGATGCCTTCAACGTCTTCCGCGCTGCCGGGACGGCGGAGCATGGTGGCATTGACGAGGCCGGCACGCTGGGCAGGATCTTCAGCGATTGTGCGCACGAGGGGGGTCTCCGTATAGCCGGGGACGACCGTGTTGACCCTGATCCCTTCGGCAGCGTAGTCGGCGGCAACGACGCGCGCGAGCCCGTGGACACCGGCCTTGGAGCTGGAGTAGGCGGTGAAGGTCTGTCCGCAGGCGACGACGCCGGTGGGGCTGCCGGTACAGATGATGGACCCGCCGCGCCCTGTCATCGCGCGGACGGCGTGCTTGAGGGTCAGGAACGCGCCGCGCTGGTTTATCCGCACGGTTCTTTCCCAGACGTCGAGCTCGAGGTCTCCGACGCGGTTGTCCTGGCCGAAGAGCTGGACGCCGGCGTTGGCGACGACGATGTCGAGCGGGACGTGCTGGGTTGCCTCAGCGAAGGCGGCGGCAACGCTGGGCTCGTCGGAGATGTCGACTCCGAGGGCAACGGCGCGGGAGGTCCCGGCCTCACGGGCAGCTTCGCGGGCACCATCGTGGTTGAGATCTGCGAAGTGTACGCTAGCTCCCTCAGCGATAAACCGGGTGGCGACGGCGCGGCCGATGCCGGAAGCAGCCCCGGTGACGAGGGCGGTCTTGCCCGCAAGTCGCTGTGTGCGTGACATGTTTATTGTCCTTCGTCTGTTCCGTGGAAGCGGAGCGCAGCCGTACCCCATGGGGCGAGTTCGAGGCCTTGGTCTTGGCTGCGATAGGAAATGTGAGCCTCGACTGCCCAGGGGGTGAGGTTACCCGTGAAGCACACCATTCCTTCCGCGGTGCGAACCGGATATGCGACGAGGCTTGGTGTCGTCCCTGAGCACGTCACAACGTCCAGGCCCCGCAGTGCCGATAATTCCTGGAGCAGCGTCCCAGCGGGAGTTGAAAGGTCAGATGCCGAGGCATAAGAGAGCGAAGCAACGCCCCGGCGGGTGAGGGCGGCGATGCTCCCCAGCAGCCACGCGGCGGCGAAGCTGTGGTCGCGGAGCGGATGCCGGGCGGGGATTTCCTCGGCGGTCGGCGGTTCGGTCGCCACGGCATTGAACCGTGGAGTCAACGTGATCGGCCCGATGTGCAGTGGCCTGCCGTCGCCCAGCTCGAGCGCGTTCTCTGCTGTAAGAGTCTGAACAGGAAGCGTCTCGACGACCGAGAGCGGTTCAACCGCGTGCATCTGGGGCGTGAGGGAGTAACTGATACCGTCGGCGTCTGCCTCGATGGCGTGACGGTTGCGATTGAGCTCGGTGAAGTGGCTGCGTGCCCCCGTGAGCAGGGCCGCCTCGAAGTGGCGCTCCTTTGCCTCGCGGACGAGAACGTCCCACAGCGAGGGTTCAGTGACGTGGGTAGTTGCGCTGTAGATGGCCAGGCGGCGGACAAGCCCTGGCTGGAGCGCGGCGAGGACCTCTTCGACGTCGTCGGGTGAATCCGCGACTACGCGCGCGTCCAGGCTCAGACCGAGTGCACGGGCGCGGCGGATGGCCTCGGCGGGGGAAATGGTGGCGAACGCTGCGTTAGGACGGGCCGAAACTTCTGCGAGGAGTGGACCGAACGTGGCCGGAAGGGTGCGGGGGCGGACATCGCCGTCCTCCACACCAGTCGCGGTGCCGAGCTCAGGAACGCTGCCAGTGACTGTGTCGGTGATGTCGATGCGGTGCTTGACGCTCAGGCGCACGGCCTGCCGGACGTGATCGCCGGGCATATTGTTCACGGGGAAGGGCCGCTCGAGTGGAGTGCTGTAGGTCTTGAAGGAGGCGTCGGTCCAGTTGCGCTGGTCTTCGGTCTCGAAGACGTCACCGTCGAAGTCGAGGCGGTATCGCACCTGGTCACGCTCCCATGCCAGGGCGGCGACGTTCTTAAATGGCTGGTGGGGGCTGATGCCAAGGGGGAAAGCGGAGGACAGTTTCCCTCCGTCCGGCGATGTTACCTCACAGGGTATGCCGGCATCGTCAGGCCCGTGCAGGACGATGAGACCAATGCGGTTGCTTCGGAAGTCTTTCACTGCCGTCCCATTGAACCCCACTTCAAGGGCGGTGCCGCTGAAGCTCAGCGTGAGCTCGCCCTTATACTCTGCCCCGTGTCCGTCCCATCGGATGGTGAGCCGTAGCTCGCATCCGGGCAGTGGTGCGATCTCTTCATGTGTCACGTGTGGCGTCAGGGTCAGCCAGTTGTGGTTTCGCACGACGGCGCGAATACCTCGCAGCACTAGCCTGTCAGTATGGCGGATGTTGGCAAGTTCATCTCCGCGGAGCTCTATGCTCCAGGGGCCGTAGTGGAGGTGTCTGGTCTGCGCGTGCAGGCCATCATCATGGGCCGAGGTCATGAATTTCCTTCAGAGTCGCCTGAGACGTGCTCCTCCAGGCGAGCAAAAAAGTCCTCGAAAAGGAGCCGGGTGTCGATCTGCGTGACGACCTTCGCGACGCGTGCCGGGTTCTCGTCTCCGCCCCATTGCCCGTTGTCGCCGAGCTGGCGGACGGGGCGTTCCACCAGGTGCAGTGCTCTCCTGCCGAATGCGGACTGCAATGCTGTCACGAGCACGAGAGGGCTGTCCCCCATGGTGTATGTTTCCCCCATGGGCCTGCCCAAGGATTGATGCAGATCGATCATCCAGTGGAGCCGCTCCATGAGGAATTGCCCGAGCTTCCCCTGTTGTCCAATGCGCTTCTTCAGCTCCGCCATCGACAGGATGGCTGTGGCGTATGTGCTCAAGGGGATTTGCCAGACCTCCGCCTGGGACTCGCACAACACGGTTCGGACTGCATTAGGGTCGATGCTTACATTGAAATCCGGGTATTGATGCTCGGTGCCGTCATCTCCCCCGATCCACACCACGGTGAGCCGGTCGGCAATGTCCGGGGCCTCAAGCAGCGCACTCGCTATGTCGGTGAGGCCTCCTCCGCAGGCGATAAAGAGCCGGGACTCCACGTCGCGGCGCGCCTCCTCGATAATTGCGGCCGACGCTTGTGAGGGGATGGGCGTCCGGGAGTCCTTCAGCGCGTGGGGCGCGCCGAGCCAAACGGGCACCGAGCCCCTCTTCCCCATGAGATCCAGGACCTCCTCGACCGCATCGACAGCATGCTGTGCGGAGTCCGGACTCGAGTCCATTGGATTATCAATCGGAAGGTGGGATCCGATGATGCCTTTAATGTCCACCGATTCGCAGAGCAGGTGGTGGACGAGTTGGAAGAAGCCATCCGGATCCCCGGCGTAGTCGTTGTCGATAATTACCCGGTAACGCATTGCATCCGCCCGCGAGTAACCGCTGGAAAAGGAGCCTGAGCTGGTCGGCGTCGGCATGGGAAAACCTCGTTCTTCGTTGAAAGGTGTCCAGGGAGAGGGTGACCGGCTGATTTTTTCGACGCCGCTGCCACGACGCTTTGTTTAGGGCGTGACGCCAAGTGCTACTTGGACGGACCTGACGGCAGCTCTGGCTGCGCGTACTGGTTCCAGAAAGCGTGAAGGGTTCCGCCGAGGTCGATTTCCGGATTGATCGCCCACTCGGCCTGCAGACCGTCGGACAGTGCCAGGAGCATGCGGGCAATGACCTGGGCATCAACGCTTGGATTAAATGTTCCCGCGGCCTGCCGCTGTTCTATGTCACGGGCAATCCTGCCGACCACGACCAGGTCACGTTCCCGGAAGTAATCGTGGCAAGGGTGGTCCACGTCCGTGGCGGCTGCCTGGAGGCTCACGTAGAGCTGAACCAGGCCGGGTACTTCCATGTTGTGATGCGCGAGTTGGATGATGAGGGGAAGTTCCGACACATCCGCCGGGCTGAAGTGTTCCCGGTCTACCTCGTCACGTTTGCGGAGCACCTCGGAGAGAAGGTTCTCCTTCGTGTCGAAGTGGTGCAGGAGACCTGCTTGCGTCATGCCGACCTCGTCGGCGATGTCACGAAGGGAAGTCGCGTTGTAGCCCTTGTGCCCGATGACCTGGAGCGCCGTCTGGAGAATCAGCTCCTTGGCTGCCCGGCCCTTGGCATAGGGCCCCCTGCGGCGGGCGGCCACCGGCTCGGTGCGTATTGACATCACAGCTCCAATCCGAACCCGCACTCGTATAGCGGGTCCTCCGTATCACCGGGAACGTCTGGACGGGATCCGATGACGGCGGCCTCGGAGCGCGGAAGCTGGAAGGGCACCCTGCCCTCAGGTGGCACAACGTTGGTCAGCGCCTTGAGGACAGCTGAGTCCGAAGCCCCGTAGACGGCTGCGATGGCCGCGCAATGCGGTTCCAAGGGGGTCAGGATCGCTGGCCGGTCCAGGTGCGGAACAAGGACGACAGGCACCTGCTCCGAGAGGCGACGGACCTTCCCGATGGTCGCTGTATCGAACTCGAGGCTTCCGGCGTGGAAACTCGACTCGAGCATGTAATGGTCCCGGAGTTCGAACGGGGCCGCCACGCGGACGATCGCAACGTCGGCTTCACCTGCGCTCCCCACGGGTTCGAGGCCTGAGGCAGCGACAACATTCGGATCCATCTCTTCAGAGTAGACCCGGGCGCCCGGGGTCAATGGAAGCAGTGGGTGTTCGGCGCCATCGTTCTTCAGTACGGTGACCGACCGGGCCTGCGCCAGCTCCCCCGCTGCGACGTATTCGGGTCGGCCGGCCCGCTCTGCAGCCGCCTCGGCGTCGACGTAGGGGTTGTCGAAAAGTCCGAGGTCGAATTTCACCCTGAGCAGGCGCCGCACGGAGGCATCGATCCGTTCCTCCTGAACGAGGCCTTTCCGCACCAGATCGACGATGATCTCGGGGCACTCCTCGCCGCCGAATTGATCGCAGCCGGCCTCAATGACCTTCAGGACGCGTTCTTCGACCGACAGGTGCTCCACTCCCCAGGCCCGCGACGGGAGTTGTTTGCCGTTCAACCGGGACTCGGTGATGAGGCTCCAGTCTGTGCAGACGACGCCGTCGAAGCCGAGCTTCTCGCGCAACAGGCCGGTGATGATCTGGCGGTTGAAACCGAAACCGACCTCCTCGATCGGTTCGCCGTCCAGGACCAGCCCTACCGGCATGCCGTAGTACGGCATGATGCACGAGACACCCCGGGCAATGACCTTCTTGAACGGTTCGAGATGGTAGTCGAACATCCCTCCGGCGTAGACCTGCTCCCGGCCGTACGGGAAGTGGGGGTCTTCGCCGTCCAGTTGAGGACCCCCGCCGGGAAAGTGCTTGGCCATGCACTCGACACTGTCTGCACCGAGCTCCGGCCCCTCAAAGCCATCAAGGTATGCATTTGCCAGGCGGGCCACCAGGTCCTTGTCCTGGCCGAAGGTGCTGTACTGGCGTGCCCAGCGAGGCTCAGTAGCGAGATCGATGGTCGGATGCATGGCACCCCGAATGCCAATTGCGGTGTACTCAGCCCGCGCTATCGATGCGAACTCGCGCACCAGTTGCTCGTCACGCACTGCCGCAAGGCCGAGGGGCTCCGGCCATGCCGAGAAGTATTCTGCGGTGAAGGATGCACCCCAATTCTCGATGAACGAGTGGCGGGGATCCGTGAAGAGCGTTACGGGAATACCGTGCGGGCTGGATTCGAGCGCGTGGCGCTGGAGCTCGTTGACCCATTTGGCTGCTGTATTGGGCGCAGGGACGTAGTGGAAGTTGAGGTGGTTGACCAGCTTCTTCGCCACGGTGTCGCGGACTCCGACGCGGCCGGAACGGGGTGTCTCATCCTCAAGATTGCCGGAGTCGGGCACGCTCACGATGCTGATGAACATCAGGCCGGCCTTCTCCTCGAGCGAGAGGCGGCCCAGGAGGTCCTCCACGCGCTCCGCCGCCGGGAGGCGTGGGTCCTCGTAAGGCTCCATCACGCCGTTGCCGTTGAGATCCCGGAAGACGACGCCGTCTGGATTCTCCATGTATTCGGAGGCTACTTGGGTGCTCATGCTGCCTGCTCCTTGGCGGTGAGTTGGCGGCGGGCTTCTCGACGCTCGCGCTGGATCTCGGGGTTGGGCACGGGTGCAGACATGAAGAGCCTTTGCGTGTAGGGGTGGCGTGGTTCGGAGGTTACCTGGTCGGCGCGGCCGTGCTCGACGATCATGCCCCTGAACAGGACGATCACGTTGTGGCTGATGTGGCGGATCACGCTGAGGTCATGGGAAACGAAGAGGTAGCTGACGCCGGTTGCTTCCTGGATCTCGACGAGCAGGTCGAGGACACGGGCCTGTGTGGTGAGGTCGAGGGCCGATACCGGCTCGTCGCAGACAATGAGGCGCGGCTCGATGGCAATGGCCCGGGCGATGGCGATACGCTGGCGCTGGCCACCGGAAAACTCACGGGGAAGCCGGCCGCCGGCGTCGGAGGGAAGGTGGACTCGATCCAGGAGCCCACGCACGCGTGCGAGGGCGTCCTTCCGGGCCCATCCCTGGACGGTGAGCGGTTCAGTCAGGATGTCTTCCACGCTCATCGAAGGGTTGAGGGACGTATACGGGTCCTGGAAGACGACTTGGATGTCCTTGCTCAAGGCCCTGCGTTGACCGCTGCCCGCGCGTGTGATGTCGGCGCCGTCGAACGTGATCTTGCCGCCGGTGGGTTTGACCAGGCCAAGGATCGCGCGTCCGATCGTCGTCTTGCCGGAGCCGGACTCGCCCACGAGCCCAAGGGTCTCTCCTGGGCGGAGGGCGAATGAGATATCTTCGAGGGCACGGAATCCGGGACGGCGTCCGCGGCCGGGATACTCGACGGCGAGATGCTCAACCTCAAGGAGGGGGTGGCGGTGCATCATGGTCTACTCCTTGGCTTCTGCCGACACTGGCAGCTCAACTGGCGTATTGTCTGTCGAGGACGCGTCCTCGAAGGGATACGGACGCACCGGGCCGTCCTCGAGCATCGAGTCGAGGAGGCGACGGGTGTAGTCCTGGGACGGCTGGGAGAGGATTCGGTCGACGTCGTCGATCTCCACCATGCGGCCCGCCTGCATGACGGCGACGCGGTCGCAGATGTCTGCGACGACTCCGAAGTTGTGCGTCACCATAATGACGGCCATCCCCGTCTCGCGCTGGAGGTCGCGGAGGAGGTCGAGGACCTCGGCCTGGACAGTGACATCCAGCGCGGTGGTTGGCTCGTCCGCAATGAGAAGGCGTGGGTTGCAGGAGACGGCCCCGGCGATAAGTACACGCTGTGCCATGCCGCCGGAAATTTCGTGGGGATAGGACTTGAAGACCTTTTCCGGGTCGACGATGCCGACCCTTGCGAGGAGGGCGAGGGCACGCCTGGTTGCCTCCTCCTTCGAGATCCCCAGCCGCTTCCGAAGCGGGATGGTGAGCTGATAACCGATCCGGAAAGCCGGGTCGAGGTTGCTCATCGGCTCTTGGGGGATGTACGCGATATCAGTTCCACGCAAGGAAGCGCGCTGGGTCTCGCTTAGGGACGTAAGCTCTTGGCCGTCGAACAGGATGGAACCAGCGGAGACGTGCCCGCCTTCGGGCAGCAGGCCAAGGATCGAGAACGCTGTCTGGGTCTTACCGGAACCGGATTCGCCGACGAGCCCGAGCACTTCGCCCTGCTCGACGTGGAACGTCACGCCATGCACGACTTCCTTCTCCGTTCGCCCATAACCGTAGGCAACCTTGAGCCCGGCCACGCTGAGGAGGGCACTTTCGGGCTGCAAAGCACCGGCCGACGTCGCCTGTTCCTGCAGATGGGCGGCGCCAGTTGCCTTCCGCGCGCGCCTCGGAATGTTGCCCTGCTTTCCCCGGTCCTCGAGCGCGTCGCGGACGGCGTTCGCGAACAGCACAAGGGCCATGCAGACAAGGCCGACCGCCAGCGCGGGCCAGAGAATGAGAATCGGGTTCAGCGTGATCTTGCGGAAGCCATCGTTGAGCATGCTGCCCCAGGAAGCGGTACTGCTGTCACTGACACCAAGGAACTCGAGGCCTGCCTGGATAGCGATGGCGATGCTAAGGAGCCGGGCGATCTGGATGATGACGGGCGCCCGGACCACGGTCAGGATGTGGCGGCCGATGATGCGGAAGTCGCTCAGGCCGGAGACGCGGGCGGCATCGACGTAAAGCTCGCTGCGCACAGACTGCACGGCGCCGCGCACCACGCGGAAGAACCCAGGAAAGAGCAAGACGCCGAACACTGCCATGGCGATCCAGACTGATGGGCCAACCACGGCGCGCACCGCCAGGAGGACGACGATGCCGGGCAGCGCCATGGTGAAGTTGTTGAACCAGGACGAGATGCTGTCGAACCAGCCGCCGTAGTAGCCGGCGATCAGGCCGGCGCTTACGCCAATGATAAGGGCGATGACGACAGCGAGGGCGGCGCCGAGCAGATTGATCCTGCTGCCCCACAGCAGGCGGCTGAGGATGTCGCGCCCGGAGCTGTCCGCGCCCAGAAGATGCTGCGGGCTTGGCGGCTTTATTGCGTCGCGCAGATTCACGGCGTTTGGATCGGGCAGGCCCAGAACGGGGACCAGGACCGCGGCGATGATGATGAGCGCCAGGATGATGGCTGAAGCGAGCCCGAGAGGATTGCGGAGGAATCTCCGGACTACTCCCGAACGGGGGGCCACGCCCTCGACGGCGGTGGGGACTTCGGTTGGGAGAGTCATTAGAGGCGCACCTTGGGGTTGAGCCATGCGACCACGAGGTCGACGATCAGGTTGACGATAACGATGATGAGGACGACCGCGAGGACCACGCCGAGGATGAGCGGCAGATCCGTGCGGCTTGTCGACTCGACGGCGAGCGAGCCCAGGCCGGGAAGGGCGAAGACCGATTCGATGACGACGGCGCCGCCCAGGATGCCGACGACATGGACTGCGAGAGTCGTCAGGCCGTTGACGGAGGCGTTGCGCAATACGGTGGTCAGGATGACGCGTTTCTCGGAGAGGCCTCGGCTTCGGACAGTGCGTACGTAGTCGTGCCGCAGGACTTCGATTGCCGAGCTGCGGACCTGCTGGGCGACCCCTGCGACGCCACCGATGGTGAGCGCGATGACAGGCAGTGTCAGGGTCCTCGCCCAGTCCACCGGGGACTTCGCGAGGTCTGTGTAGCCAGTGGCCGGGAACAGTTTGAGCTGGATCGCAAAGACGGTGACGAGGAACAGCGCCACAATGAATGCCGGGAGCGCATCTCCGAGCGTTGCAAGGACCTGCAGCGTCCGGTCAATCCATCCCTTCTTTACGGCCGCGAGCAGGCCTACCGCGAAGGCGAGGACTCCGGTCAGCAGCGTGACGACTACGACGAGGCTGATCGTTACCGGGAGGCGCACCTGCAGGATCTTCAGCACCGGCTGGCTCGCGAAGTACGAGGAGCCAAAGTCGCCCGTGATGGCTTTTCCGAGCCATGCGGCGTACTGGACGATGACGGGCTGGTCAAGGCCAAGCTCGTGGTTTTTGAGAGCAACCTGGGCTTCGGTTGCGTTCTCGCCGAGGATGTTGCGGGCAATATCGCCGGCTGCCGGGTACAGCATGATGTAGGCGATGAAGGACGCCGCTAGGAGCAGCACCACGGCAGAAGCCAGGCGCCGCAGGAGGAATTCGGTCACCGTTGACTCCTGAGCATGGGGTAAGGGGATGCGGAGCGCCGGCAGCCGCCGAAGAGTGCACTGTCGTGCGGCTGCCGGCGGTAGGAACTACTGCCCTGTGGGCTTGTAGTTGTAGATGGACGGGACGGCCTGCTCGGCCTGAACTTGCACATCAACCGACTTGTTCCAGTAGAAGCTGGCCTGGGGCCGGTAAAGCGGACTGAACCAGTAGTTGTCCACGATGTACTTGTTGATCTGCTTGTCCGCATCAGCGCGCGTCGAGTCGTCGCCTGCCTGTGCCTTCGCGATGAGGGCGTCAAGCTCCGGGCGCTGGGTCTTGAAAGGGTTCCACGGCGCCGTTGGAGCGATCTGCGCGACGATGTGCCGCCAGTCGTTGCTCTGGCTCACCGCCATGTAGGAGATGGCGACGTCACCGCGCTGCATGGCTGGAATGGGCTGGCCGGGACCCCATTGAAGGCGGCTGACCTTGATCCCAATGTCTTTCCAGTTCTGCTCGATGGCGTCATAGACGGCGGGGTCAAACACCTGGGTGACAGGTAGCGTGACAGCCAGGTTCTCGGCCCCGGCGTCCTTCAGGAGCTGCTTCGCCTTTTCCGGATCGTACTTGTACGCCTCGTCGAGGGAGGCGTCATAGCCATTTGTGCCCGGGCGGAAAGTCTGGCTCGTCAGGGTTCCACGGCCGAGATAGACGTTTTGAAGGATGGTCTCCCGGTCGATGGCGAGGGTCAGAGCCTGCCGGACGCGAACGTCAGCCAGTTGGGGCATCTTGGTGCCGTCCCGATCAAAGAAGAAGATGCCTTCCCAGTTAATGTTCAACGGTTTATGTTCAAGTCCGGCGGAGTCCGCGTCGTTAGCACTGGCGGGACGGTTCAGGACGCCGGCGTCGATCTGGCCGGATTTGAGCGCGTTCAGGCGCGCGGTCTCGTCCGTGAGAATCTGGAACTCAACCTTGTCGTATGGGAGCTTGTCACCCCAGTAGTTCGGGTTTCGGACGAACGTTATCTTCGAGCCCGCAACCGTGTTCGCTGCATCCAGAGTGTACGGGCCGGAGCCAACGGGTTGAGTCTTAATGCCGGGCGTGGCCAGCGCCTTGGGGCTGCCCATGTATCCCAGCGCATTGGCGAGCGCGTAGGGCAGCGCCGGATCGGGCGCCGAAAGCCTTAGGACTGCCGTGGCCGAATCCGGTGTCTCAACGGTCTGGATTCCCTTCCCTAAGCTGCCCAGTGGACCGTTTGCCGTCTTGAAGTGCTCAATGTTGGCCTTGACGGCAGCCGAATCGAAAGGCGTTCCGTCTGAGAAGTTCACGCCTGTCCGGAGCTTCAGAGTGTAGGTCTTATTGCCGTCACTCGCCTCCCAGGAAGTGGCCAGCATCGGCGCGAGGCTCCCATCGGGCTGCATCCTAATCAGGGGGTCGTAGACCGCCTGATAAACCGGAGCCAGATGGCCCTCGTTTGCCATGGCAGGGTCGTAGCTAGTGGGCTCCTGCAGCGAGCCGATTCGCAGCAGCGGCGCGGTGGCCGGACCCGACTGGCCAGATGCCGAGCTTGGTGGGGTGCTGCTGCAGGCGGAGAGGGCCCATACAGAAAGCGCGGCGGGCACGCTGGCCGCCAAGAGTTGGCGCCTTGTTATGTTCATGTCTCTTCCTAGAACTCCGTCGTGATAGGACAAGGCACCCAAACAACCTGTGCCCTGGAACACATACTAAACAGCGTTCAGTATTTAAAGCAATACAGCGTTTAGTTTTCACGAATGGCTCCTGACCGGGGATTCGGATTTGACCGAGCTTCACTGGGTCTCAATGGAAAGAAGGCAGGCGTCCGCGCCAAAACCCTTGCAGGTCTCCGGTTGACGCTGCCAGTTAGAGTCGGCCCGCGACCTCGTCGATATCTTGGCTGGGAGCAAGGGGACGCGTAGACCTTCTTCGCCGCCTTAGGAGCTCAAGGACCTCCGGAGACACTGCCGGAGAAGACGCACCGCTCCGAGTGCTCGGATACACCCCGGAATGCACCCCGTGTAGCTCTCGATCCTCGTGGTCTGCGCTCGCAGCGTAGCTGTTAAGAAGTCGCCACAAAGCAGGGTTAAGTGTGGACATTTTCCACACCACTTTCGGGGCGCGGGAGGACTACCGGGGCACCAGGTGCCGGGAAATCTCGGCAGCAGAGTCCAGCATGTCGATAGTGCCGGCGGCGACTGCGACGACGAGGTCGAAGCCTTCATCCGTGCTGAAGTCATGCCGGTAACCGTTGATCCACAGCAGCCAGCACCATGAGCGTCCGCGCCATCCGCTTGTTCCCATCAATGAGTGGATGGAACCGGGCGACCAAGTCCAACAAGGCTGGCGCCTTCACGGCTAGTTCCGGATAGGCTTCCGCGCCCATGACCGTCGCAGCCGGCCTGGCCAATGCTGAGGCCAGCAACCCGACATCACGTAGATGGAAGCGGTACCGATCAACTAGCTGAAGTGCATCCTCAACGTCCAGGTACGCTGTCACGCGTCTTCAAGGCGCTTCAGCAATTCAGCATCATGGCTCATAACAAAGTCAAGGCCCTCACTGATTTCACGTCGGCGCGCGTGCCGCTGCAGAACCAACCCTGCCCCCTGCGACAGAGGCGCAGACTTGGACGCATGTTCCTGGGCAGCCGACTTCTCCAGCCGCCGATCGAGGTCGTCAGGAACACGGCGATTCATAGCCATGCCTTCCTGGTACAAAACCGGTACCCACCCTTGACTGGGCTGCACGCCGCGCTGATCGGACCAGACTCACCCGAGCAAGGTCGCGGCATCATGGAAAGTTAAGACATCAGGCTGCCGAGGCCAGAAGTGTGTTTACGTCCGGCCGCGTTTGATTCCCGTGAACCGACGCCCGCTCACCTATCTCATAACCGAGGATGAGTAACAACTTCTGAGCTACCAGATTATGAGACATAGCTAGGGGAATCGGCCTATGTCCTTGGCGGCGATCAGGCGTGCTCCACTCGGCGAGCTGGTAGTACGGCGGCTCCGGACCGCTCCGTTTGAGGAGCAGTACGTTCGAGTACTGAGGTGCCGCCTCCGACGCCCCCTTGGCGGGAGCGTCGGAGGCGTTTACGGCAAAGTCAGCGTGCACCATTTGAGGTCTTGCTGCCTTCAGCGAACCGGAGGCTGTGCACTCCGCATCCGCCAAGGTAATTGCGGGTCCGCTGTGCGATCGGGAACGGTGCATCCGGCGGGCAAGGGAACATGTCCTGCTCAACGATCGCGAAAATGTCCACCCCACGGCCCGCAACTGCTTCCAGAAGCGGCGGGAATTCCGGCACACCCAGGGGCGGCTCGGTCATGGCGCCGAGGGTGACGGCTTTGCTGAAGGACAGGCTTTCCGCCTGGACCTTGGCGACGACTTCGGGGTTGACCTGCTTGAGGTGCAGATATCCGATGCGGTCAGGGTGACGGTTGATGATCGCGAGGTTGTCGCCGCCGCAGTATGAAACGTGGCCCGTGTCGAGGCAGAGGTTCACGTACTCCGGATCGGTGTTTTCGAGGAAACGGTTGATGTTTTCCTCTGTGTCCACGTGGCTGTCGGCGTGCGGGTGGTACTGGAGATGAACTCCGTATTCTTCGAACATCGCCTTGCCCAGCCGGTCCGCCCCGCTGGTCTTCGCCCGCCACTGTTCGGCGGTTAGTTCGCCGGGCTCGAGGGTTTCGCCGGTGAAGAGATCCCGCCACATTTCGGGGAGGACCACGACGTGTTTGCCTCCCAGTGCCGCGGTAAGTGCAGCAACGTCAGTGACCTGGCTCCAGACAGCGTCCCAGGAGTTGGGCTGGTGCAGGCGCTCGGAGACGGTACCGGCTGAGAGCAGGAGCCCGCGCGATTCGAGTTCCTCCTTTAGCTGGGCGGGGTTGGTGGGCAGGTAGCCGTAGGGGCCGAGTTCGATCCACTGGTAACCGGCAGCGGCTACTTCGTCGAGGAACTGGGTGTAGGGAACCTGGTTGGGGTTGTCCGGGTACCAGACTCCCCAGGAATCGGGGGCTGTTCCGACGCGGATGGTGGCCATGAGTTCTTCTCCTGGTTGTTGGCGGTCGTCAGGCCGGCTGGGGGTGGTTGATGTCCGTGACTGTGTTCGTCTGTGAGGACTCCAGGGCTGCTCCGACGACGCGCATCATGGTCAGCGCGGTGTTGAAGTTGGTGTCCATCGCCTTGTTGTCCCGGACGCAGCGCACGAACTCCTGGATTTCGGCGACGAATGCTTCGGCGTAGCCGGTGCCGACGCCGGCGCCGGGCATGGCTGCGACGTCGTTGAAGTAGGGGTGTTCGGGTCCGGTGAAGATTCGGCGGGGTCCGTTGACGGCGGATGCTGCGGTGCCGTTCTGGTAGAGGTGGAATTCGCCGGCGCTGATTGAATCGAAAAGTGCGTGGCCTTCAGACCCGAACGCCTCGACGCCGAGGGAGTTGGGGATGCCGCTGGCGATCCGGCTTAGGGAGATCTGGCCGACGGCGCCGCCGTCGAATTCAACGGTGACCAGTGCGATGTCGTCGTTGGTGACGGGGCCGCGTTCGCTGGTGGTCGCTCCCCCGTGGCCGATGGCTCCGGCGGCGGGCTTGGGGCGTTCGGTGATGACGGTGCGCAGGGTGGAGTTCAGTACCCGGTTTACGGGGCCGACGACGAACTGGGCAGCGTCGATGGCGTGGGCTCCGATGTCCAGGAGGGCACCACCGCCGGACTGTTCCTGGGAGTAGCGCCAGGACAGGGCGCCGGAGGGGTCGGCAGCGTAGTCCGCGTTGTACCAGGCCCGGACGGTGTGGACCTTGCCGATCGCGCCGTTCTGCACGGCGTTGGCGAGAGCTGCCAGGCCGGGCAGGCGGCGGAAGGAGAAGCCGACGCCGGTCACGGCGTTGGAGGCTTCGGCCAGTTCGGCGAGCCAGGCGGCTTCGTCGCGGGTGCGTCCGATGGGCTTTTCGGCGAAGAGGTGTTTTCCGGAGGCGATGACCTTGGGCAGGATGTCGGCGTGCAGGTGATTGGGCAGGGCGACGCTGACGGCGTCGATTTCGGGGTTGTCGAGGAAGGCGTCAATGTAAGCGACAGCGTTGGCGAAGCCGTAGCGTTTGGCGACGGACTGGGCCAGTTCCAGGTTGGGGTCGGCGATGGTGTGCAGCTGGACGTCGACGTCGGACAGGTCGCGGGCCATCATGGCGTTGCGGTAGCCGAAGGCGTGGGCCTGGCCGGCCATGCCTGCGCCGATGATGCCGATGCGGAGTGTTGTAGTCATTGGTGTTTGTCTTCTCTTTCTGGTTTCTGGCCTGGTGGCCGGGTCTTTGCGGCCTAGCGGCCGATGCTGTGCAGTTCGTGCTGGAGGGCTTCGAGTTCTGCGCCTCCGGACATCTGCTGGGCAAGTTCCGAGATGGTGATCTGGTCTTTGGAGTAGTCACCGATGGTCCGGCCACGCTGGAGCAGGACGAAGTGGTCGCTGACGGGGTAGGCGTGGTTGGGGTTGTGGGTGATGAAGATGACGCCGAGGCCGCGTTCTCGGGCCTGGACGATGTATTTGAGGACGACGCCGGACTGTTTGACACCCAGCGCTGCTGTGGGTTCATCGAGGATCAGGACCCGGGCTCCGAAGTACACGGCGCGGGCGATGGCTACGCACTGGCGTTCGCCGCCGGACATGGTGCCGATGGCCTGTTCCGGGTCACGGATGGTGATGCCCATCTTGGCCAGTTCCTCGACCACGATCTCCTTGCTCTTGCGGGGGGTGAGGAATCCCTTGTGTGTGGGCTCGGAGCCGAGGAAGAAGTTCCGCCAGATCGGCATGAGCGGCGAGAGTGCCAGGTCCTGGTAGACGGTGGCGATGCCGCGGTGCAGGGCGTCACGGGGTGATGAGAAGCGTACTTCTTCACCGTCGACCAGGAACTGTCCGCTGTCCGGGGCGTGGACGCCGGAGAGCGTCTTGATGAAGGTGGACTTGCCTGCGCCGTTGTCACCCAGTACTGCTGTGACTTCGCCGGCACGGACGGCGCAGGTGACGTCCTGGAGGGCGCGGACGTGGCCGAAGTTTTTGCTGATGTTGCGGACTTCGAGAATGGGGGTTGTCATGATCCCACCGCCTGTGACTTCTTCTTGAGGTAGAGGTTGATGAAGACGGCGGCCAGGAGGATGGCGCCGAGGAAGAACTTGAACAGTTCGCTGGGCAGTCCTGCCAGGGGCATGCCCTGCTGGACCATGCCGAAGATCAGGGCTCCGATGGATGCGCCGAGGACCGAGCCGGCGCCGCCGGTGAGGAGGCATCCGCCGATTACCGCAGCGATGATGAAGTTGAATTCAGCACCAATACCGGTGGTGACTGTTGCTGACGCGTACCGCACGACAGTCAGCTGGCCCACCAGCCATGCGGCCACTGCCGTGCCCATGAACAGGCCGATGCGTACCTTTGCCACCGGAACACCGACGGCCAGGGCCCCGGCGGCGTTGCCGCCGACGGCTGCGATCCAGTTGCCGATCTTGGTGCGGGTGAGGAGGATGATGCCGACAACGGTCAGGGCGATCCACCAGATGAGGGAGACCTGGAAGCCGCCGACCGAGGAACCGAAGAGGGCCTTGGCGCTGTCGAAGCCGTTGTATTCCGAGATTCCGGAAACGGTGACCTGCTTGGTGAGGTTGGTGGTGACGGCGTAGTTCAGGCCCCAGAGCATGAACATGGTGCCGAGGGTGATGATGAAGCTCGGGAGCTTGGTTTTTTGAACCAGGAAGCCGTTGAAGAAGCCAATGGCTACCGCGAACACCAGAGATGCAGCCATTCCGAACCAGATGTTGGTGTTCAGCTGGGTGGTGACCAGGGCGGTCACCAGGGCGGTGGAACCGGTCATCACACCGGCGGACAGGTCGAACTCCCCGCCGATCATCAGCAGTGCCACGGCCACAGCCATGATGCCAAGCGTTGCTGCGGGATCAAGGAAGTTTCCGATGCCGGCCTGGCTGGCGAAGGCCGGGGATAGGACTGCAAAGCCGATGAAAACGACGACGGCTGCGAAGGCGGAGCCGAACTCCGGGGACATGAAGATACGTCGGGCCCGGCCGATCGTGGCTTGGCGGTCATCGGCAGGGGCCGAGGCCCTGGTGAGGGCAGCTGGTGCCGCGGGGGCAGGCATTGCCGTGTTTCCGGCGTTGGCGTTGGGGCTCATGGTCATCGCGTTCCCTTGCTGACGAGGTCAGAGACCGTGGCGACGTTGTCCTTGGTGATGAACGCCGGGCCGGTGAGTACCGGCTGCCCGCCGCCGAGCGTGTTGGCGTTGTCGTGGTTGAGCACCAGCAGGGCGATCGGGAGGTAGCCCTGGAGGTACTGCTGCTGGTCAACGGTGAAGAGGATGTCACCGGCCTTGATGGCGTTGAGCACGTCACTGTTGATGTCGAAGGTTCCCACCTTGGCCGTGCTGCCGGCGTCCTTCAGGCCGGCCAGGGCCGCGGTGGCCACGGACGGTTCCAGGGCCAGGACGGAGTCGAAGGACTTGTCACCGAGCATTTTGGACTTCACTGTCGCCTGGATGCCCTGCGGGTTGTTCAGGTCGACCTGGAGTTTCTCCACTTGGCCGCCGAAGGCCTTGGCGGCTCCGTCGCAGCGCTGTTCGAGACCGATGTTGCCTGCCTCGTGGATGATGCACAGCAGCTTCCTGCCGCCCGCTTCTGCCAGCTTCTGCCCGGCGCCGGTTCCGGCGGCGGTTTCCGTCTGGCCGACATGTTCCAGGGCGCCCAGCTTGGCTGACACCTCAGCGCCGGAGTTGATGGTCACGAACGGAATATTCTTGGATTTGGTCTGGGCCAAGGCCGAACCGAGCGCGTCCGGGTTGGCCAGGGAGACAACGACACCGTTCGGGTTCTTGGCAAGCGCGGCCTCCAGCAGGGTTGCCTGCTTGGCGCCTTCCACGTCGCCGGTGACGGAGACGTTCACGCCGTACTGGGCTGCAGCGTCTTCCGCGCCCTTCTTAACGACGTTCCAGAACGAACCGTCCGGGTTGCCGTGGATTACGACGGCGTAGCTCAGGTCCCGCTTGGCGCCGGCGGCTGCCTGGCCGCCAGTGGTGGTTTCGGTGGCCTTGCCGCCAGTGCCGCAGGCGCTCAGGGTGAGTGCCATCGCAGCAACACCTGCAACAGCCAGAGACTTCCAACTCTTCATCGAGTTCCTCATTTCATGGGTGGCGCCGGGCTTCGGCGACCAAGGGGTAAACAGTGGGAGGTTCAGCCGTCCCGGGGGTTCAAAGACGTTTGCGGGCCGTTGTCCCGCCTCGCATGCGGTCTTCTAAAGCGCTCTAGATGTGATTGTGCTAACAATCTAAAGCGCTCTAGAATTGGCTGTCAAGAGGGGTTTTTTATGACGAACGGCTAGGGTGTACCCGGCGAGGAGAATTGATGAGAGTGACAATGGCGGACGTAGCCCGCGCGGCGGGGGTTTCCTCTGCGCTCGTTTCCCTGGCCTTCCGGGACGCCTATGGGGTCAGCAAGCCCACGAGGGAAAGGATTCTTGCCACTGCGGAGAGCATGGGCTACCAGCCGAACCGGATGGCTTCCCGGCTGGCGAGCAAGGTGGATGACACCTTGGGCGTCTTTCTGCTGGACCTGCACAACGAAGTTTTTGCTGACATGTTCGATGGCATGCGTGACTCGGCGCATCGGAACGGCCGGGAGCTGGTGCTCACGGTCGGCTCACCTACAGCGGACCTGGACAGGGCCGCCCTGGATTCCCTGGTCCGGGCGCGCGTTGACGTCGCCATTGCAGCCGGCCTGCTGTTGCCCGACGAGGAGCTGAAGTCGTTTCAGGGTCGCCTGCAACTGGTCAGCGTGGCGCGGGTAGTGCCTGGCTTCGACGCCGTAACGTCCGATAACGAGCTCGGCGCGACCTTGGCCGTGGAGCACCTCCTCAACCTGGGACACAAGCGCATCACCCACTTTGCGTCGCCGCCAACCGACGGTTACCTGGGGCGCCGTGAGGGCTACGTGCGGGCCATGACCAAGGCGGGTCTCACTCCCGAGGTAATCACCTGTGATTACAGCCGAAGTGCCGCGTCCGCCATGGCCCGGCCGTTGCTGGAGTCCCCTGACCGCCCTTCGGCGATCTTCACGCACAACGACCAAACCGCACTGGGCGTCCTTGATGTTGCCCATGCACTGGGGCTTCGAGTCCCGGAAGACATCACCCTCGTGGGGTACGACAACACTTCAGCCAGCCAGCTCCCCGGCGTTGATCTCACTACGGTCGACCTGCATCCGGTTGATTTGGGTTTCAAGGCAGCCGAAATGGCGATTCGCAGATCATTGGACCCGACGCTTAAGCCCATGCTGGAAGTGTTTAAGCCCTCACTGATCGTCCGTGCATCTTCCGCGCCACCACGTTCCGCATGACTGACTGAAAGCCGGAGGATGGCCCCTCCCCCTGCAAGCCTCCTTGCGAGATGGGACATGGACAGCTTGACAGGACAATCTAGAGCGCTTTAGATAGTAATGGCCATCACACTTGGCAGCCGGGGATTTCCCGTTGATGTCTTCCCGACAAATGATGCCGCTCATTCTTCTGCCAAAGCCGCCGCAGCACGCGGCAGCGCAAGTGCCTTCGCACCCGGCAGTGACGGCCTTTGCTGCACCACACCATCAAGCGGTACCCCTGCATGCAGAACCGCACCGACGAAGGAGTCGTTATGAATACCGCCCAGGCATCCAGAGCAGGAACCTCTTCCCTTCCGCCACTCACAAAGGGACCGCACCAGAAACGTCTCAGCTCCATCGCCCTGGTCGCCACAGTCGGCGGCCTCCTGTTCGGGTACGACTCCGGCGTCATCAACGGCGCGCTGCTGCCGATGAGCCAGGAGCTCGGACTAACACCCCTCACGGAGGGAGTGGTAACCAGTTCACTTCTCCTTGGCGCGGCCGTAGGTGCTGCCGTCTCCGGGCGCCTAGCCGACACTTGGGGACGCCGGAAGACCATCACCATCCTGGCCCTAGGGTTCCTTTTCGGAACTATGCTGTGCGTTGCTGCACCCGGTATCGAAATGATGGTGGCCGGACGCGTCGTCCTGGGCCTCGCTGTCGGGGGCGCCTCAGCCGTTGTTCCCGTATTCCTTGCCGAACTGGCCCCGTACGAAATCCGGGGCTCCCTGGCCGGCAGGAACGAGGTCATGGTCGCCGTGGGTGCCCTCGCGGCATTTGTCATGAACGCCATCATCGGCAGCCTTTGGGGTCACATTCCCGGGGTATGGCGGATCATGCTGCTCGTATCAGCCGTGCCGGCCGTCTTCCTCTTCTTCGGCATGCTCCGCATGCCCGAATCCCCCCGATGGCTGATAACCAAAGGCCGAACAGAGGAAGCGGAAACGGTCCTTGCTTCCATTCGTCCCCTGGATCGCGCGCATGCCGAAACCGCAGAAATCCACCAGGCCGCTGACAAGGAAAAGGAAGCCGGTGCCATTGGCTGGCGTGCCATCATCGGCCACCGCTGGCTGCTCAGAATCCTTCTGGTCGGGATAGGTGTCGGAGTGTTCCAGCAACTCACGGGCATCAACACCATCGTCTACTACGGCCAGACCGTCCTGACGGAATCCGGATTCAGCTCAAGCGCTGCCCTGCTGGCCAACGTCGCACCTGGCATCATCGGCGTCGTGGGGTCCATCTTCTCCCTGCGACTGATGGAACGGCTTAACCGCAGGACAATGTTCATCACAGGCTATGGGCTCATCACGATCTGCCACATCCTCATCGGCAGCGCGTCATTGCTCCTGCCGGCCGGCAACGTCCTGCGCCCCTTCGTCATCCTTATCCTGGTGATTGCCTTCGTCGGGGCCATGCAGACCTTCCTCAACGTCGCAACATGGGTGCTGCTCTCGGAAATCTTCCCCCTCCACATGCGCGGACTAGGCATCGGCGTCTCCGTCTTCTGCCTCTGGGTCGCCAACGCGCTGCTGGGGTTGTTTTTCCCCACTCTTGTCACGCAGCTGGGCCTCACCGGATCGTTCTTCATGCTGGCCGGCCTCAACCTCATTGCACTGATCTTCGTTGTGAAGAACGTGCCCGAAACCCGAGGCCGCAGCCTTGAATCCGTGGAAGAGGATGTCACGACCGGCGCCATCTACATTGGGAATCGAGCAGGAGCCCGTAGTCGCTAGGATCGCAGCTCCCGTCGACGACCGTACAACCAACACGCACACCCCACCCGGACGTTGGACACCTGACCAGGAAGGGTTCGGCATGTCGATGGAGATCCGGCCCCGGTTCTCCGAGACCCGGGGCTCGGCTGTCAGTGAATCTGAATTCCGGGTTACTCTGACGCCAAACGCAGATCGTCGCCCTGCATGACCAGGCTTTTGGCGCCCAAAGAACTCGTCGACTAAGAAATTAGTGCTCAAGGGGTAGAAACAGAACGGTGTAAATCCCCAGGGTGGCCAGGACCGC
Organism: Arthrobacter sp. C152; assembly: GCF_054890965.1. Taxonomy (NCBI): domain Bacteria; kingdom Bacillati; phylum Actinomycetota; class Actinomycetes; order Micrococcales; family Micrococcaceae; genus Arthrobacter; species Arthrobacter sp. C152. The sequence goes on from NZ_JBTZSU010000010.1 coordinate 23,998, forward strand.
GACGGCGGCAGCTATAGCAGCAGGCGACAAGGCGTCTGAGCGCATGCTGTCATGGTTGATCCCGTGAACGGCCCGCCGGAAGCGCCGTGTGTGGGTCAGGCTTATGGCAAGGGCCGTCGCAGTGGCTGACAGCACGAGGGTGCCCACGAACCAACCGTGATGGGGTATCCAGCGCAAAAAGACTGCCGCAGCCGCCATGAGTGACATCGTGGTCCGGCGCCACGCCAGGTCTGTCCTCTCTGGCTGGAGGCCGGCGTCGCCGTGAATCGGAAGCTGCCGTTTTTGTCGCATGGCTAGTTTTGCCTCGTTATCACGAAGGCGACCATCATGCTGGCGACCAGGGCGCCGCCGACTGCCAGGAGCGGGGCGATCCACGGCATCGGTAACGGTGCCTTCTGCCGCATGGCCCGCTCGATGTTGACCCAGCGAAAGAATGAGCCGCCGCTAAGGAGCAGCGCTAAGCCTAGTAAGAGGATAGCCAGGCTCTTCCGCAGTTCTGGTCCGAACAGGTCGGCCATGAATGCCTCTACCGCGATACCGCCAGCGAGTAACGCCAGTGAGGTGCGAATCCAGGCCAGGAAGGTCCGCTCATTTGCCAGGCTGAATCTGGGGTCGGGTTCATCTCCTCCTCGGAGAAGCCTGTCAGAGAATGCGCTGCGCCCTTCGGGAGCGGCAGGGGGATGGGTCATGTGCCCTTGTATCCTTCCTCGAGCTGCTTGTTGCTTCGGGATGGCGAAGCGGTATTTCTTGTGGCTGTCCGGGTCCCCCTTTCGGAAGGGACGAGCAGTGCAAGGAACCTCCGTGCCCGCTCACGTCGGCTGCACGAAAAGAGCCTCACACTCCACTTGAGGGCGGCAAGCACGGCGAAGGGTGGGATCCTAAATTCTTCTGGGGGTGTGGTGGACATGGTTATGGATGTTCCTAGGCTCGGGTTCCGAGGGACCCATATGATTACGACGGGCGCCGGTCAGTCCCCTCGGGACTGACCGGCCTGATTCCGATGGATCTTCAGCTGGATGCCCGAAGCGCTTCCACGTACTTTTCGACGCGTTCGAGTGTGCCTTCGTCATGGGGGCCCCACTCAGGGTGAGGCGTGCCGGGTCCCATATACGGTTCATCCTGATAGTGCTGCTGGTATTCTGCGAGTTTCTGTTCGAGCTCGGACCGGATCTGGGCATAGCCGGGATCGTCGGCGACGTTTCGGACTTCGGTGGGATCGTTTAGCAGGTCGTATAGTTCCCATTCTGCGTCGTATATACGATCTGAGGAGCCTGGCACGTCCAGCCCGGCGTTGTAGTAGTGGATGAGCTTGTAGTCCGCGGTGCGGATGCCGTAGTGGCCGGGGGCAGCATGTATGGGATCGTCGTGTTCCCAGTACCGGTAATAGGCCGCGTCGGGCCAATCGTCGATGTCCTCGCCCCGCAGGAGTGGCCGGAAGCTGCGGCCCTGTGATGTTGGGAGTGCGTCGCCGGCGTTGATTCCAGCAATGTCGAGGAACGTGGCGGCGAAATCAACATTGGTGATGATTGCCTCGCAGCGGCTGCCGGCCGTGATTTCGGCTGGCCATTTCATCAGCATCGGCATTTGCAGTGATTGGTCGAACATCAGGCGCTTGTCGAACCAGCCGTGGTCGCCGAGGAAGAATCCTTGGTCGGATGTGTAGACGACGAGGGTGTTTTCGGACAGTCCGCGCTCGTCGAGGTGGTCCAGGAGCCGGCCGACGTTGTCGTCGATGGACTGGATGCACTGCAGGTAGTCACGCATGTAGATCTGGTATTTCCACCGCATGCGTGCTTCCCGGTTTTCGGGTCCGCGCAGTTCCTCCGGGACCTCGGTCTTGAGGTCCTCGGCCCCCATGTCGTCGGCAATCGTCATGTGGACGTTCCGTACAGCCTGGCTGCGCGTGGCGTAGTCGTCGAAGAACGTTTCAGGCTCCGGGATCTGCCCATCAGCGTAGAGGTGCTTGTGCTTCTCGTCGGGAATCCATGGTCGGTGTGGCGCTTTGTGGTGCACGAGCATGCAGAACGGCTCGCCGCCCGTCAGCCCGTCCAGCCAGTCGATGGAAAGATCGGTGACGATGTCTGTGGCATATCCGGGAACTGTCGTGCTGCCGCCTTCGTCGATCATCTCCGGGTCTACATAATCCCCTTGTCCTGGAAAAATCTTCCAGGCATCAAATCCGCGCGGCAGGGCCTTGCCGTGCTCGCCCAGGTGCCATTTCCCGAAGAGTGCTGTCTTGTACCCCTGTGCGTGAAGCACATCCACGAACGTGGGGACGCGGTAGTCCATTTCTGTCCAGATGGATGAGACGCCGTTGATGTGGCTGTAGGTTCCGGTGAGGATGGACGCGCGGGAGGGGCTGCAGATGGAGTTCGTGCAGTACACGGCATCCATGCGCATGCCGTCTTGGGCGATGCGGTCCAGATGCGGGGTTTGGTTGACCCGGCTGCCGTACGCCGAGATGGCGTGGGCGGCGTGGTCGTCGGACATGATGAAGATGATGTTCGTCTTCGACATCTTTCTTCCTTTCAAACAAGGTGGGTGCTGGTGCAGTCGCGGGACTTTGCTTATCCATGCTGTTGCCGGACCAGGCCGTAGGGGACGGCGGGGTGGGCCCTGACGATGTATCTCCCCACGCCGGTTCGGGTGACCATGATTCCCATGTGGTGCTGTGTCGCGGCTCTGGTGATCACCGCAATGGCTTCCTCCAACGCCCGGTCCAGTTCCTCGGCTTCGGAGACGTTGACCTCCAGCATGCCGGTCAGCCGCTCTCCCCCACCGCTGGCGTGCATGCCCGAAGGTTGCTTCGATGGGTATCCCTCCATAGCGTGGCTCACTGTGATTCTTTGGTCCTTCCCGTCGGGTTCAGGTGAGCCGGACGCGCTTGCTGATCGGAAGGTCGGCGACAGAGGTGCCGATTCGCAGGGTGTACTCTCCGGGTTCGTAGGTCCATCCGTTATCCCAGTACGCCAGCAGGCGGGTCGGGACGTTAATGGTTGCCGCAACTGTTTCTCCGGATTCGGCCCACACTGGGGTGGACGCTACGAGCCATCGGATGGGGCGGTCAACGGCTGAGTCGTGCTTTTCGGCGTAGATCTGGATGACGTTTTTGCCGGCCCGGTTCCCTGTGTTGGTCAGCGCGACGGTCAGCGGCAGGTCGACCCCTGGTGCAGCCTGTTCAGGGGCGTCCGCTGTATCCAGGTTCCAGTTGGTGTATCCGAGGCCGTACCCGAATTCGTAGGCGGGAGTCATGCCGGCCTTGAGCCAGGCACGGTACCCGACGTGGATGCCTTCGTCGTAGGTCAGGGTGCCATCTGCATCCGGGGTCACGTTGATAACGGGCACGTCGTCCTGGGTGGCAGGCCAGGTGGTGGGAAGCCTTCCGCCGGGTTCGCTGACACCGGTGAGGATATCCGTCAAGGCGTGGCCGAATTCCTGTCCGCCGAAGTAGCCAATCAGGGTGGCGGCGACTTTGTCGCGCCACGGCAGCAGGACCGGGGAGCCGGAATTGACGATGACCACTGTCCGGGGATTTGCCGCTGTGACGGCTTGTACGAGGCGGTCCTGCAGACCTGGCAGCTCCAGCGAGGAGCGGTCGTAGCCTTCGGATTCGACCCGGGAGTTGGTGCCGACGACGACGACGGCGACGTCGGCTGAGCGGGCGGCTTCCACGGCCTCGGCAATGAGGGCCTCGGGATCGGATGTGTCTGGTTCGATTCCGACGGTGATGCCGAGGGCGTTGGCAAGGGCTCCGGTGCGGTCCGCGGTATCGAGCTCAACCTTCACTTCAACTGGTACACCGGCAGTTACCTTGACGGGGGTGGAGATCGATGGCGGTGCGAGGAAGGCGGCCGCGAGATCTGTTCCTTCAGCCTCAGTAGTTCCCTCGTACTGAAGGGCTCCGTCGATGAAGACCCTTCCTTGGCCTACTGTCGCGTACCCGATATTGAGTGTGCCGTCTTCGTCCGGGGTGTAGATCGTGTGGATCTGGACCAAGGCGGAGGCCTGGATCGGGGCGTCTCCGCCGAACCAGACCAACGCAGTGGAGCGCCGGTCCTCGGCGAACAGCTCCGCACCGCCGTCATCCAGGAATGTCACGCGCGCACCCGGTGCACCGGTCAGAGGATTAGTGATTCGTTCCAGCGGCAGTTCGGCGATGCCTTCCTGGACAACGGCGCCCACACTGTAGCTGACCTTGTCCGTTCCGAAGGCCTCCCGGATCCCGTCAAATGGGGTGACGACCTCTTCCGGAAGGACTGTTGCCGACCCGCCGCCCTGGGTGCGGGCGAAGCGGGCGTTGTGCCCGATGACCGCGACCTTGGCGACAGAGGCAGGATGCAGCGGCAGCACGCCGTCGTTCTTCACCATCACAGTTCCTGCCGCGGAAGCTTCCCTGGCAAAGGCTATGGGATCTTCCCGGTCTACGGGCTCAGCGGCCACCGGTTCGAACCCTTCGAGGGCGCCGACCCGTGCGGCGAGCTGCAGGATACGGAACACTTTTCGATCAACCGCGGCTTCCTGGACTTGTCCTGTTTGGACGGCCGAGACCAACTCGTCGCCCCAGGCTCCGTCCGGGCCGGGCATGGCGAGGTCCTGGGAGGCGTTGGCGCTGTTGATGCTGCGTACGGCCGTCCAGTCGCTGATGACGACACCGTCGAATCCCCACTCACTGTTCAACGGTGTTTCCAGGAGCTGGTTTTCGGTGGCGGTGGTGCCGTTGATGGAGTTGTAGGCGCTCATGACGAGCCACGCCTTGGAGTCGACAATGGCCTTTTCGAATGCGAGGAGATACAGCTCGCGCAGGGGACGCTCGTCGACTTTAACGTCGACGGTAAACCGGTCAGTTTCGGAATCGTTGGCGACATAGTGCTTGGGGGTTGCTCCCACCCCGTTGCGCTGGGCGCCGGCGACATAGGCGGCGGCGAGTTCGGCCGTCAGCACCGGGTCTTCACTGAAGGCCTCGAAGTGCCGGCCACCCAAGGGTGAGCGGTGAAGGTTGATGGTGGGGCCCAAAACGACATCCACACCCTTCCGGCGGGCCTCGACGGCGGAAGCGGCACCCAGCCTGTCGGCAATGGCAGGATCCCAGGACGAGCTGATTGCCGTCGCGGACGGGAAGTTCATGGATGGTTGGCGCTCATCCCACAGCTCGCCGCGGACACCGCTCGGGCCATCCGACACCAGAATGGGCCGCAGCCCGATCTTTTCCATCGGCCACGTCGTCCAGAAATCGCGGCCTGTCAGCAGCTGAACCTTTTCTTCCAGCGTGAGCTCCTGAACCAGCGCGTCAATCCGCTGGTCGACGGTAAGGGTGTGCATCGTTCCTTCTTTCACTGCAGGTTGTTGTTCACGGTAGGAATCGGCGACTCGTCCTGGAGTCTGTGTCCCTGTACGTCTTTGACGGGCTCTTGTCCTGGTGTCGCCAGGAGGCTTTCGTCACTCGCGGAATAGCCAAGCCGCCATGCCTTGAACCGCAGGACGCCGGCCTCCTTGGCCGGGACGGGGCCGGTGTAAAGATTCCACGTCCGGCCGTCTTCCTCGGGGCTCCCGGTTACCCGGTCCATGAGTTTCCGGGGTTCTTTGGCATGCCGCGGCAACGCAGTCCATCCGATGGAGGCACCCGGCGTCGAACAGACGGCCACCACGCCCTCCTCAGTCATCGACAACGACGGTGCTGCGGTAACTGGAGCCTCGCCGCCGGGCCGCCAGGCTTCCATCAGCTGGCGTTCGGGCGTCATTCCCAGGTCTCCGATGTCGTTCTGCCACGTATTGAGTGCTTCCCTTAACCGGGCCAGGGCCTGCATGTACCCAGGCTCCCCGATGAGGTTGCAGGTCTCGTGGGGGTCCAGGTCCAGGTCGTAGAGTTCCTCATTGGGCTTGGATGCCGCCACGAGGCTCCGTTGAAGGTCACTGAGGATGCTGGGCACCTCGCCGCATGCCAGCTGCCTGGCTTCCTCCCCTCTCAATCGCCGAAGCTCTGCCCACGTCGCGGTGTGATCGGGGTAGTCGATGTGAGGCATGGGTGAGCGGTCCGGATGGAAGTTCCGGACGTAGCGGTACCGTTCGTCACGGACGGTCCGGGAGGTATCTTCCGATTCGTCCATGCGGTCCCGACCGGCGTAGACGTACAGGTTCGGGCGGTCATTGAAGGTGCCGTCCCGCCCCAGGAGTGACCTGCCGTGCATGTGGGCAGGAACGCCCAGCCCGCTGGCTTCGAGCATGGTGGGAGCCAGATCCATCGTGTGAACGAGGTCAGCCCGGACTGAGCCAGGGTAAATGACACCTGGCCAACGCATGATCAGGGGTACGCGCAAACCGGCTTCGGTTGCCCAGCGCTTAGCCCGGGGCATTCCCCTGCCATGGTCGCTCCAGAAGACCACGATGGTGTTCTCGACGAGCCCGTCTTCCTCCAGCTGGTCGAGAATGCCGCCGACCCAGTGATCCATCTCGGTGATGAGATCCGCGTAACGTGCCCACGCCCTCCGGAAGACTTCCGTGTCCGGGTAGTAGGGCGGGAGCGGCGCGGCCGACAGGTCGTGCCGCTCCTGTGACGCGACATGCGAGGTTGCCAGCTGGAAGGACTCCTCATCAAGGTAGATCTGGGACTCGTGAGTGGTCATTCCATGGAAGGCTGCGAAGAAGGGCGTGTCCTTATCCGGCCTGTTGCGCCAATGCGCCGTTGGGCTGCAGTCATCAAAAACGGTGGGAGGGACGTCCACTTGGAAATCAGTGAAGTAGTTGTTGGTGCAGTAGTAGCCCGCTTCCCGGAAATATTGGGGCAACAGCTTCACTTCAGACGGTGGGACGGCCTTGGTACGCATGTGCATCGTGCCGATGGCATTGGGGAAACAGCCTGTCATAATCGCTGACCGCGCAGGTGCGCAGACCGGTGCGGCGGCGAACGCCCGGTCGAACCGGGCCCCCTCTGCCGCCAGACGGTCCAGGTTCGGTGTGTGCGCGTAGTCGGCACCGGGCCATTCTCCGGAGTAGCAGCCAAGGTCCGGGTTGATGTCATGCGTGGAAATCCACATCACATTGGGCATGCTCATGGGGCGCCCGCTGCAGCATGTTCAACCGGCAGGCCGACTCCCGATTGGAATTCCGCGGCCATTGGATCGCCGGTGGTGGCCATCCAGTGCGCGAGGCTGTTCCTCGTCCGCGTGAGCACCGGTTCAAGGTCCGGGTCGCCAGCGAGGTTGGTGAGGCAGTTCGGGTCGGCTGAGAGGTCATACAGTTCTTCCCGGGCCCGGGTGAGGTAGAAGTCGGCGCGCTGGCGGATGGCCTCGTCGTCTTCTGCCGCTTCAAGCATCGCCGGCCACGACAGTCCCCACATGTTCTCAGCGCGGTACTGCGTGTTCCCGTCCGCCCATCCGTTCCAGATGTACCCGTACTGTGAGTCCTGGACGCAGCGCATCTCAAAACGCTGTTTGGCTGACGTTTCGTGGAAGACGGTGAACACCCGGTCGCGGCCCTGTTCCCTCCCGCCTTTGAGGAGCGGGATGAGAGAGATGCCGTCGAGCCCTTCGGGTGCCCGGACACCGGCGACGCCACAAAAAGTGGGAAAGAGGTCCAGCATGTTGACGAAGGCGTCGTCGTTGCTGCTTCCCGGTCTGGTCACCCCAGGCCAACGGACAATGAGAGGGGTCAGGGTGCTGCGGAGGTAGCAGTTGGCTTTGGCAAACGGGAACGCCATGCCGTTGTCGGACAAGAAAATAACAAGGGTGTCGTCCGCTTCCCCGGTTCGCTGGAGTGCGTCGAGCACGGCTCCGACGACGTCATCGCACCGACGTGCCGAGCTCAGGTATTCGGCGTATTCTTCCCGCACCCCGGGGATGTCTGGAAGGAAGCCGGGGACATCCACTTCGCCGGCAGTAAAGACCTTGGACGGTTCGGGGTATTCGCTGCGTTCCTCGTCTGTCCAGAATTCGCGCTCCGCGGCGCTGCCGTGGAACGGGCGGTGGGGGTCGTGGGCGTTGGCCATCAGGAACCAGGGGTGGCCGTCCCGGGATGCATGGGTGATGAACTCCTCGGTGCGGGTGCCGTAGGCTTCGGGGTTCCGCCCGAGGCCCAGCTGGCGCATATCGGCCGCCATGTCCCAGCCGAATCGCTCCACGGGCTGGATGTGTCCGACCTTGCCGAGAATCCCCACCCTGTATCCGGCATGCTTCAGCTGGTCGTTGATCACGCCGATGCCGTCGTTGATGGGTTCGAAGCCTTCAGCGCCGCTGCGGTGGGGCCACAGCCCCGTCATGAGGGCGGAGCGGCTTGGCTGGCAGACTGCTGCCGGGACGTGGGCCCGGCCAAACACCATACCTTCTCCGGCCAGCCGGTCGAGGTTGGGGGTTGCGTCATCCGGGCCTCCGAAAGCGCCGGGAGTGTTGCCGTCCATGTCGTCGGCCGTGATCAGAAGTATGTTTGTCACTTGTGTTGCCTTTGCTTCGTTCTGAGGTATGTGCTGTCAATCGGCGCCGTAGGTGTCGGCAATGTAAACGTCACAGGGAGCCGCACGGGCGACGCTGTGGGTAGTGCTGCCTAATAACCCTCCGGACGCCTTGCATCCTGCGGTTCCCCACGATGATGAACGCAGTGTCCACGTGGGCAGCTTCCGTAACCAGCGCGTCAGCGGCCCTGCCCCTGGTGGCGCCGTATGTGACGGCTGGGCGCCCCCTCGAGAATTCGCACCGAGCCTGGCGACGTTCCCAGCGTTGTCCGCCTCAGAAACCGACGACGACTGTTCCGCTCATCTGGGTGCGTCTCCTACGCGTTCTGGGTAGCAAGCAGCTGGCGGCGTTCTTCCCGGCGGAGTGCCTGCGCCTTTGGGTTTGCTACCGGTGCGGCGAAGAACAGCCGTTGCGTGTAGGGGTGCTGGGGCCGGCTGGTGACTTGGTCCCCGTCGCCGAATTCGACAATTTCGCCCCGGTACATCACCGCGACACGGTGGCTGATGTGCCGGACGACCTCGAGGTCGTGGGAGACGAAGAGGTAGGCGACCTGGGTTTGTTCCTGGATGTCCTTGAACAGTTCCAGGACGCGGGCCTGGGTCGAGAGGTCAAGGGCGGAGACTGGCTCGTCGCAGACGATCAGTGCCGGTTTGAGTGCCAGGGCGCGGGCTATGGCGATGCGCTGGCGTTGTCCTCCGGAAAATTCGCGGGGAAGACGGCCGCCGGCGTCGGCCGGCAGACGGACCATGTCGAAGAGGTCCTTGATGCGCTTGGATGATTCGGCACGGGGGACTTTGCGGACGTCGAGGGGTTCGGACAGGATCTGTTCCACCGTCAAGGAGGGGTTCAGGGACGTGTAGGGGTCCTGGAAGACGACCTGGATGTCGCTGGCCAGCCGACGGCGGTCGGCGCGGTTGGCGTGGGAGATGTCTTCTCCGCGGAACATGACCTTTCCTGCGGTCACCGGAGCCAGGCCAAGGACTGCCCTGCCCAGGGTGGTCTTGCCGGAGCCGGATTCACCGACCAGGCCTACGCACTCGCCTTTTTGGACATCGACGGAGACGCTGTGCAGTGCCCGGAAGGGTTTGCCGCGGAAGCCGTGGCCGGGATATTCGACGGTGACGTTCTGGATGTCCAGCAGTGGTTCGTTCATCGGATTGCTCCGTTCGGGGTTGGGGCGGTGGTGCTTCCCGTGGGAACGAGGGGACCGCGCGGTTCGGCGTCGCTGAGGATGGCGCCGAGGAGTTCCTGGGTGTAGGGGTGGCGCGGGGATTCGAAGATGGGCTCGGTGGAGCCGGTTTCGACGATCCGTCCCAGGCGCATGACGGAGACGCGATCGCAAAGGTCGGCGACGACCCCAAAGTTGTGCGTTACCAGCACGACTGCCATGTGGAACTCGGACTGGAGATCGCGGAGCAGGTCCAGAACTTCGGCCTGGACGGTGACGTCCAGGGCGGTCGTGGGTTCGTCGGCAATCAGGAGGTCCGGGTTACAAGAGATGGCCCCGGCGATCAGAACGCGCTGGGCCATGCCGCCGGAGACCTGGTGGGGGTAGGCGGCAAAGGTGCGTTCAGGGTTCGGGATGCCCACGCGTGCCAGCAGGCCCAGCGCACGCTCCTGGGCTTCTTTGGCTGTGATACCCAGCTGGATGCGCATGGGCTCAACGAGTTGACTGCCGATGGTGAACGACGGGTCCAGGTTGGACATGGGTTCCTGGGGGATGTAAGCGATGTTCCGCCCGCGCATCCTTTCCATATCCCGTGCGGACGCCTTGGTGAGGTCTTTGCCTTGGAAATGGATGGAGCCGCCCACGATCTTGCCGCCTTCGGGAAGAAGCCGGAGGACTGACCATGCGGTCTGCGTCTTGCCTGAACCTGATTCCCCAACGAGGCCGTGTACCTCTCCCCTGCGGACTGTCAGCGAAACATCATGGACGACCTTTTTGATGCCTCCATCGGGAGCAGGGTAACCCACTGAGAGGTTGGCGACCTCGAGAACGACGTCCCCCTCGGGGGCTGACTCTTCTGGATGCCGGATGATGTTCTCGGCAGCCTTCATCTCGGCCGGGGCCGCTGCGGCCTTCTTCTTGCGGCCTTGTTTGCGGGGGGCGTTGGCGCGTTCGAGCTCGTCGCGCAGGCTGTTGGCCAGCAGGGTCAGCGAGATCAGCGTCAGGCCGATGGCCGCGGCCGGCCACAGGATCAGCATTGGGGAGGTGTAAAGGTTGGTGAAGCCGTCGCTGAGCATCGAACCCCAAGTAGGGACATTGATGTCACCAAGGCCGAGGAATTCCAGCCCCGACTGGACCGCCAGGGCGATGCCTCCCACGATGGCGGACTGGATCACGATCGGGGCGCGGACAACCGACAGGATGTGGATGGCGATGATGCGGGCGTCACTAAGCCCTGACACGCGGGCCGCGTCGACGTAAAGTTCGTTCCGGACCGCCGTGACCGAGGCATAGACCAGCCGGAAGAACGCCGGGGAGAGCATGACGCCGAAGATCAGCATCGAGAGCCATAGCGAGGGGCCGACGACGGCCCGTGCTGCCAGGAGGACGATGATGGTCGGCAGGGCCATCATCAGCGAGATCACCCAGGTCCAGAGGGTGTCGATCCACTTGCCGAAGTAGCCGGCCAGCAGGCCGCCGCTGACGCCGATGACCATTGCGGTCAGCAGTGCGACCAGGGCACCGGCGAGGCTGAACTGGGCGCCGAAAATCAAGCGGGACAGGACATCGCGGCCTGCTCCGTCGGAGCCGAGCGGATTTTCCGCGCCAGGAGGGGCAAGGACGTTCTGGATGACGGCGTTGTTGGGATCGTGGGGGGCCAGGAAGTGGGCGAATACCGCAGTGAGCACAGCAAGGGCGAGGAAGGCCATCGATGCGACGGCGAGGGGGTTGCGCAGTACGCGGCGGAACAGCGAGACCCTGGTGCCATCGCGGGGTGCGACGACGATCTCGGGGTCAGTGGTATGTGCAGGAGTTGTCATGACAGACGCACTTTCGGGTTGAGCCAGCCCTGGGCCAGATCGACCAGGAGGTTGAAGACGATAACGATGACACCCGTTGAGACAAGCAAGCCCATGACCAGCGGGATATCGCCCTGGGTTGTGGCCTGGACGGCTACCTGTCCCAAGCCGGGGATCGCGAAGACCTGTTCCACGATGACCGCGCCGCCGAGGAGCCCCACGAAGATGACGGCCAGGACTGCCAGGGCAGGGCCTGCTGCGTTGCGCAGGACGTGTTTGAGGATGACCGTCCGCTCGGGGATTCCGCGGCTGCGCAGGGTGCGGACGTAGTCGTTGCGAAGGGCGTCGATGACGGCGCCTCGGATCTGTTGAGTGACGTTGGCGATGCCGCCCAGCGCCAGGGCAATCACCGGCAGGGTCACGGTCTTGAGCCATCCGGTGGGTGACTCAGTGAAGGGGACGTACCCTGTGGGGTCGAACCAGCCCAGGGTCAGCGCAAAGAACAGGACGAGGCCGACGGCGAAGAGGAACCCGGGAATGGCGTGGCCGAGGACGGCGAGCAGCTGGGCAAGCTTGTCGACCCATCCCCGCTTGGTCGCTGCGAGTACGCCAAGGACCACGGAGACGATTGCGACGACAAGGACGGTGCCGATGACAAGGGACAGGGTGACGGACAGTCGGGAGATGATGGCGGCAGACACCGTCTGGCCGCTGAACCATGAAGAGCCGAAGTCTCCGGAAAGGGCGTGGGCTACCCAGTCGCCGTATTGCACCAGGACGGGACGGTCAAGACCGAGTTCCTGTGCCTTCTGGGCGACAGTTTGGGCGTCCGCGGACTCGCCGAGAATCTTCCTGGCGATGTCACCGCCGCCCAGATAAAGCAGCGTGAACCCGACGGTCGTAATGGCGGCGAGCATGACGATGCCGGTGAGCAGCCTTTTCACGATGAATGAAATCATGATGGTGATCTTTCAGTGGGTAGGGCTGCCGGGGGCTTGAGGTGGCCCCCGGCAGTGGTCCTATGCCTTGGGCGTGATGTTCCAGAGGTTGGGCCAGGCGTTGCCCTGGTTCAGCTCGACCTTCGTCTTTGCATTGGTGACGAAGAAGTTCGTGGGCGTGTACCACGGGGCGAACCAGGCCTGGTCAACGACGTACTTGTTGAGTTCCTTCAGGGCGGAGTCACGGTCTGCGCCCTCCGCGGTGCGGATTTTGGATATCAGCGCATCGACCGTGGAATCCTGGTATTTGAAGGTGTTCCAGGTTGCTGTGGGGGCCAGAAGGTTGCTGATGAGCTGCCATTCGTTCGCGTCGCGCTGCAGGGTGAAGTATGACACCCCGTACTTCTTGGCCTGAAGGTCAGCGATGATGTTCTGTCCGACGTCGGTGTAGGAGACCTTAATACCCACGTCGCCCAGCTGCTGCTGCAGCAGCGGCCACATCTGCTTCGGGAATCCCGGGGAGGTGGGGATCGTCAGGTCAAAGCCGTTGGGGTAGCCCGCCTTGGCGAGCAAGTCCTTGGCCTTGGCCGGATCGAACTTGTAGGTGTCGTTCAAGGACTTGTCGTAGGCCGGTGAGTCTTCACGGAAGACCTGGCCGGTCACTTCGCCGAAGCCCAGGCCTACGGCTTTGAGGAAGGCGTCCCGGTCGACGGCATAGTTAATGGCTTGCCGTACTTCGACCTTGCCCAGCGCCGGGTTGCTTTGCCCGGCACGGTCAAACAGCATCAGGCCGGCGAAATTCAAATTGCTGCCGTTGTCGGTGAAGCCGGCGGCCTTTACTTGGGGAATGATGCTGACATCGTTGATGGCAGAGGCATCCAGTTGTTTGCCGCGCAGGGCGTTGAGCAGTGAGGTCGCGTCGTTGTAGACGTTGATGGTCAGAGTGTCGTACTTGACTGCGTCCGCGTTCCAATACTTGGTGTTCTTGTCGAACTTGTACGACGTCCCTACAACACTGGAACCGGTATTAAGGATGTAGGGTCCGGAACCGACCGGGTTGGTCTGCACATCCGGCTTGTCAAAGGCTGCGGGGCTTTCCTGCATGCCGGCAGCTTGGGCGAGGTAGATCAGGAACGCAGGATTCGCCTGCTTGAGCTTGATTTCGAGAGTGTTTTTGTCCTTGGCAGTGGCGTCTGCCAGATCCACGATCTTGCTCTTCTGGGGTGACGTTCCGTCCCGGAAGCGAAGAAGATTCTTAGCTGCGACATCGGCGGTGAACTCAGTGCCGTCGGTGAAGGTAACGCCGTCACGCAGTTTCATCGTAAGGACGGTCTTGTCTGCGTTGTAGTTCCATTCCGTGGCCAGGTTGGCTTCGACATCCTTGCCGTTGGGTGAGGGCTTGAAGAGGCTGTCGTACACGGCCTGGAAGTACACCGACTGGTTGCCCCAGTTGATGTTCCGCGCTTCGAACGTTGCCGGGGGGATGATGTTGCCAACAACAAGGCTGGGGGATGATTTCGCCGCGCCGGTGGTCCCGCTGCTACCGCCGCATCCGGCCAGGGCCAGGCCGGCGGCGATTGTGGCTGCAACGGCGGCCTTCTTAAAACGCATCATTACGTCCTTTCAGCTGTGGAGGCACCCAGCTGTTTCTCGCCGCAGTACCTTCCGCTCAGCATTGAGCAGTTACTCGAGAATGGCACAGTGTGAACCAGAACACAAGGCATCAACTAGTTAACTTGTTAAATAGCAAAACCCAGAGAACTCCTATAAATGCCTGTTCAGACATTTCCACTAGTGCTATAACTGATGACATCAGCGGACCGCAGCACGACGGGCGGCCACCGCACGCAGCCTTCAGCGGCAACCAGCAGACAGGAATGGATCGATGAAGATCATCTACGTGGACGTGGACTCGCTCCGCCCCGACCACACCGGCGCCTATGGCTATGCCAGGAACATCACCCCCAATCTGGACGAGATGGTCAAGAGCAGCGTGGTCTTTGACCGGTACTACTGTTCAGACTCCCCGTGCCTGCCCTCCAGGACAGCGCTGACCAGCGGCCAGCATGGGATCACCAATGGTGTCATCGGGCACTTCGGCGACGATGCACGATTCCGGCTTGATGCTGGCCACGCCCCGCATCCTCAGCGGCCGCTTCTGGGCCAGGCGCTGAACATGGCCGGCTACACGTGCGCGGCGGTCTCATCGTTCGCTGAACGGCACCGGGCGTACTACTTCATGGGCAACTTCCGGGAAAACGTCCAGGTTACCCCCGACATGGGCGACGAACCGGCAGACATGATCACCGATGCCGCCCTGGAGTGGATCGGAAAGCACCGGGACGTTGAGGACTGGTACCTGCACGTCACTTACTGGGACCCGCACACCGACTACCTGCAGGACGAGTCGTGGACACGGAAGGCCGCTGCTTCCGGCCCCGCCCCCGCCTGGCCCGACCAGGAGGCCATCGATGGCCACGCCGAGATATACGGCGCACGGAGCGCCCTTGACCTCCACTACTCCGGGGGACCGAAGAAATCACGCGTCCCCCACAACATGCCGGACGAGATCCGCAGCCGGGCGGACTTCGAACACCTGATCAACGGCTACGACGGGGCCATACACTTCTGGGATTCAGAGTTCGGCAGGCTTCGCCGGACCATCGAGGAGATGGGACTCGCCGACGACGTCGCCATCATCGTCTCCTCAGATCACGGCGAATCCTTTGGCGAACTCGGCCTCTACGCCGAACACGGCCTGGCGTCCGAAGCTGTACATCGCCTCCCCATGATCATCCACTGGCCCGGCATCACCGACCAACCGGGAGTAGCTGGCCGCCGCAACGACGCACTGCTTTACAACATTGACTACGCCCCGACCCTGGTTGACCTGTTGGGACTCCAGCAGCCGGAAAAGTGGCAGGGCGTGTCCTACGCTCCTGCCGTACGGGGAGAAGGCATCGAGTCGCGTCCATACCTAGTCTGGGGACACGGCGCCCACACCTACCAGCGGGCAGTCCGGACCCGCGACCACCTCTACATCCGCACGTACCACCCAGGATGCTTCCGAGCCGAGCTCGAGTCCCTCTTCAATGTCACCGAGGACCCCCACCTCACGAGAAACCTGATGGAGGCCGACCCGGCCCTCGCCACCCAGATGAGGTCAAACCTATTGGAATGGCTGGGATTCTACGCCGGAACGCCGGGGGCACTGCCGGACCCGATGCAGGGAGCCCTTCAAGTGGGCCCTACGCTCTACAATCAGCCCAAGGACTATATGCAGCATCTCCGTGACACCGGTCGGGGCCACCTCGCGAAGCACCTTGAGGAGCGTTTGAACCCCGGCAACTCAGCGACACACGTCTCCTGGCATGCGCAGGTGCCGATCAGCGAGGAAGATCGAGAGGCAATGCGGAAGCGATTTGCTGCGACGGTCATGGCGGAGGAGTAGGAGAAGTGGTGACTGTACCAGTCGAAAAGGCATCGATGGCCAAGCGTTCCCGTCCCGAAACTGGGGGATCCCTGGGCCGGCTCGAGGTGATCCTTCTGAGCCTGCTCAGTACCAAGGCCCGTACTGGATACGACGTGCGCAAATGGCTTGACCGCCACGGTCCCTACGTCGGCTACAGCGCGCAGACCTCCCAGATCTACCGCCAACTCGGCAAACTCGTAGATCGCGAATGGGCCATCCCGGTCCCCGACCCCCGGGACTCCGGACCGGACGCAAAGCTGTACGAGATTACTGACGAAGGCCGCCGGAAACTGCAGGAATGGATTGACTCTCCGTACGAGCCCCCCATGCGGCCGCTGGACGCCGATTTCCAGGTGCGGCTCAAGTTCGCGGGAACACAGAGCCCGGAAAAGGCTCTGGAACTTATCCGCACCGAGTTGCGCTTTCGCCGTGAACACCGCCAAAACCACCTCATTGTCATCGCCCTCGCAGAAGAAGACTTCGCCCCCGAGGAGGACGACGACGAACGATACTGGCGTGAGGAACTCGTCAGGCTGCAGAGCGAGAGGGGCCTCTACATGGTAAACAGTCTGATGGCGTGGCTTGAAGCAACGGAAGTCCGTCTGGAGGCCCTGATACGGCAACGGGACCTGAAGAGGAATAAGTGATACCCCTGACCTTGAGTGATTCCAGCACCGACCATGGCAAGAGCTGCTGTGCACCGAAACGCCAGTCAAGTGGAACGACCCAGCCAGCTCAGACGGCTGCACCCACTACAGGATCACGGAAACCGGCCCACGAGGACATCCCGTTGCCCGGCGGAACGTACACCATGGGGGATGCCTTCGGCGAGGGATACCCCCGGGACGGGGAATCACCCGCCCACCCGGTGCGCGTCGACTCATTCGCCATCGACGCCACCACGGTCACCAACAAGATGTTTGCCTCCTTCGTGGCAGACTCCGGTTACCGTACGGAAGCCGAGGTCTTCGGCTCATCCGCTGTCTTTCACTTGCTCTCTACCCCCAAGAGAGACGACATACTAGGCGCCGCCGCGGGAGCCCCCTGGTGGCTGAACGTCCGCGGAGCCGACTGGGCACACCCTAGCGGGCTCGACTCACACTGGGAGGACATCCCGGACCATCCTGTCGTCCACGTGTCACACACCGACGCCCTTGCCTATTGCAGTTGGGCTGGGCGTCGGTTGCCCACCGAAGCGGAGTGGGAGTACGCCGCGCGCGGCGGCCTCGAGGGCATGCGGTACGCCTGGGGCAATGAACTAACACCCAACGGCGAACACCGCTGCAACATCTGGCAAGGAACATTCCCCCAAAAGAACACAACCGACGATGGCTACCTGGGAACAGCACCGGTGAAAACCTTTCCACCCAACGGCTACGGCCTCTACGAAGTAGCCGGAAACGTCTGGGAATGGTGCTCAGACTGGTTCCTGCCCAAGTACTACCGCAACTCCCCTACCGATAACCCACAAGGCCCCACAATTGGGGCCGGCCGCGTGATGCGAGGTGGCTCCTACCTGTGTCACGACTCCTACTGCAACAGGTACCGCGTTGCGGCACGAACGTCTAACACTCCCGAATCCTCCAGCGGCAACTGCGGATTCCGAACGGTGGCCCGCTAAAGACGACACGCGCTCTAAAGCGCAGCCACAGATATGCAGGGGCTCAGCCCGCTCCCATCAGGCCGTGGCTCCTGTCTAGGATCAGCAACCGGCGTTGCACCCCCGGTTGCATGCAACTGCCACTACCCGGGGCGGGAACCAGCCCGCCCGACCATTGTTGACCGGCGGAGTGCGCCAGCTCTCAGGCAGCGCGGGGTGCGGGTTTTATGTCCCAAGGGAATATTTGGCTGCTAGGCGCAAAACGGACTGCGCGAACCAGCGCTCATGGCGAACTGATGAGCCACTGGGAACTTGCGAAAACATGCGGAATCCGAGCCAGTCCGGAGGCTGTTTGGCCCAGTACGGGACGAAAGTGTGGACACCGTCCACTTCTTGTACTTGCATATCCGGCTACCCTGCAGGGCGAATTCCGAGACCGATTGAAAATGTCGTGCCACTCCTTGCCCAGGACCGCAGTCAGCAGCGGATCCGGGCCGACCACACAGTACGGTGTCTGCTCGGTATCTTTGACTTGGCGTTCCAGAGGGCCGCCCAACATGCCCCAAGGGTTGAAGGAGTTGGCCAAGTAACGGGCCTAGCGCAGATCCACATACTCAGGTTCCCAGTTGATAGAGAATGTACGCTCCTGACCAGACGTCTTAGGTCAGCGAACCTCCGCCTGCGAGTTGAATTTGCAGAAGAGCCCTGATGAACGGCCCGATATTGGGAACCTGCATCTCGGCCAGGACGGCACCGCGGCCTTACAAGCCCGGCCTGATGTCCTTGCCGGATCGTCAGCACCTGGAACAGGCCGGTTCCCTCGCTGGTGTCCCGCCCGCCACGGCAGGCATATACGACACCTGCAGCCGGCTCCGCTGCAACAAGCACGCCCGATCCCTGAAGGGGTAAAGACCGCCCGCTCAACTGCAGTCAGCCGAGTAGCGCCACGCCGAACTCGGCGACAACGGCCCGCAGTTCCCTGAGGTAGCGCTGCGCTTGGTCGGTAAGCGGAATAGAGGCATGGCCGATCCAGCCGATCTCGATGCGTTCGTCAACGTCGAGAGGGATGGCGACGATCTCCGGGTCGAGCTGCCCGCTGACGATGCCCGTCGAGATCGTGTAGCCGTGGAGCCCGATCATGAGGTTGAAGATCGTCGCACGGTCAGAGACCCGGATCTCCTGCTTACTGGACAATGTGGAGAGAATCTCCTCGGCGAAGTAAAAAGAGTTGTTCGCACCTTGATCGAAGGTCAGCCGCGGCAAGCCGGCGAGATCGGCGAGAGTCGCCCGCTCTTTTGAGGCAAGCGGGTTGTTCCGTGAAATGAAAATGTGCGGATCCGCAAGGAAAAGCGGAGTGAAGGCAAGCCCGGATTCCCGGAGCAGCTTGTCGATGACTTTCCGGTTGAAATCGTTCCGGTAGAGGATGCCTATCTCGCTGCGGAGCGTCCGGACATCCTCGATTATGTCCCAGGTGCGGGACTCACGCAGCGAGAATTCGTATTCGGCCACCTCAGTGGCCTTGACCATCCGGACGAAGGCGTCCACCGCGAAGGAGTAGTGCTGCGTTGACACCCCGAGCAGACGTCGCGTCGGTGGCCTGCCAAGATAGCGCTGCTCGAGGAGGGCGAACTGCTCGACGACCTGCCTCGCATAGCCGAGGAATTCTGCCCCGTCGGCGGTGAGGGTGACCCCCCGGGCGGAGCGAACCAGGAGCGCACGGCCCACCCGTGCCTCAAGGTCCTTCATCGCTGCGGACATGGTCGGCTGCGCGACATAGAGAAGATCGGCAGCCGCGGAGATCGACCCCTCGGCTGCAACTTCTATGAAATAGCGGAGCTGCTGCAGGCTGAGTCCGCTTGAAAGCTGTGGCATAGGTAAATCCTATATCAATGCATAGAAACCCCTAGTTACCCGATACCCCTAGGAAGGCGGCACGATGGAGGCATCACCTTCTGGAAGGGCGTCTCCGGCCCACGATCAATGGATTGGCAGCGCATGGCAGACGACTTCACGTTCAGCATCACCACCACCCGCTTCGACGAGGACTACTCCCCTTCCGAAGGCTCCCGGATCACGACGAACTTCGCCAACTTGGCACGGGGCGAGCACCGCCAGGAGAACCTCCGCAACGCGTTGACCATGATGCGGCGCCGGTTCAACGATCTCGCAGACTGGGACAACCCGGACCGGGACCGCTACACGCTTGAGCTCAATATCGTCTCCGCGCAGATTGAGCTCACTGCCGAAGGCACGGATCAGCAGTTCCCGCTGTTCGAGGTTCTCGACATCCAGATCGTCGACCTGCTGAACGGGGTCCGCCACCAAGGGATCGTGGGGAACAATTTCTCTTCCTACGTCCGTGACTTCGACTTCAGCGTCGTACTGCCGGCTGCAGCCGGTGACTCCGGCAAGCCCACCGTTCCCGAAGACTTCGGCGACCTTCACGGCAAGCTGTTCCAGCACTTCCTCGATTCCCCGGTAGGCGAGGAACACTTTCCGCAGCCGCCAGTGGTCTGCATCAGCGTCTCCACGAGCAAGACATACCGGCAAACCGGGAACCGTCACCCGGTTCTGGGAGTCGAGTACCAGCAGGACGATTACTCCCTGACGGACGCGTACTTCGCGAAAATGGGGCTGCGGGTCCGCTACTTTATGCCGCGCGGCAGCGTGGCTCCGCTCGCCTTCTATTTCCGCGGCGACCTGCTCAACGACTACACCAACCTGCAGCTCATCGGCACCATCAGCACCATGGAGACGTTCCAGAAGATCTACCGCCCGGAGATCTACAACGCGAACTCCACCGCCGCCCCCGTCTACCAGCCAAGCCTGGGAGAGCAGGACTACTCGCGGACCCAGATCGCCTACGACCGCGTCGAGCGCAGTCAGCTCGCGCTCACGCAAGCGAAGTACACGGAGGAGCACTTCATCACGCCCCACAAGGATCTGTTGGACCAGTGGACCGCCAACTACCCCGCTCTCGTCAACTGACCCACGGAGAATCGTCAATCATGAACACACTTTTGCCCACCACCCTTGTCGGAAGCCTGCCGAAACCATCGTGGCTCGCGCAGCCGGAAACTCTCTGGTCCCCCTGGAAACTGGAAGGAGCTGCGCTGCTCGAAGGCAAGCAGGACGCACTGCGCATCGCCATCCACGAGCAGAGCCGGCGCGGCATCGACATCGTCAGCGACGGCGAACAGACCCGCCAGCACTTCGTCACGACCTTCATCGAGCACCTCAGCGGTGTCGACTTTGAACAGCGCAAGACCGTGCGCATCCGCGACCGCTACGACGCGAGCGTACCGACCGTCGTCGGACCTGTGCGCCGCGAGCAGCCGGTATTCGTGGAGGACGCCAAATTCCTTCGCGCAACCACCGACCGACCCATCAAATGGACTCTTCCCGGCCCAATGACCATGGTGGACACCCTCTACGATGACCACTACAAGAGCCGCGAGAAGCTGGCCTGGGAGTTCGCCACGATCCTGAACCAGGAGGCGAAGGAACTTGAGGCGGCAGGCGTGGACATCATCCAGTTCGACGAGCCCGCCTTCAATGTCTTCCTCGACGAGGTCAAGGACTGGGGCGTGGCTGCGCTTGAGAGGGCAGCCGAAGGACTCCGGGCGGAGACCGCCGTGCATATCTGCTACGGCTACGGGATCAAGGCTAATAATGACTGGAAGGCGACGCTCGGCTCACAGTGGCGGCAGTACGAGGAAACGTTCCCGCTGCTGCAGAGCTCCAGCATCGACATCATCTCGCTGGAATCCCAGAACTCCCACGTGCCCATGGACCTCATCGAGCTCCTCCGCGGCAAGAAAGTCATGCTCGGGGCAATCGACGTCGCAAGCGACACCATTGAGACCCCGGAGGAGGTCGCCGACACCCTCCGCAAGGCGCTGCAGTTCGTCGATGCGGACAAGCTCATCCCCAGCTCCAACTGCGGCATGGCACCGTTCCCCCGGGACGTCGCCCTCGCCAAGCTGAGTGCCCTCAGCGCAGGGACAAGCATCATTCGCGAGGAACTCCGCCGCGCCGCCCCCACGGCGTCATAGCGATGTTTCACGCCTACCCTACGGACACTTGGCTCGGGGCCCCGGAGCAAAGCTTCCCGTCCTCCCTCTCGGCCGACGAATTCAAAGCACTGTTCCGTGGGCACCCGGGAGGTGTCGCCGTCATCACGGCGGATGCCGGCGAAGGACCGGTGGCGCTGACGGTATCGTCGGTCGTGTCAGTGAGCGCGGACCCTCCGTTGCTGATTTTCTCGGTCTCGGCTCTGTCCTCTGCGTCCGCGGTCCTGTCGCACGCGGAAACCGTCGTCGTGCACCTGCTGGACGCGCACGACGTCCACTTGGCCAAGCTTGGAGCGACCCCCGGCGCCGACCGCTTTGACCAGACACACCGCTGGTCGCAACTTGAAACCGGCGAAGCGGTCTATGAGGATGTCCGCGCCTGGGTGCGCTGCGCCGTCATCGACCGCATGGAGGTGGGGACCTCCACCATCATCGCCGTTCACGCCCTGGAGTCCCGCGTGATGCGTGACGTCCAGGCGGGCGAACCCGGCGACGCCCTGGTCTACCACAACCGTTCATGGCACCGTCTGGGCGAGCATTCCAAGCTTGAACGCTGAGCGCCGCGCCAAAAATGCCGGGCAGCAAGCCGAAAGGCTCACGACGGCGGGACGCAACTCCCGCCGTCCGCGCTTCGTGGTTGGCGGCATGGACGCAAAGACGGCCAACGACCACATCCTTGCCGAGGGCCTGATTGACGATGACGCCCTTGTCCCGTTTGGCGAAACAACGTTCACGATCCTGAGCGGCAAAGGCCGGGACGGCCTTGCCGGTCATCCATGATTGCAGGGCGACGCTACGAGGGCGCCCGAGCCGCCGGCACAGATCCCCGGAGCGACGGCATCGCCGTAGTTGCCAGCCAGTCCATTTAAACCCACCAACAAGCATGTCCGAGGGGTGGTCACAGAGATCACCCCTCACGATGAAGGATCCCTTAAACCATGACATCAGCCGTAGCCAGCTCAGCTAGTAAAACCGCCTCTACCCCGCAAAATAATGTGTCGTCTCCGGAAAAGTTCCGACTGATGCTCCTGATGGCCCTCACGCTCGTTACAGGTGTGGTTGACGCGGTCGGCTACCTTGGACTTGATCACATCTTCACCGGAAACATGACTGGCAACGTGGTGATTCTTGCGATGGCATTGGCCGGGGCGGCGAACCTGCCAACTTTGGGCCCACTGGTAGCACTTGGCGCCTTTCTCCTCGGCGCAGCGGTCGCCGGATTTACGCTCCAGTCAAGCCCGAAAGGCTGGAACCGGAGGGTCACGCTCCTTCTCGCAGCGGGTTGTATGGCGTTGACGGGAATCGCCGCCATCTCTCTCATCGTGGAAGACGTCGGCCGGCAGTCCATTAGTGTCATTGTTGCCGCCGTTATCGCCATGCACATGGGCTCCCAGGCCCTGATTGCGCGGCATCTGGGCGTACGAGACATGACCACAGTGGTCATTACTTCCACGATGACTTCCCTCGCCGGAGAGTCACTTGTGGGCAAGCAACGGCCCCGGTTACTCAACCGACGGCTGGGCGCTGTCCTCGCTATGTTCGCAGGGGCCGCCATCGGAGTACTCCTGCTCCGGATCCATCTCAGCGTCCCGATCGGCCTCGGCACCGCCATCACCGCCGCTGTGACGGCCTTGGGGAGTCGCCGCTGGCATTGATGAGGTACATCCCACCGGCTATACCGCACCATGGAGCGCGGACGGTCGGGGAATCGAGCACAGCCGGGCGGTCTTGGGTGTTGTCGAATCTACGTCAATTCCGGTGATCTCATGCCTCAGTCCCCGCTGCCGCCGGTACGTGAGCTTTGCCTGGAATTCGGCATCATGTGGTCGGCTCGACTTCCGGCAACCTGTGGAACGACAGCATGACGAAGTGGCTTGGCGACAAGTTCAAGGTCTACCAGGACGACGAATCACTGTTTGCCGACCTCAAAGCCGGCCGCATCGACGCAGCCATACAAAGCGCTATCGCCGGCACCTACAAACTCAAGCCAAACCCATTGAGTGTGCCCAGGTTATCAATGTGAAGCCGAACTCTAATGTTGCCGAGTTCGCTGCTGTGGGGCAGGTAATGCTCCCCTCAAGCCTGGACAATTCAGCGTTTGGCAAGGCACTTGATGAGGACATCGAGAAACTCCGCAAAGACGGCGCCATCAAGAAGATCCTCGAAAAGTACGGCATCGACGCCGCAGCGGGCGAGCCGGGCACACCCAGCGAACTCTGCCCCAGCCGCAACTGCACGAGGGCGGCCCAAAACCAGAACCCGGCGATGAAGAGGGTGGTACGCCAGTACTCCTTCGATAACAGCATCCCGAAGCTGCCCTTGCGGATGTCCTCATGCTGGACGTCGTCGGTGCCCGAGGTGGGACTCGAACTACATTCCCGCCCTTGAAAACACCGGGAACCCGCGAAAAGATGCGGAGTCCGGGGCAGTCCGAAGGCTGTTTGGCCCAGTACGAGACGAAAAGTGTGGACATTGTCCACACCCCCTCTCGGGACGCTGGAGGACTACCGTGGCACCAGATGCCCGGAGAGCTCGGCTGCAGAGTCCAGCAAGTCCATGGCGCCCGCGGCGACTCCGACGACGAGGTCGAAGCCATCATCCGTGGTGAAGTCATGCCGGTAACCGTTGATCCACAGCAACAGCACCATGAGCGTCCACGCCGTCCGTTTGTTCCCATCAATGAGTGGATGAAACCGGGCCACCGACTCCAACAAGGCTGCCGCCTTCACCGCGAGATCCGGATAGGCTTCCGCCCCCATGACCGTCGTAGCGGGCCTCGCCAATGCCGAGGCCAACAACCCGACATCTCGGATATGAAAGCCATACCGATCAACCACCTGCAGTGCATCCTCAATGTCCAGGTACGCTGTCACGCGTCTTCAAGGCGCTTCAGCAGATCAGCGTCATGACCCATAACAAAATCAAGGCCCTCACTGATTTCACGCCGTCGCGCGTGCCGCTGCAGAACCAACTCCGCTCCCTGCAACAGAAGCGCAGACTTCGACGTATGTTCCTCGGCAGCCAACTTCTCCAGCCGCCGATCAAGGTCTTCAGGAACACGAAGATTCATAGCCATACGGCTATGGTACCAAAACGGTACCCGCCTCGCTGGTGCAGTGGATCGGCTCCGAGTGAGCGCAGCAGGTCAACCATTTCCGGCCGCCCGCGCGAGTTGAATACGGCAACGAACAGCGGTGTATTGCCGAAGGTGTTGGTTGCGTCGATCGTTGCACCCAAATTGAGGAGCGCGGCCGCCGCGGAAAGGGCGTGTTCCTGGCAAGCAAAATGAAGCGGGCTAAATCCCTGACTGTCCGACGAATCGGGCGACTCGCCTTCCGCGATCAGGCGCGTCACCTCGCTGGCTTCATTCGCAAGTGCTGCGTAATGGAGCGCGGACCTGCCGGCGGGATCCATCGATACCTCGATTCCTCATACTAGGAGACACTGCACCGTAACCGATGTCCTGCCCGGACCTGAAAGGCGTTCGATAAGGGATCCTCTACGGGCGGAGAGGTCGCAGTTCTCCTGGATCATTCCTTTCCGGTTGCTGCTTCGCCTTTCATTGATTCAGAGCTCCGGCCCGGTGTGCCAGATTCCAACGCCTTCAAGGCGCCCGGGAGTGCAAAGACGGTGCTGATGAAGCTGAGGTCGACGTCTAAGTCTGGCCGCGTCTGGCGCCCTTCCAACCCCCACACCTGAGTTCCGTTGCGCCGAACCCATGACATGCTGCGATTGACCCACCGTTCATAGTCCTTGGAAATCTGCGCCATCGAATCTGCTTGTGAGCCCAGCGAGCTGGGCAAGATCGCTTCTGTATGCAGACGAGCAGGAGACCACAAGATGGTGGGCGAAGCGTTGGCGTCCATCAAGGCTTCATCCTCAGCGGGAGCTAACGCCTCCCAGTTCAATCTATTGAAGACGGCGGAGACCGAGCCACCTTGCATGGCTGCATCAGTGGGACGTACTGGAATGGGCAAGCCGAGCTGGTGATTGACCACCAGCACACGTGATTGCTCAAGCGCCTCTTCCCGGTTCAATACCGTCAGTGGCGTCGTGATGAGAGGCCATGGATGCAAGGTCACCTTTGCGGGCTCACCCAAATAATCGAGCAGCATCATTTGATCTTCAAGAGTCGCGAAGTAATGAACAGCGGTCACCATGACTGGAGTCTTTCACGCCGTGTCGCAGATTTGAGGACTGTCCGTAAGCCGGTCTCTGAGCGCCCCGCCGTCACCGCAGCTTCTATCGCACCGTTGCCAGCCCCTGAATGCACGTTTACTCCGCACGAAGAGCTGCACGGAGAAGGCGCCGCAACCGCTCCGCTGCAAACTGTCTCAGCGCCCGTGGGATGCGAGGCAAAGTAGCGGGTAGCGTTCAGCTCATGCCAATGGATAACAAATGACAGAAAGGCACAGCTTCGTGAGTATCTGAACGATGCCCGCGAAGCGGGCCTGTGGAAATGTGAGGGCCTCAGTGATGCCCAGGCACGTACTTCTGCACAGCGTTGAGCTTGAACTCGAATGAATACACTCGGCTGCTTGGCTTGGTCACAAGAGCAGTATCTCCACGAACGCGCCATCTGTCGTGCAAGCGGAGGACAGCTTTTCGACCCACACCGAGCTTTGTAGCCACGGCTCTCGAGCCCCAACCGATCTCAAACAACGCCACCGCGGCATCGCGCTGCTCCTCAGACAGCGAACTGCTCTTAAACATGAAACTGCTCCCGGTAAGTCCGAACTGAATTTTCAGTCCAACTTTCGGGGGAGCAGTTCACGAGCCGGTCGGACCTTCTTGTGGCGCGCGTCGGCGGCCGGCAGCGACGGGTTATCCGACCTTCCCCGCCAGTGCCACGAGCACACCAGCTGTGGCGAAGAACTTGTTGCTCCCCAGGTCGCGGATGGTCTTGATACCCATGCCGGCGAGCAGTTCTTCGTGCTTTTCCGTTAATCCGGCAAGGGCCGAGGGCGGCGCGGCCAGAATTTCGTCGAGAGTCGAGTTCTCGTAGGCCTTATCTAGTGCCTTGCCCAATTCAATAGAAACAGCCATGAACATGTCCTTTCATCGATTACGGAACAACAGCACACCCGCCACAGGAACCTGCAAAGCAAAAATGGGGCATGCTCGGACGCCGGGTTATTTCCCTGAGCTCCTGCCGGATACGCTATCGCAGCGCACCCACTAAAACATCCAAATCCGGCAATAAATGTGCACAGACGCTTCACGATCGCCCGGTCGACGCTGGGGGGTCGGACATCTAATTTGCCTTACCCCTAAAGAACTGCCGGCTCCTGCCGGGGCTGGCCGTTGCTGGTTGGCTATTAGCGGCGGTCCTGCTGCAGGGCGTCACGGATTTCCGTGAGCAGCGCAATCTGGGGATCCTCGGCCGCCTCGTCCTTGACGTCCGGGGTGATGCCAAGGCGGCGGTTGCGGCGTTCGACCATGTGATTCATCGGGACAACAACGACGAAATAGATGGCTGCCGCCACGAGTACGAAATTGACGATTGCCGTGAGCAGGACACCGAACTTGATGTCGTTTCCGTTCAGGGTAACGACAGCGAAACTGTCAAAATTGGGCGATCCGACCAGAGCCGCAATGAACGGCATGAGAACACTTTGGACTAAGGCCGTGACGACGGCGCCGAAAGCGGCACCGATGACCACGGCGACGGCAAGGTCTACGACGTTGCCCTTCAGGATAAAATTCTTGAATCCGGTCAACATGGTCCTCAACATACTCCACTGTGAAGCCAATTCGGTGACGACCTTCCAAATTACAGGGGAGGCGAAGATGACCAGCCGGCACTAACTGTTATGTCATCCCTTACGGAGTAGAAAGACTCGGACGATATGACCTAGGAATGCCGATGCATAGACTCAGTTGCCAGGCATCCTGCAGACACAACTATCGCTCCCGGCAGACCTGCCATGACCGCGCAGGCATCACCCGCGGGGTGCCCGAGATAGCGGTGGAGACTATAAGAGCTGACGGTCAACGGCGGGCTGCCCTGCCTTCGGCGGCGCGGTTAGCGACCGGTGGTTTCATCATCATCCTCGGCCGCGGCGACTCCGATGCTTGTAGAGGTGACAACTTCCAGGCTCGGGATCTGCGTCGGTGCCCTCAAGACCTCGAGGATCCGGGCCGCAAGGCCGGTTGCTTCCTGCGGGCCGGCGAAGCCGTCAACAACAATGAACTCATCACCGGAAAGACGGGCTACCGTACTTGTTGCCCAGGCCGTGGATTCGAGCCGTTGCACTGAGCGTCGGACAAGTACTCCGTCCACGAGGTCCAGCAGTTCCAGGGCGGCCTCGTCAACGGGTTTCACGGCTGCGCTCAGGACCTGCCGTAGCGGGCGCCCCACGCCAGACCAGCGCGCGCTTCCTCAGACCGTTCAGTTCTTCTCGCACAACCTGAGCCCCTCACCGTCGCTTATCCTTCGCTGTAATCCGAACGCTTGCATACCGAAGGGTTTCTCACCATGGCATCGGCTCGAAAGCCCTGAGACCGGCACTTATTGAGCCTCTACATCGAGAGCCTATTCGCCAGCTCACAATACGCCGGGTCACCAGTAGGCCTCAGAAGGGGCGGTCCCCGGGGCTCAGGAGCCCGGCAAAGCTAGTCGTGAGGCGCCCTAGGCGTGTCACCGCAGCACCATCGGCCTCGCCCCGCATAAATGCCACATTTACGGCGCATTCCAATTCCTAGGGAGCTTGAGGGGTGCAACAGTAGCCTCAAGGCTGAACTGACCCGGGGGCCAACCGGCACGTGGTTCAGCGGCAGGGGTGGTTTTCGACAGGGAGTAGGGGCCAGGTTGTGAGAAGGAACGTAGCGCCGGCTACTCATGCCAGCGGCCGTTGGCTTCTGCCGGGGCTGGCCCTGATGCTGTGGGCCATCGTGGCGTGCCAGCCCTCTGTCCCCGGCGAAGCATCGAACGGAGGCCTACCCGGGCAGTCAGGCACGCCGCGGCACATCTTCGTGATCAACTTGGAGAACCAGAATTACGACACAGTCTGGGGTGCCGGATCTGCCGCCCCTTACCTCTCAGTCACTCTTCGCAGGCGGGGAGTTTTGCTGCAGAACTACTACGGCATCGCACACGATTCCCTGCCGAACTACATAGCCCAAATCTCCGGTCAACCCCCTAACGGCAGCACGCGGCGTGACTGCCACACCTACAGCCCGTTCCAGCGGACTGGCGCCGACGCTCAGGGCAGGTTGGAGGGTGACGGTTGCGTGTTTCCCGCGGACGTGCCCACATTGGCCAGCCAATTGACAGCATCGGGAAAGACCTGGAAAGGCTACATGGAGGATATGCCGAGCCCCTGCCTGCACCCTGATCTGTACGCAAATGACACCCATGTGAAAGCCACAACGGAAGGCCAATACGCCACCAAGCACAACCCGTTCGTCTACTTCCGTTCCATCACATCATCACCTGAGTGCACCAATAACGTGGTCAACTTCGCACGTCTCTCCCGCGACCTCGCGTCCGCTGAGACTACCCCCAACCTTGCCTACATCACGCCCAACCTCTGCCACGACGGTCATGATCACCCCTGCGTAGACGGCACAGAAGGCGGACTGCCTGCCGCCGACCAATGGCTCCGCGAGCAAGTGCCGGCCATCTTGGCCTCACCGGCGTATCAGCAGGATGGCATGCTCGTGATCACCTTTGATGAAGCCGAACGCGGCGTCGCGGGCCCCGCAGAAGGAACACCCGGCAGCGTGCCCGGAGGAACAGCAGGCGGACGGATCGGCGCACTGGTCCTCTCCCCCTTCAGTACCCCTGGAGGGACTTCTGTCCACCCCTATAACCATTACAGCCTGCTGGCAACCCTGGAAGACTTCTTCTCCCTGCCCCGTCTGGGCACCGCCAAGGACCCCGGGATAGCCGCGTTCGGCGCCGACGTCTACGAACACGACTAACGTCAAGACTCACAACACGGCCAATGCTGCGGGTTAACGGGAGCGGGTGTGGACTTGGCTTCCAAGGATTTTCGCCGCTTTGCGGCGTCCTGGTATCCGTTGTTCACGGCGAGAATCCTTTCCAGCACGGTCCACGAGCTGCTCAAAAGCCTGGGAAGACTTTAACAGCGGTGAGCTCGACTCAGCGGCAATTCGTCGATGGCATTCAGCTCATGGGGAGAACGAAAGGCAATTCGCGGCAGACAGCGGAACGTAGGCCATGCCGGGGAGTGAGGAGCGGACGGAGCGCTGCTAGGTAAGTAGGCCTGGCTTTGTACAGGCCTTCCCGACCACGAGGGCCAGTCATAAAATTGAGGAGCTGGGCGACGGTGCCATCGCAGGTCTGGCCGGACCTGGTGCCGCACGCGGCCCCGACCTCTAACCTCGTCCCCACCGGATCCGGACAATGCGCACGAAGAATCACGTTTGGACGCCAGCGGCCCTCGGTTTGATCCTCGCTCTATCCGGCTGCACCTATTCCCCTGATGAGCCCAAACCAGCACCCAGCTCGCCCAGTCCCTTCACCTCCCTGGAAAATCAGATTCAGCTGTTCATGGATGAGGGCGCCGTGGCCACCGTCGTACAGGTCCGCTGGCCCGAGGGCGAGTGGTCCAAGGCCTACGGCGTGCGCGACCTCGAATCCAGGACCCCGGCGCAGCCCACGGACCGGGCCGAGGTCGCCAGCGTCACCAAAACGATGACAGCCGTGACCGTGCTGAAGCTCGTGGACGACCACCTCATCGGCCTCGACGATCCCGTCAACGACATCATTCCCGGGTTCACATCCACACTCAAACCCCCGGGGCTCATCACCGTGAGGCAACTGCTCAGCCACACGTCCGGGATCCCCGAGGTCAATGACGCCCTGCCCAAGGATGTCGACTTCCGCCCTGTGCTCTCACAGACACTCACCATGGAGCGGGGCCTGGAACTGGCAGGCACCCTCCCCTGGACCCCGGCCAGTGTCGGGACCTTCAAGTATTCCAACACCAATTACCTCGCCCTCGGCCTCCTCGTCCAGACGCTGCGGCACAAACCCTTCGTCCAGGTCATGCAAGAGGAGGTCATTGGCCCACTCGGTTTGAAGCACACCAGCCTCGACCACTTAGACCCGCACGAGACCGGGCTACTGCACGGTTACGTGACCCTGCACGGTGAACGCGTCGACACGACAGACAACACCTTCACAGTCGGCAACCCGGCTGGCGGCGCGGTATCGACCATGGAAGACCTCAACCTTCTCATGGCCACCATCTTCCAGGGGCGGGCGGTGTCTGCGGCCTCGCTAAAGGAGATGAAGACAAGCCCCGGCTTTGGCCCGTACGGGCTGGGAGTCTGGGAGCACGCGGACGGATGCTCGAAAGAGTCGAGACACGAGGGCCGGGGATCCTTCTGGGACTACCAGACGGTAGCGGTCAGCAGCGCAGACGGGCGATACCAGGCAGCCATGACCGTCACAACTCCACCAATGCCCACCGAATTCGAGGATCCGTCCACCGCGAACAAGCGTGATCTCCTCAACGGCCAAATTGAGTCAACCCTCAATGAGACCCTGGACCGACTCTGCAAGCCCGCCAGCTAAAGGCCGTAAACGTCCCGCTGACGCAGCCTTCGTGATCTTCCATAGCATTGGAGCAATGCGGAGACGCCAAGATGCAGGCCTGTTGATCGGATCCGAGGAGGTCCAGCTACCGATGTTGAGGTAGCTTTTCGGATTGTCGGCGCACAGCAGGTCATGGTGGAAGGCGATGCCTGGGATGGGGCCACGCTACGATCCTTCTGGAATTTCTGCTGATTCATCATCGCGTATCAAGGACCGGTTCAGAGGTTTCAGGAACATAATTGAAAGTGGGCTGGGATACACATTCTCGAAGAGGAGCGGTCATGATCCAGGCCCTGCTGTGCAGGCTCAATATCGGGCACCATTGGCTCGCAGAAACCGACTCCGATGGAGGGTTCCGTCGGCGCTGCACTAAGTGCGGGAGGTATGACCAGAACGCCAAATGGTCGGGGCACCTGACGGCCCGCGACCACCCGGGCAACAAATGGGGCCCGGTTCCTGATTAGCCAAGCAGGCTGCGACACTGGCCGTGACCAGATTGCTCAACCCTCAACGAGACCCTCGGCCGACTCTTCGGCCCCAAATCAATGCCCCGCTGACGCAGCCTTCCGCGGCCATCCGAAGCCTCAGTCAGCTCCCGCATACCGCACGATAGCGGGCATGCTCGATCCAGGCGGCCTTACGGGTGCCAGCCTTGGCAGCAACAGCGGCTTGCGGGGATGGGCGTCGGCTTTCGTAGTCACAGGAACCACCGTGGGAGTAGTAATGGATTCCGCCGTTACCGTGACCGTCGCTGGCCCGGACCATACGGTTCCGGAGTGACCAGCCATGAAAAGTATCAGGACCGGGATCGCCCCCATCGACATCGCAGGGCATGGCCAAGACAGTCCTTTCATTCTCAATCCCCCGTTTAATCGTGGAATGCCTGCCGCCGCATCGTGTCACTCTGGGTGCCACGAGTATCGAGGACTCGACTTTGCAGAGGCTGTGGAGGCGGCAATGATCAGTACTGAGATCAAGCCAAAGCGCAGTTCAGGTTTTCCAGGGAATCGCGAGGCGGGATTCCGGGGCGGTACCAGGGCCTCCACGGTCACGGGCATGAATTCGTCAAGGTCCATGGGCGGCATGTGTAGGGCGTCGCCGCGGCTGCTCTACGCGACAGGTAAGGGAGGGCAAGCACGTCGCAGCCCCTCCCCCGTACTCAGGACATGGTCGGACGCATGTGAGCCTCGATGGTGTTGGCCGCGTTTCTGAGTAGGGGTGAACGTGGGCCGACGGAGTCCATGATCTTCGACATCTGGTGGAGGTGCACGCACAGCAGGTCTTGGAAGGGCGACCACGCTCCCCTGGCAGCGCCTCCGTAGCTGTGCTGTTCCTCGACCACCGCCTGTACTCCCCCCAGATCTCTGTGGCGCTCTCACCCAGAACGGCTGCCAGGCTCTCGGCCGGCAAGCCTAGGGTTCTACTCGTGTCCGCCCCGGCTTCGAGGAGTCGGCCTGCATCGCCTGGCGCCCCGGAGACCACCTACCTGGACACGTCCAGCGGCGGCGGTCACAAGAGCTGACTGACACCCGCCCTTGGTCTGGCAAGAGGAAGCGTCGTTCCTTGTGTTGGAGCGGCGGGACTCGCGTTGGCACCGTTGATTTCCTTGGGACGCGACGGCCGGCAATTTTTCTTTGAGATTACCCAGCCAGCGGAATAACCGGAACGCCTTCGAGCGTAATGTCTGCAGGCGGGGCTACCACGTGGGCGGTGATACCTTCTACACGCAGTTCATCAAGGAGCACGTGAAGCATGGCGTCTCCCATTTGCCGGGTCAGTTCTCCCTTCGTATCTGTCCAGACCATCGGCCCGCGGGGCGTCAGGTAGACATCGGATACGAAATTTGGCGTGTAGGCCGCTTCCCACGTCTTCGCCGCCTGCTCTTCCGCAAGTCTCTGCTCCGGCGCGAGCTCGCTACCGTACTCATCGATGTGAAAGAACCGCACGGCAGCCCTGCCGAGTGCATCGGCAGCCTTACTAACATCGTCGCTCACCACGAGAAATGCTGGAGATGTTTCCCAGCCGTCGCCGAGACTCGCTTCGTACTTCTCGCCTTGCCGGTCGAAGATGTCCGGCTCAGCAGTCACCACAGGAGCCTCTTCCAGCGCACTGCCACTGGAAGCACCCACTGGCGCTGAGGCCGACGGCTGCTGCGAAGCAGGGGGCTGTGCGCTGGCCGACCCTTCGATTGTTGCGGTTGGCGACGCTGCAGGGACTGCGCGATGAACGTCGGTCACGGCCCCAGTGTTTGGCGAAAGCGAACAGCCCGCCGCAACAAGACAGAGCCACACGATCGCCGACACGGCCACGGGCGCACGCCACCCTGTGCGTGCCGTAACTCCTATGGTGGGGCCGTCGCGCCAATGGGAGGGGTCATAGCCATTGATGCCGAGCAAACGTGTCACCGGCTGGCCATTGGGCTCCCCGACGGCGGTGTTATGTGAACCAGCAGCATCATGTGAAACGGCAGTTTCTTGTGAGCCGACAATGTCTTTTGAAACGGCTTCGTGCTTGCCTACGGCGCCGTCCGAGTCCAGTTCCCGACCGTCCTTCCGGACATCCCTGGCCCGCTGCCTCACAGCCATGTCAGCTCTCCCATCGCAGACGAGGGTCCGGCTACCTGACCCACTAGTGGCAACCCTAGACCCGCGCCGCCGCCCAAACCGCTGGACCCTATCAAGAAATGTGCAATTTCTCCCTGCCAAACCGACGGGAAATGCCGTCAAGCATCCTCGTACATCGTCCGATTAAGAATCCCTTAAGAGCTTTGAATCATCCTTGAACACATCGGACCCCATGGATGCAAAACGTAAGCGAAGCAACCAGTACCCAGCCGATGACCAGCCATTGAAATCGCTGATCATGGTCCATCAGCACGCTGATAAATCGTTCCAGCCATATCAACCACATTGATCCGAAAGGATGAAGATGTCGCAAACAATTGCTACTAAAGGAATCGCTGCTTCCATGCTCATAACAGGACTGGTGAGCTCGGGTCTGCTTAGTTTTGCACAACCCGCGCATGCCGGATACTGCACATATAACTGCCCAACCGGAAGCTCGGGTACTGGCACCGTCGCTCCGCCCAAAACGCCGGTCATAGGTGTCGCAACGTCGGGTGTACCCGGCGGGGCCATCACAGCGACGGCCAACTGGAGCGCTCCGCCTGCCGATTCCGATCCCGTTTTTCGGGCGGAGGTCAATGGCTATCGAGTCCTCGCAAAGCGGTGGCAGCCAGTTTATGACACGAACACTCAAACAACACGATGGGTGGTTGTAGGCACTACGACTTCAGAGGTTCTCGCCTCATCGGTTTATGCCACTCCCCCAAAAACTCTCTCCATGACTCTTCCAGGAACCGGCACGTACTCGTTCCAGGTCCAAGCGATGAGCGGAGCGGGCGATAGCCCCTACTCGGCTGCTTCAAATCTTGTAACGGGCCAGTAATCGAATTGCAGCATACTAATACGAAGACGGTCGGTCCGGCTCTAGGCCGCGGCCGACCGTCACCCGCGCCCAAGCTATGCTGGCACACAAGAGATCAACGAATCTCGGGTCAAACATCGTCAAATGAGTTGGTCAGGACCGCGGAGCCGCAGTGGGTAGCGCCGTGCCAGTTCCGGTACCGAGCGCCGAGATTCCAAACGAACAAGACTGATTCTTGTTGGCTTAGCAAATGTTCGTTGCGAATTACCTCTTCGGCTCTGGCCCTGCGCATCCTGGAATGGAGCCACCGGAAAGAAACCCTCGTCGTCTGCGGACCCTCCGCAACAGGGAGGACCTTTCTCCCTCGAAGCCTCGGCCAGCAGGCCGTCGAAGAAGGGATGCGCGTCGCGGCTTTGACGAGCTCATGCCCAAACCCTCGCCACCGCGACCGTCGACCGGCTCCTGCACCACGCCCACGTCTGCCAAACAACTGGCGATTCCATCCGCCTCACCCAGGCCCTGGCCGGAAAGGGCGTCATGCCGCTGAACTAAACCCCAAACCGGTGGCCAGCACACCCCACCCCGAACTCGGGCAAACCTCCTGGCCACCCCTGGGCAGCTCTACTGGCCAGTGGTGGGCAGAAATGCTGGCCAACTATGGGCACTTCCCAATGGCCGTTGACAGCGGGAGGCCGAAATGCCAAGCTCGCCAAGTGACCTCTTCACCCGAGGAGATCAGGCCGGACGTCACACCATCTATGGCCTCTTCACGAGATTTCGACGTAAGCGATGGATAAGTCCGCGCATCAGGCCAAACGAGTTGCGTTGACGGGCCAGCGTTAGGATCACCTGAACCCAACCGCGCTTTCGGCATTTCCTGACTTAAGGGAAAGGCCCCGAGGTAGCCCGGGCACTGTGTTGACCCCCAACGCAGTGCCGGGAGGCTAATCGGCCGCGTCGCGGTCTTAACCAGCCCCGTGGATGGTCAGCCTGGTGAACGAAGCCGGGGGCTTAGGCGAGAAACCCCTTCAGTCCTGGACGCGGCAACAGTTCGGTGTTGCCGTCCATGCGACCCGCATGCGCAAGGTGTGGAGTTTGCCGATAAATGGCGGCGTTTTGTGATCGATCTTTGTCGCACTACTGCACCGGCTGCCTTGAATCTCTAGGGTTTTGAGGCGCAAGGGTTTCGAGACAACGGGCTGGTCGAGAGGTTAGAGGTTATACGGAACAGACGACAGCCGGCCCCACCCTCCGGCTTGCCGTGCGGGAGCAAGAGGGTGGACCGGCTAGTTCGGGTCTTACCTGGATGCGGCAGCGGACTTCAGCGGGTGCGTGTTCTGTTTTTACCTTCGTCGGCGAAATTCTGTGGGGACTTTCCGATGGTGTCCAAGTCGAGGTCCTTTGACTCCTTGGCTGCGGCGACCGCGGTGACAGCGATGAGGGTTGTCAGGACGATGATGGCGACCAGCGGCCAGGTACCGCCTGACCAGAGGACGAGGGCGCTGGCGATGACCGGGGTAAACCCGGCCAGAAGGATGGCTGCGGTCTGGTAGCCGACGGAGATTCCTGTGTAGCGGACTTCTGTGGGGAACAGTTCGCAGTAGAAGGCGGGGAGCACGGAGTAGACGGCGGCGTGGCCGAGGGTGAGGAAGATGGCTACGCCGGCGATGATCGCGAACGGGTTGCCGGTTTGGATCATGGCGAAGATGGGCCAGGCGCTGACGATGATGACTCCGGCGCCGAAGAAGAACGTGTTCTTGCGGCCGATGCGGTCGGAGATGGCGCCGAAGACCGGGATCATGGCGATGTTCAGTGCCGAGCCGATCATGACGGCCACCAGGCCGTAGGATGCCGGCAGCTTCAGCGTTGTGGCCACGTAGGAGAGCAAGAAGACGGTGAAAAGGTAGTAGTTTCCTGCTTCGGCAAAGCGTGAAAAGAGGGCAATGACCAGGGACCTGCGGTGCTCCTTGAAGACAACCGGGATTGGCGCTTTTTGCTTTTCCTGTTTCTGTTCGGCTTTGGCGGCGAGGAAGGCTGGGCTTTCGGAGGCATTGAGCCTGATGTACAGGCCGACAGCAGCCAGCAGCACGCTGAGAAGGAAGGGCAGGCGCCAGCCCCACTCGATGAACTGGTCCCCTGAGATGGCCTGGGAGATGGCGACGGCTCCGGTGCCCAGGAGCAGGCCGCAGGAGACGCCGATCTGGGGCCAGGCTCCGAAGAATCCGCGGCGTCCCTTCGGGGCGTTTTCGACGGCGATGATCGCGGCGCCTCCCCATTCGCCGCCGACGGCGAAGCCCTGGGTGAGGCGGAGGATGCACAGCAGGACCGGCGCCCAGAAGCCGACGCTCTGGTAAGTGGGGAGCAGGCCGATGGCGGCCGTGGACGCGCTCATGATGAGGAAGGTCAGGATCAGGGTGGATTTGCGTCCGATCCGGTCACCGAGGTGGCCGGAGACGAAGGCGCCGACGGGACGGGCGAGGAAGCCGACGCCGAAGCTCGCGAGTGCAGCGATCTGGGATACGCCGGGTTCGGTGGAGGGGAAGAACAGTGTGCCGAAGACGAGGGCGGCGGCGGTGCCGTAGACGGTGTATTCGTACCATTCGATGATCGCTCCGACGGTGCCGGAGATCAGGCTTTTGCGGCGGATCTGGTTAGGGGTCAGGCCGGCGAGGTGCGCTGTTGTCATGCAGGTTCCATTTCAGGATTGTGGGGCGGCAGGTCAGGCAGTTGTCTCGTCGATGAGTATCGCGGCGCGGGTGACTTCGCGGGCGAGTGACTTTTCGAGGGCCTCTTCGACACCGTCGAGGGTGAAGGTCGCGTCGATCATGGCATCGAAGGGGTACTTGTCTTGGTGCTCCGCGAGGAAGGCCAGGGACTTGTAGAGGTAGCGGCCTTCATAGCGGTCCACGTGCTTGATGGTCAGGGCTTTGCGGGTGACGTAGCCGGGGTCGAACGGGATGGCCCTGCCGGGAGAGAGGTTGCCCATCACCAGGTAGCGTCCGCCGCGGCGGATCTGCCGCAGCCCCTCGGCGAAGGCATCGGGGACACCGGTCAGCTCAATGGCGACGTCGGGGCCCTGGCCGCCGGTGAGGCGCTGGATAGCGGAGATCCTGTCCTCGAGGTCCGGGATTTCTGCCATGTTGATCGTGTGGGCGGCCCCGAAACGCCGGGCCTGTTCGAGCCTGGGTTCGGAAGGGTCGATGACGATGACGGTCGCGCCGCGCTCCACGGCGACGGCGACGGCGTTCAGGCCCAGTCCGCCGGCCCCCTGGATGAGCAGGGTTTCGCCGTACTGCAGGCCGATCTGGTCGATGCCGAAGGTGACCTGGGAGAGGGCGCAGTTGGCGCTGGCGGCCACGGAGTCGGAGATTTCGTCGGGGACTTTGTAGACGTGTTGGCGGGGGTGGATGTAGTAGTGGGTGCCGAAGGCGGCGTGGAAGTGGGGCGCTTCGGTGGGCTGTTTGCCAAAGAATTCGTAGGCGTTGTCGCACAGGTTGGGCTGTCCGCCCAGGCACCTGGCACAGCGGTCGCAGGTTTGGAAGTAGGTGGCGACGATGCGGTCTCCGGGGCTGAGTGGTTGGCCAGCGTTATCGGTGGGACGGCCCTCGCCGATGGCGGCGACGGTGCCGACCATTTCGTGGCCGAGGCCGCCGCTTTTCTTGACGGGGTGTTTGCCGTTCCAGATGTGCAGTTCGGAGCCGCAGACGTTGGCTCTGGTCACTTTCATCAGGATTGCCCCGGGTTCCGGGGCGGGAAGCGGGTACTCGGTGTAGTCGAGTTCGCGTGGGCTGGTCATGACGGCAATGCGGCCGTAGGCGGTTTCAGGCATTGGGGGTCCGTTTCGTTGGACGGCAGTTGCCGGGGGCTCGTGGGCGCCCCCGGCAACTGCCCGCATGTGTTGTTAGTGGGCTGTCTCGTCCGCGGGTGCTCCGCCGGCGACGGCCGGAATGTGTACGGGGTCCGCGACGTGCTGGTGCTTGCGGGAGAACAGGACCGCGACGCCGGACAGGACACATGGGATTGCTCCGAAGAGGAACGCTGCGGTGGCCCAGTTGCCGCCGTTGGAGAGCAGGGTTGCGGCCAGGGCGCTGGAGATGATGGCGCCGATGGGTCCTACTGCTGCAACGAAGGTGGCTCCGCGGCCGCGGATGCGGGTGTCGTAGCTTTCGCCGACGAAGAACAGGACGCAGGAGTACGGTCCGATGAGGAAGAACGTTCCGAGGCTGTAGAGGGCGACAACAGTCCAGAAGTCGCTGGGTCCGAAGATCATGGCGGTGAAGACGATGCCACCGGTGATCCAGCCGAATGCGATGACGTTGCGCCGGCCGAACTTGTCGCCGAGGAATCCGTGGGTGAGGTAGCCGAGGTAGGCGATGAGGTTGGACATCAGGAGGATGGCCAGGGAGTTGGTGAAGGACACGTTGTGGACGCTGACCAGGACGGTGGTGCCGAGGACGCTGAAGACCTGGACGGGGAAGTAGTTCAGGATGTGCCCCAGCGCCAGGGACAGGGTCGTGCGCAGGCTCCGGCCGCGGAAGACATCAGCGAGGGTGCTGCGGGTTTCGTGCTCTTCGATGCCGAGGGCCGCGGAAAGGTGTTCTGCGTCGGCGTGGTGGCCGGCCTTCTGGAGCTGGCGGATCTTTTGGATGGATTCGAACTGGGGTGATTCGCGCAGCTTGCGGGCCAGAGCCGCGACGATCAGGGACGGGACCGCTGCGAAGACGAAGCAGCCGGCCCAGCCGATGGTGGGGAGCAAGACGGCGGTCAGCGCTGCGGCGAGGATGGCGCCGATGGGCCATCCGCCCTGGACGAGGGAGTAGATGAAGCCCTGCCGCTTCTTGATCCGAGGGTCATCGGACGCGCCGTAGAGTTCGCTGAGGTAGGCGCCGTTGACGCCCTGTTCGGACAGGCCCAGGCCGCTGAGGGACCGGATGGCGACCAGGGCCGCGACGGGAACAATGCCGCCCAGGGCGGTCAGTGCCGAGGCGATGCCGGCTCCGGCGGTGGTGAAGGCGAGCCCTGCCTTGCGGCCGAATTTATCGACGACGGGTCCGGCGAGCAGGCCCAGGGCGACGGCGCCGACGGACATCCAGGTGACCATGGTGGCCTGTTCGGCTTCGTTCAGGCCGAGGTCTTTGCCGAGTTCGGGCAACAGGGTGCCGAAGAGGATAAAGTCGTAGACCGCGAACGCCCAGGCCAGGAAGGCCAGGATGGTCGCGAATTTGATCTGCCGATTAGTGACGTGCGCCGGCCGCCAAGCCGTGCTGTTTGTTGAGGACATGTTCCAGCTCCATTGATGGGTACTGATGAATGTGATGGGGGTTACACCTGTTTTTGGGCGTGACTGCCTAAGGACGTGGCGGCAGCAGGGCCCTGCAGTGCGGTGATACGCCGAATGGTCGGCGCTGTGTCCGGCGGGCCGGTCAGTTCCGGCCCGCCGTTAAGGCCGGGTCCTAGGCGGACTTACCTTCGATTTCTTCGAGGATCGGCAGGAGGAACTTGCGGAACTCGTCGTAGTTTTCGGTGACCGGGAAGTGGCCGAGCTTGGGCATTTCCCAGAACTTGGAGCCCTTGACCAGGTTGGCGGCTTCCTTGGTGTCGGCCGGGGAGGTGTTGGGGTCGTATTCGCCGGTCAGGAAGTAGAGCATGCACTTGCTGGTGTCGATTGCTGCGGCTTCTTCGGGGCTGACGTTGTGGTCGTAGTAGTAGTAATAGAGGTCGCCGGCGAAGATACCGGGTCCGCCGCACTGGTACTCCCACTGGATTTCTCGGACGTTCTCCTCCGGCGAGTACGGGGAGATGTTCAGGAGCATCGCCGCGCCGGTGGAGGTGCGTGAGACGTTGGGGTTGTCGAACTCGCGGCGGATGCCGTCCATGCCAACCTCCAC
The DNA here is from genome assembly GCF_054890965.1 of Arthrobacter sp. C152. NCBI lineage: Bacteria > Bacillati > Actinomycetota > Actinomycetes > Micrococcales > Micrococcaceae > Arthrobacter > Arthrobacter sp. C152. Next base: position 64,371 of record NZ_JBTZSU010000010.1, read on the forward strand.
ATACTCGGCCGCGGAGCGAAGGGCGCCTTCGACGGAGATGGTGGCGCGGTAGCGGTCGTTGAAGTTGGAGGCCAGGTCGATGGCCAGGTGACCGCCCATGGAGCTGCCCATGTACACGGGCCGGTCCAGTTCCAGTGCTTCGGAGAGCGCGTTGGGGAAGGCCATCATGCGGGACTTGGTCATGTTGTATTCGCGGGTCCACCATTTGTCTCCGTGCGGAGGCAGTGATTTGCCGTGGAAGGGCAGGTCGAAGGCGATGACGCGGTAGCGGGAGGTGACTTCTTCGTCGTTGAGCAGGTGCCGGTACTGGCGGCCGTCGGAGCCTGCGGTGTGCCCAACGATCAGCGGGATGCCCTGACCGGCTTCTTCGTAGTAGACCCGGTATTCGATGTCCTCGACGGTGAGGTAGACGTAGCCACCCTTGATGGGTTCGAACTTTGCCATGGCTGTTACGCTCCTTCGCGGTTGAGCTGGCGGAAGATTTGCATGAGCCGGTTCAGCGCCGGCAGGTAGGCGTAGAGCTGGTGGGTGTTACTCAGCAGCACACCGTGCTTGGCCGAGGAGCTCTGCAGGGACTGGAAGAAGGGCCGCGGATGCTCGGCGGTCATGTCTTTCCACTGCTCGTCGGTGCCTTTGATCCAGATCGCCGCGTCCTGCGGGTCCGTGTCGGCGGGTTCGACCGAGAGGAACTTCCCGTCGTCGTAGGCGGCCAGCCATGCCTTGTCGCCGATGGAGACGTGCAGTTTGCCGGTGTAGTAGCGCATTTCGCGGTTGAACTCGAAGTCCTTGGTCGCGGTCTGCAGCACTTGTGCGAAGTCACGCATGGATTTGCCTTTCATCATTAAAAGCAGGGGTGGTGGGGGTGGCGAGGTATTCATACATCCTCGTGTGGTCTTCGGCACCGTGACCGGCGTCGAGGACGGACTGCCAGATGGCTTCGCAGTCGTGGCTGAAGCGGGCATCAACGCCCAGTGAATCGGCGAGGGCGGTGGCGATCTTGATGTCTTTGGTCATCAGCCCGATCGGGAAACCCGAACCGAACGTGCCGGACAGCATGAACTGTGCAACCTTGTTCTCTGACGTGTTGCTCCGGCCCGAGGAGGCGTTCAGGACCTGGGTCAGGGTTGCCGGGTCGATGCCGAAGCGTTCGCCGACGCGGAGCGCTTCGACAGTGGCGGCTACCGAGGCGGCAGAGACCAGATTATTCAGGGCCTTGGCCGCGTGGCCGGAGCCGGCGTCACCAACGTGGATGACTGATTTACCCAGGACATCGAAAATATCCGTGGCCTGGTCCAGGTCGTGCCAGCGGCCGCCGACCATGATGGCGAGTTGACCGTCTTGGGCTCCGCGCACGCCGCCGGAGACGGGGGCGTCCAGGTACCGCATGCCCCGCCGTTCGAGCCGGGCGCGCAGGTCGCGGGAGCGGATCGGTTCGGAGGAGGACATGTCGATGAACAGGGTGTTCAACGAGGCGGCCGCGGCCACTCCCCCGGTCAGGACTGCTTCGACGATGTCGGAGTTGGGCAGCATCGTGATGATGATGTCGGCATCCTGCCAGGCTTTTGCGTCCGTGGCCGCCCGTGATGTGGGGTGCTGGTCCTGGAACCGCTGCACGGCACCCTGGTCGCGGTCGTCCACGATGAGGCTGTGGCCCGCAGCGGCGAGGCGGGAGGCCATGGGGAAACCCATGTTGCCCAGGCCGACGAAGCCGATGGTGCTCATGCTTCGGCCTCCATCTCCTTGAAGACCTCACGGGCGAGGCGGAAGCTCTCCAGGGCGGCCGGGGCGCCGCAGTAGATGGCGACCTGAAGGAAGACTTCCTTGATCTGTTCCTTGGTGACGCCGTTGCGGACCGCGCCGCGGACGTGGACCTTCAGTTCGTGGGGCCGGTTCAGGGCGCTGATCATGGCCAGGTTAATCAGGCTACGCTGGGCGCGTTCCAGGCCTGGGCGGTTCCAGACATCGCCCCAGCAGTACTGGGTGACAAGTTCCTGCATCGGCATGGAGAACTCGTCCGCGCTGTCCAGGCTGCGCTGGACGTACTCGTCGCCGAGGACCTCCCGGCGGGTGGCCAGGCCCTTGTCAAAGAGTTCCTGGTTGATGGTGGTGGTGCTCATTGTGCTACTCCTTGTGCTGCTTCCTTGGCGGCGTTTAGCGGGGTCTGGTCCCAGACGGCCTGGATGTTGGTGAATTCGTGGACGCCCAGGTAGGAAAGTTCGCGGCCAAAGCCGCTCTTCTTCACCCCACCGATCGGGATGCGCGGGTCCGAGACGGAGAGGCCGTTGATGAAAACCCCACCGGCGTCGATCTTCCGGGCCATGGCCCGGGCCTTCGCATTGTCGGCGGTCCAGATCGCGGCGCTGAGCCCGAATTCGGAATTGTTGGCCTTTGTCAGGGCGTCCTCGGCGTCCTCGGCAGCGATGACGGTTGCCACCGGGCCGAAGATCTCCTCTTTGAAGGCCGTCATGGCTTCGGTGACGCCGGCCAGGACCGTCGGGGCGTAAAAGGAGCCGGGACCGGGGATGCGGTGACCGCCGGTCAGGAGCTCGGCGCCTTCAGCGACGGAGCGCTTGACCTGGTCATCCACGTCCAGCAGGGCCTCTTCTTTGGCCATCGGGCCGACGAAGGTGTCCGGGTCGGTGGGGTCACCGACCTTGAAGCTTTCAACCCGGCGGGCGAGCTTGGCGGTGAACTCGGCATAGACGGGCCGTTCGACGATGATCCGCTTGGCCGAGATGCATACTTGGCCTGCGTTCACCATCCGGCCGGTAGCTGCGGCGTCGACGGCCCTGTCCAGGTCGGCGTCGGCCAGGACGATGAACGGGTCCGATCCCCCGAGTTCGAGGATGACCTTCTTAAGCGCTCGGCCGGCTTCGGCGGCGACGCTCTGCCCGGCGACGGTCCCGCCGGTCACTGCGACGCCCGTGATCCGCGGGTCGTGGATGATCGCAGGGACCTGGTCACGGTCGCAGTTCACGACGGCGAAAGTACCCCTCGGGAGCCCCGCCTCCTGCCACAGGGATTCCAGCGCCAAGGCGCAACCGACCACGTTTGAAGCCGGCTTCAGGAGGTAACCGTTGCCGCCCAGGATGATCGGGGCCGCGCCGCGGAAGATCTGCCAGACCGGGAAGTTCCATGGCATGATCGCCAGCACCGTGCCGGTGGGCAGGTAGGAAACGTAGGCTTCCGGGCCGATTGTTGTTGGCGTGTCGGCCAGCATGGCCGGGCCGTTCTCTGCGTACCAGTCCAGCATGTTCGCGCACTTGGTCACCTCAGCCTGCGCCTGCGTGACGGGTTTGCCCATTTCGGCTGTGATCACCCCAGCGAGCTTCGCCGTGTCTCGGCGCAGCAGTTCGGCAAGACGGCGGAAAACCTCAGCACGCCGGACCGGGGATGTCTCCCGCCACTGGGCAAAACCTTCGGCGGCGGTCTGGACAACCCCCGCGACGCCCCGCTCATCCAGATAGGGATAGGCCGCGACCTCCTCGCCGGTGGCCGGGTTCGTCGACTTAGCAACGGCAACTTCGATGGTGCCCATAATTGTGTTCCTTCAAGTTCGTATGTGATGGGACTAACAACGACTCTAGAAGCCCGGGACACTTTGATAAATAAGAAGTTTCCGAAGCTTCACTTCTCAAAAACAGAAGGGTCTGGAGCGTACTTCGGGCTTCCCGGTTTGCCCTTCTCTCTCAGGGCGGCTTGCGACCGAAGAGGCAGGTATATGGGCCCAGTGCGGTTGAAAAGAATCTCGAAGACTGTCATCATTCTGTGAACGTGATGCTTCGGTGTGCATCACTTCGCTCAGAGAGAATGAGGACGATGGAGATCTCGCAGCTGGAAATCTTTCTTGCCGTGGCGGAGACGGGCAGCATCACCAAAGCCGCCAACAAGCTTCTTCGTGCCCCCTCCAACGTTTCGACGCGTATTCAACAGCTGGAGCGGGAACTTGGTGTCAAGCTCCTGGTCCGGGATAAGCGGCAAAGCTCCCTTTCGGCCGATGGGGAGATCTTCCGCGATCATGCCCAGAAGATCATCGACCTGTGCAACGACGCTAAAGCCTTCACGGCACAGGGCGAGCCCCGCGGCAAGTTCCGTCTCGGCGCCCTTGAAAGCACGGCTGCAGTCCGGATACCACCCATTCTGGCAAGCTTCCATCTCCGCTACCCCGCCGTTGACGTGGAACTCGAAGCCGGCTCCTCGGGAGTTCTGTTCGACCACCTGTTGAACGGGCAACTCACGGCAGCATTTTCTGACGGAAAGCCGGCTGTACCTTCACTCACCGGCATCAGGGCCTTTGCGGAGGATCTGGTCATCCTCACTCCGCAGACTGTCACCGAGATCAATGACGACTTCAAGGCATCCCACCCGACCGCCTTCATGTTTGGCACCATCTGCTCTTACCGCCAGCGCTTTGAGGACTGGCTCGAGTCTCAAGGAATGGTCCCGGGACGAATCGTCGAAATCTCCTCGTACTACAGCATGCTCGCCTGCGTCGCGGCCGGCGGTGGCATCTGCATGATGCCCAAATCCCTCCTCGAAACGCTGCCCGGAGCAAGCCGCGTCCAGGTTCACGGGATAGAAGGCACTCTCGGCACCGCGGAAACCTGGCTGATGTGGCGGCGGGACTGCCGGTCCGCGAACCTCAAAGCCTTCATCACCGAACTCAAGGACCACCTCAACCCGGCAGGGCAGACCGTGTCTGCGGCTGCCTAAGGGCCGTCACCAGGATCCGCAGCGTCGGACCATCGCTACTGAAAAGCCCCGCTATGTTGCCGGCATTGGCGGCGCCCCTCCGGCTGGCTCCGGACAGACAGTACTGCTGCCGCCCCGGCCACGGAATCACGGGAAAGCAGCGAGCTCGACGCCTTCCCTGTGGTCAAAGGCACGCCGTTGCCCGCCGTCATCGATCACCCATACAACGGCCGAATCAGCCGTTTTCGTATCAATCGTCGCCGGGTAGCCTTGGCGGCCGGGCTCCGTCACGACCACCTTGTCTTCCGGGGACAGGCCGGACCAGTCCCGCACGAGGCGGTCCTGATATGCCGTCACGATCTCGGCTCCATAAAAGTAACCGGCATCGACATTCCCAAGCCATCACACCAGGCGTCGAGCACTGCACCTGCCAGTCGACGGATCCGTTCACGGAACTTCATGCGGCACATCCTCTGAGGTGTAGGTGGAGACGTGGCGGTAAACTAGCCGGGGAATGATCTGACGGACGCCTACGTCCAGGAAATGTGGACTTTCCCTGTGCCGGTCGAAATCTTCCGCCTCGTGGTAGGACTCGAGAATCACGATCTGTTCCGGATCCTCCCCGCCGCGATAAAAGTCATAGGAAAGGTTGCCCGGTTCCCTGCGGGTAGCGGCTGCCATTTGCGCCAGGAGACCGAGAACGTCCTCCGTCATCCCCTGCTTGACGCCATACTTGGCGACTACGTTGAACAAAAAACTCTCCCTTGAGCATGGTGTGAAACAGAATCGGGACCTCCGTCCGGTGACACCAGAATATTTGGGCCCCAGACTTCCTTGTAGACGCACTTTGCCAACATTTACTTCTCCCAAAGAGAACACCTCGCACTTAGAAGGATGATTCGAACCGGGCACCGGGGCGAAGGAGCAGAGCCTGGGCCTCATCGAGGCGCTTCGTCTAAACGAACTTCTTAAGGCCGTTTTGGCAGGAGCTGCAGAGAACCAATTTCGAGGCGTCTCGAAACCCTTGCGTTTCAAGACAGTCGACCGGCGCGTGCCGTGAGTGTGTGCCTCGAGCGGTGCGTGCTACAGCATCTGAAGGATCGGCCTAGCGATCGAGGGTGGCATTTAGCGCTGCGAAAAGACGGCCATTTATTGCTGCGGCGCACAGCGCAAAAAGCGCCGAAGACAGCAGACGTGAATGTTGACTCTGTCAACACCATCTTTGACAGGACTACGGCCGGGATGGGACTCCCAGGGGCTCCCACGATCGCACCGAAGAATTGCCTGCACAGAAAATCGGCGCGGTCATGTCGTCTTCGATCTCTCGGCACATGAATAGGTGTAGGCCAGCCTGGGCATACCCGACAGAACCGGAAGGAGGAACAGCATAACCACATGTCAGCAGGCGGAGCGCTCACCAGCCAGGACACTGAGCCCGCCACCCCCCACACCTGCATAGGCTCCGCGGCAGCCAGGCCAACGCCCGCACCCCTAGCGTCAGAGGCGCACCAGCGCAAGCTTTGTCAACACATCAAAGCAAAAAGCTCTCTGCCGAGGGAATATGCCGTGCCCGAGGTGGGACTCGAAACTGAATTCCCGCCCTTGCAATGACCGGGCATCCGCGAAAACATCCGGAATCCGGAGCAGTCCGGAGCCGGTAGGAGACGATCCGAAGCTGAGACTGTGGACAATGTGCACACACCCCGATTTCACCTCCTGCCGACGATCAAACCAGAAGACCGCGCTCTCCGACGAATGGGTACGTTCCTCTTCCCGGTACCACGAGGTGCCGAGGCGCAAAACCCTGCTATGCAGTGATTCACCTACGAGGAAGAATTACGCTGCTGGGCAGACAGGCTTGGCTAGCTTTGGAAGTCTGCTCGCAGTAACCAAACCTGGTCCTCCGAAATTGATGCCTTTGTTCACGCTGGTACTCCGGACACGTCCCGCGCTTGTCAGGTGTGGCTGGAGATCCAGTTCGACAATGGGGTGCCAGTCATCGATTGGCGGGACGCCTGGCAGCCACAGCGGCTGATAATGTATGTTCCCCGAGACCGAATTGCGGACTTATGCGGGACGGGAAGAGCCATACAAGATCGGTCCCTTGCAGGCTGCAAGGGACCGATCTCTTGTGGATATAAGGCGAATGCAAACACGGATCCTCGAAAAGCTCACACTCAAAAGACCGTCAGACTTCCTCGGGATCAGCACGGAGAACAGGCACCAGTACCTTCGCCAGGCCAAGTTTTCCTGCGCCTTACCCTTGGCTTGGTACCAGATGTCCAGTTTGCCTCAATGGGGCGACGGGCTTAGCTATTCAGGTGCCCATCCCGAGGTGAGCGCCGCCAGCCACATCCAGAGACACGCCGGTGATGTAGCGGTTCTCCGGGTCAGCGAGGAAGAGGATGGCGCGGGCAACTTCGTCCGACTCGGCGAAGCGGCGCATCGGGAGCTGCGCTGCCCGTTTGGCCCTGTTCGCCGCCGCATCCGGTCCTGAGTCTTTTGCGAATTGTGCCCACATGGGAGTGTTCACCGGTCCCGGTGCGATGGCGTTAACCGATATGCCGTCGGGGCCAAGCATCTCGGCGAAGGACCACATGATGTGAAGTACCGCGAGTTTGCTTGCATTGTAGGGCAAGTAGTTGAGGCGGGCTTCTTTGGCTGCCACGGAAGAGAGGATCACGATCGCGCCCCGAGTTCCAGTCCCGCGCATTGATTGTGCGGTTTCCCGGACCATGGAGAACGTTCCGGAGCCGTTGATCCGCATGATGGAGTCGAACTCTTCGGTCGTTGTTTTCATGATGTCGGCCGTCGGGCCCAGGACGCCCGCTGCGTGGACGAGGGCGTCAATGCGCCCGTACTTCTCTGTGGTGTCGCGGACGACTGTGGCGCACTGTTCTTCAGAGGTGATGTCGAGCGGGAAGAAATCGGCCAGCTCCTGGCCTTCCTTTGGCGCGCGGTCGGCACCGATGACGCGGGCCCGTTCGGCGTTGAGTGCGTCGACGACTGCATTGCCGATTCCGCCGCTTGACCCGGTTACCAGAACAACTTGGTCTTTGAGGCTCATCTGACGACTCCGCTCGTCTCTTGCTGCCCTGCGGTTGGCTTATGGGCTGCTCGTTTCATCTTTCCAGGTCCTTAGTTGAGGTGTTGAAGCGCGGGTTGTTTGCCATCCCAAACCAGGGGATGGATCACGTGCCCGTGCTGTTTAGCTGTTGCCGCTCGTGGCGTGGCTTGCCCATAGCCGGCCTTCTTGTTCTTCTGTGGGCAGTCCGGAGGCGGCAAGGATCCGGTCGAGCAAACGCTGGGTATGAACAGCTTCGCGACCGGACGTGAGCGGCTGTTCGCGGTCAGCGACCCGGTCCAGGAAGTGGTGGACGGCGGCGGAGAATCCGAGTGTATCGGTCGCTGTTGCCCAGCCGTAGGCCTCGGCGCTGAGTTCGCGTGATGTGGTGACTCCTTTGACGGTGGTCGACACGGTCTCGGGTGCACGCACTTCCACGGTCTTGCCGTCGCCGTAGGCGTCGAGTTTTTCGTTCCAGGCACCTGCTGTTCGGGCCGCCATCAGTACCCCCGTGTTGCCGGTGCTGAAGCGGATCATGGCTGTGGTGCCGTCTTCTTCCCACGGATCATTACCGGCCGCGTGGGCGGTCACGTCCACGGGTTCGCCGCCGCAGTACCAGCGCAGCAGGTCGACCATGTGGATGGCGTTCTCGAATGTGGCGCGGTATTCCGATCCCGGGCGGTTCTTTTGGGCGACGCAGAAGGTAGCGCCCTTCGTGCCAAACACTTCGCGGCCGGCGGTGTAGACGGGTGCGTAGCGGCGGTTGAAGTCGACCATCAGGATGCGGCCGCGTTCGTCGGCAAGGTCGGCCAGACGCTCGGCATCTTCCGTGGCGGGCGCCAGCGGTTTCTCACAGAACACATCGACGTCGTTCTTAAGGCACAATTGGACGGCGTGGGCGTGTTCGGAACGGGGTGTGAGGACAAAGACGGCGTCCAAATCCTGGGCGTCAAGCATGTCTTCCACGGACCGGTAAGCGGCGCCGAACCCCCAGCGCCGGACCAGGTTGCCCGGGTCTTCGCGCCGGGATACCAAGGCTGCCAGCTCGATATCATCGCGCTGGACGAGTGTGGGCAGTTGGGCGATGGTGGCGATGTTGCCGGCGCCGATAACGCCGACGCGGAGGCGCTGGCCGTTCATCAGGCGTTCTCCATTTCTGCAATTTCCGCGAGCATGACGCGCAGTGCGTTCGCGGATTCCCGGAATCCGTCCTCGGGGGCGGGAAGGTCTTGCGGGTGCCAACGGTATTCGTACTCGATGCTCAACAGGTCGTCGTAGCCGTGTCGCAGCAGGGCCGCGAGGATCTGGGGCCAGGGAAGGACACCGGTGCCGATCACCTGCGATCGAACGGCACGCTCCGATGCGTCGACGCGGGCTGTTTCCGTCGCGCGGAAGGCTGCGTTGGGGTCTGTGAAGACGAGGTCTTTCGCGTGGACGTGACCGATGAGGTCGCCTTGGACGGCAAAGGCTTCCTCGACTGATTCATCGTGGGTGAAGGTGAGGTTGGCCTGGTCGTAGAGGACACGTATGGCCGGGTGGGCAATCTCCCGGACGAGCGCGGCAGTTTCTGCCGCGGTCTGGGTCATGGTGCCGAAGTGGTTTTCCACGCACAGCCGCACGCCGGCCTGTTCCGCTTCGGGTGCCAGGACCTGCAAGGCCTCCCGGAGTTTCTCCCATCTCCGGTCGTGGTCGGTGTCGCCCGGATGCCAGGCTCCGGCGTACACGCGGACCCGGTCGGCGCCGAGCAGATGCGCGGTTTCAATCGCGCCGCGGAATTCGTCGACTCCCCCGCGCCACTCATTCCCGTCGAGGGAGTTAATGGCGGTGGTGTAGGGGGTAAGACCGATGATGGGCAGGCCCTCGCCTTCTGCGGCCTTCAGTGCCTCCAAGGCAGCGCGGCGGTCTCCCTGAGGCAGACCTGAGGTGTAGCCGTCCTGGTAGATGACTTCGGCGGCATCGAGCCCCGCGGCCCGAAAAAGCTGTAGCGCCTGGGGAACCGTGTGGTGTGGAGTGCCCAGTGTGTGACCTGCAAGCCTCATTGTTGAATGTCCTTCCTGGAAATGTCTTGTGTGGCCGTCCAGTCCGCTGGACCGACGAGCCGGGGTGGGGATGCGACGCGGGAGCGGTCGACTATTTCCATCAGCAGCCCCCACGGGGTAACGAAGTAGGTCCAGCGGTTGCCCGCCACGCGCGGACTGTCGCCCGCGACTTCCTTGCGCTCCCCCAGTACGCGCACGCCGGGCGTCTCCTGGAGCACGCCGATCGCTTCGTCGACGTCATCGACCACGAAGCACAGGTGGTGCCCGCCGGCGTCGCAATGCCGTGGCGCGGTGACGCGCCGCTCAGCGCTGCTCCACTCGAACAACTCGATGTTCAGGTTTGGGGGAAAACGGAGCATAGCGAGAGTGAGCCGGGCATCGGCAGGGACATCGAAGTTCGCGGGCATGAACTTTTCGTCGGGTCCGCGCTCGGAACGGTACAGCTCTTCGGCACCGAGCACCTCGACGAAGAACCTGATGGCGTCCTCGAGGTTCGGAACGGTCAGCCCGACGTGGTCGGTGTACTGCAACCCAGGCAGCCGCCGACGGGCCCGCGTAGTGGTTTCGGTCATTTGCGTGGTCCTGCCGTTGAGGAGCGCACCAACAGTTCAGGTTCCAGGACGACGTGGTCCACCGAGCCGTTAAGATTCTGCTTTTCCGCCAGTTCGATGGCGATGTTTCCCATGTCTGCGATCGGCTGCCGCACGGTAGTCAGGGCCGGGTTGAACCGTGCCCCCAGGGCCAAGCCGTCAAAGCCAATGACCGACACATCCTCCGGCACCCCCACGCCGCTTTGCCCCAAGGCCGAGATCACCGCGAAGGCGACCATGTCATTGGCGGCGATGATCGCCGTCGGCGGATTTTCCATCTCCATGTAGTGTTGCGCCGCCCGGGCTCCTGCGTCCGGATCGGAGCCGCTGTCGAGAACAAGCGGTTTGCTGTCACCCTGCGCGGACAGCTCCAAGTAGGCGTCCATCCGGTCCTGCGCGGTGTGGGTTCCTGCGATGCCGGAGACGTAACCGACGGACGTGTGCCCCAACGACCGCAGGTGCTCCAGGGCCAAGGTGATGCCGCGGCGGCTGTCGACCGTCACCGTTGGAACAGATGAATCCCCTTCGACCCGGTCGATCACAACCACCCGGTGGCCAAAATCAAAGCGCTTCAGGGCCTCTGTGTCGACCTTCGTTGAGGGAGCGACAATCCCGAAGGGCGCGTACATGGCCTGCATCGCGGTGAAGTACCCCTCGGTCTTGGCAGGGTCACCGTTGGTGACGCACAGCAGCAGCTGGTAGCCGCGCTCATCGGCCGCCTGCGTCATGGTCTTGGCGAGTTCTGCAAAGAACGGGTTCGTGATGTCGGGCACGATCAGGGGGACGAAGGTGCTGGTCTTTCGGCGCAGCGCCTGGGCCAGCGGGCTCATGGTGTAACCAAGCCCTTCAGCGACTCGTAGGATGTGTTCGCGGGTTTCGCTTTTCACCGCTTCCGGCCGGGAGAATGCCCGGGACACCGTTGAGCGGTGGACACCGGCAGCCTTCGCGACGACGTCAATGCTAAGGTCGGCCATTTTCTTTTCCTCCGTGCTGGTCGTCATATGCCTGCCAAATCGGGCGCATCACATCTTCGAGCTGGGCCAGCGTAGTCAGGCCCCGGAATCCATCTTCCAGCGTCCGGGCTACGCTGCGCACGAACGGATCGTAAAGGGGGTCGCTGTCCACGTCGATCCTGTCGACCTCCGTGGTGCCGTCCAATGCCGTGAACGCAGCTGTGCCGTCCGAATTAACGGCGGCGAACCCTGCCTCACCGGCCGAGGTAAAGCTGCAATAGCGCTTCAGCGGCGAACCAGGGAAGGCATAGCCGACCTCCACGATGGCCTCGCGTCCCTCCGGGGTGGAAATGATGAGACTGGCGTGATCCTCAACAGCCTGATTGTGAAGAACCGATGAGAGCCGGGAGTCCACATGGGCTGCTGACTCACCGCTGCCCTGAAGGAAGAGGTCAACAAAATGCGGCGCCAGGTTGGCAAGGCAACCCCCGCCGGCCTTATCGGGGTCGAGCATCCAGGGATTGGCGTTCTCGAGATACCGGGATGGTGGGCCGGCAATGAATGTACTTCGTTGGTAAGTGGGTCGGCCTGCCTTGGCAAGCCAGCGCTGTGTGGGCCCGCCGCGCTGGACCAACGGGACAGTGACAGGGACGCCAGCTGCCTCGGCGGCTCGACGCACAGCAGAAAGCTCCGCAAGGGATGTGCCCAGCGGCTTTTCCACGACGAACGGTATACCGCGCTCGATCAGCGCGAGACACTTCTCGGCCATACCGTCGTGGGGGCCGAAGACGTAGGCAAGTCCAACGTCGGGGAGATTAACCAGCTTCTGCCAGTCGGCTTCGACCGGCGCACCCCAGCCTTCGGCCAGGTCCTGCACCTGCACTCGTAGTACGTCGTCGTCACCGACTCCGACCACCTCGTGTTCTTCGGCAATGGCCCGCGCACAGAGCGGAACATGCCAGTGGGAAGCACCCAAAACGATTGCGCGTATGTGTGTCAACCGCAATACCCCCTTGTATGAGATCGGTTGCTGAGATCGGTTGCAATAACACTATGGATGGTGGCAGAGTTTGTCAACGGATACCACATACCGACCCGTGCCGGGCCACCCGGAAAGTCCCGGGCACCCGGCCAATGAGAGGCCATCATGTATAGGAAACTTCGCACCCTGCAAACCATCGAGGAATCGGGCGCCGTGCTTATCGTGCGACTGGAAAACGCCGACGTCGCAGAACGCGTGGCGGAGGCGGCGATCGCCGGAGGCTTCCGCGCCCTGGAAATCACGCTCTCGATCCCGGGCGCCGTTGAGGTGATCAGCCAACTTTCGACCAAGTACAGGACCGATGGAGTAGCGGTCGGAGCCGGAACGGTTCTGGATGAACACTCAGCCTACGAATGCATCCGGGCCGGCGCCGATTTCCTGGTCAGTCCCCAGTTGAATCCGGCAATGATCCGCACCGCCAACCGATACCAGATACCGACCATCAGCGGCGCCTACACACCCACTGAGCTTGTCAACACGGCGGAGGCAGGCGCTGACATTCTCAAACTCTTCCCCACCGAGGCCGGCGGCATCCCCTACGCCAAGTCGGTACTCGCCCCGCTTGCACACCTGCCCATCATGCCGGCCGGCGGCGTCACGGTAGAGAACGTCGGCGAATGGTTTGCCGCCGGCGTGGCCGGTGTCGGCGTCGGAAGCTATGTGACCAAGGCATGGCAGCCGGACGGCGACTTCTCCCGCGTCACCGAAGCCGCAAAAGAGTTCCTCTCAGCGGTAGCAAAGGCACGCCAATGACAGCTCCGCAAGTCTTCATCGTCATTGGCCCTGCCGGCTCGGGAAAGACAACGACTGCCCAGCAAACAGCAAAAGAGCATGGGGCTGCATACCTGGACAAGGACAGGGTCAGTGGCCGCTTCGTCGAATTTGCTCTCACCGCGGCCGGGCACGACCCCACCGACCGCGAGTCCAACGACTTCTACCGCGACAACTTGCTGCCCCTTGAGTACGAGACCCTCATGGATGTGGCAGGGATAAACCTGCGCCTCGGTCGATCCGTAGTCCTCGACGCTCCCTTTGGAGCCTATTTCCGGGAACCCGACTACCTACGCCGCGTGGCAGAAGAATTCCAATGGCCATCGCCGAAGATCACCGTGATACGGGTCCGGGTCCCCCGAGACGTTCTACGTACCCGGCTCGCCCTGCGGGGCCTTGACCGGGACCAATGGAAGCTTGCGCATTGGGACGAGTACTGGGCCTCCTACGGCAGCTTGGACTGCACATGGTCAGGCGTCACATTCCTGGATCTCAATAACGAAAAGTCCCTGCCGGTTCAGCCAGAACCCTTGCAGGCCACACGCTCGGTTGATCCCCCACCCCCACCGCTCACTGCCCGTGAGGGTTTCTGACCCAGCTATTTGCAACCCAGAAAATACCGTTGACAGGACTGTCCAGTCTCCGTATTGTTGCTTGCAACCGATCTCAGCAACCGATCTCATTCGTGAGGTTTACTGCAACCGATCTCAGGGAAAGACGCCCGGACCAGCTTCTTTCCCACAGCAAGTCAGGCAACGCCTACGCGTTTCGACGGCCGGGCTACGGCCGGACGAAACCGGGACCCATTCAGAGTGGTCCGCGCAAATTCCATTACCCCTCCGCAGCAAACGTGAAAATATGGAGAGTTCAATGAAGACCTCAAAAGAAGCCATCGGCAGTCCGCACCCTACGGGGCTTTCCGAAGCGCCGGGGCGCCCTCGCCGCAACGTCAATATGGTGGCGGGCACGATCGGCCACTTCGTGGAGTGGTACGACTGGTACATCTATGGGCTGCTCGCAGCAGTGTTCTCAACCCAGATATTTCCCAGCGAATCCCCGTTCGCATCCCTCATCGCAGCACTGCTCACCTACGCGGTCGGGTTTGTTGTGCGCCCGCTCAGCGGAGTCATCATCTCTCCGCTGGCTGACCGTTTCGGCCGACGGCGTATCCTCACACTGTCCATCTCCGGCATGGCGATGGGTGCGCTGATCATCGGCCTCACCCCTTCATTTGCGACCATCGGCTATGCAGCACCGATCCTCTTCCTGGTGGCACGCATTCTCCAGGGAATTTCCGCCGGCAGCGAGGCACAGAGCGCCATCGCCTTCATGGTCGAACACGCTCCCGCAAACCGGAGGGGCCTGTTCGGTTCCTTCTCCAACACTGCCAGCGGCCTGGCGACTCTCGCAGCGACCGGCGCCGCAGCAATGGTGACGTCAGCCTTTGCCCCGGCCGACCTCGCCGCGTGGGGTTGGCGCATCCCATTCATCGCAGGCGGCATCCTCGGCGTCGTCGGCCTCATCTTGAGGGCCCGGGCAGAAGAGACCCCCGAGTTTGAAGCAACTGCCCTCGTCGATCAAAAGTCCGCAGCAGCCCGCCTGATGGACCTGCTCCGCGAACACCCCAAGGCACTGCTGCAGGCAGCAGCACTCTCTGCCCCGGCCGTGGCCTACTACACCTGGGCCACCTTCCTTCCCACCTACGCCAAGCTGACCAGCGGCCGGGACCTGGCCTCCACCCTGACGGGGAACGTTATCGGGCTGGCCCTGCTCGTTGTCATCGTGCCGGTCTGCGGTGCACTCTCTGATCGACTCGGCCGACGCAAAATCTTCCCCATCGTCGGAGCCATCGGCATGATCGTCCTCTTCTACCCTCTGCTCCTTCTGCTGAACCAGCCAGGCTTCGGCGTCTACGTCCTGGTATCGGCCTCCGGTTGGGTGGTTCTCGCTATCTGGCAGGCCGTCTACCCGACCATCCAAGCCGAACTGTTCCCGGCCGCGGTCCGGGTATCTGGCATCGGGTTCGCCCACCAAATCGTGATCGCAGTCTTCGGCGGCACCGCGCCATTGATCGCCGCTGCATTCGTCGGCGCCGGCCAACCCATGTTGGTCGCGGTCTACATGATCGTTGTTGTTGCCCTCTGCCTTATCGTCTACTTCACCCTCCCGGAAACCGGCAGCCGGGCCGGACGCGCCACCGTGGCACTGGCCGACGCCGAGGTACTCGAAGGCGAACACCTCCTGCTGGGCACTTCGTCGGCCACCGAGGGCAAGCGTTCCCGCTAGCCACGCTTGTCCCTGGGACGCTGCGGCGGCTCGATCGGGCCGAGCGGGTCTACCCCGCTGGCCCGGTCGAGCCGCCCGGCGCGTTTCGATCCCTTCCGCAGGATAGACACCCACGGCGCGTTGTAAGCGGAACACTTCTTCTCCAGAGTCGAAGAGCAGAAAGGATGCCTTCAAGTGAGCCAAATGATTATCAATACTTTCTCCTACCTATGGTCTGCTACGGCGATCGATGCGATAGCTGAATTGGTCGACCACGGGTATGAAACCTTCGAAGTCCCGATCAGCTCACCGCATTGCTGGCCGGATGACATGTCCTACCAGGAGCGTTCGGCGACTCATGCCAGGCTCAAAGAATACGGCGCCAAAATCAGGTCGCTGAACGCCGGCGGGTATGACATCAATCTGGCCAGCCCGGGCGCCAATATGCGACGCAAAAGCATCGAGCACATCAAAGCGGTGATCAACCTGGCCGCAGCCTGGGATGTCCCCGACGTCGTGATATCCCCCGGTACACGGCGCCCCATGATCTCACCGTCACTCGAAAAGACCTACGGGTGGATGTACGAGAGTCTGGAGAATCTCATCCCGCTGGCCAAGCAGGCCGGCACCCGACTACTTTTCGAAAACACCCCCTACTGCTACACCCCTACCATCGAGGACCTGGCAGGCGTCGTCAGCACCATCAACGACGAAGCGGTGAAGATCGTGTACGACGTCGCCAACGCTGCCTACATCCGAGAAGACCCTGTAGAAAGTCTGCGCTCCCACCACCACGCAATAGGACTGGTGCATATATCCGATACGGGCACCGAAACCTGGGGCCATGATCCAATCGGCACTGGAATGATCGACTGGCGTGGACTGGGTAAGGCCGTCAAGGAAACATGTGGAGTCGATAACGTAGTCCTTGAGATCATCCGGGAAGAAAACCCTGTACAGGAATTCAAGAAAGCAATGCAGGACCTCAAAAATCAAGGCTGGGAACTGGAAAGCTGACTTCCCGCATCGCGAATAGCGTTGCGCCCCGAGTAGGTTTTATTTAGATATGCAGGCGGGTTCCAGGTCGGAGTGAACTGCAAAGCGACGCAAGTTTGCAGCCTCTGGCTGCCGATCAAAACCCGCAGCCAACAATGACCCCTGTAAGACCCAGTTGAAAGGAACGTGTGCAATGAGAGCACTCGTCAGTGGCGGAACGAGCGGCATAGGCGCAGCTGCATGCGTGAGAATCGCGGAGGCGGCTCTAGCAAGAGGCGAGCACCCAATGATTGCAGTGGCTGGACAGGAAGCCAACAGCAGCCAAGAACAAGTCGTTCGGTCAATCCAGACAATGGGCGGCACCGCCATCGCATTGGCAGGCGACCTCGGTGATCCCAATGTTCCAAGCCAACTGGTGGAAGCTGCGGCAACCAAATTCGGTGGCCTCGACACGTTGATAGCCAACGCCGGAATCGCCAACCCTGGCGCCATCTGTGACGTGTCCCTCGAAGACTGGGACAACATGTTCTCCGTCAACCTCCGAGGCGCCTGGCTTCTAGCCAAAGCAAGCTACCCGCACTTGAAGCAGAGCCGCGGTGCCGCTTGTTTCACCTCTTCAATGTCCGGCCAGCAGCCGCACGCCGGATCTGGCGCTTACAGCCCCAGCAAGGCCGCGTTAACGATGCTGGCCCAAACACTCGCATTGGAATGGGCGCCTGACGGAATCCGCGTAAATGTGGTCTCCCCCGGCATGACCCACACACGCATGACCGAAAAAATGTATGAAGACCCTCAAATCAAAAAGGCAAGGGAAGATATTATCCCGCTGGCAAGAATTGGCGAACCCATGGACATTGCCAACGTGATCGAATTTCTTGTCAGCCCGCTTTCTGGTTATGTCACCGGACAAGACATCTGTGTCGACGGCGGCTTCTCCAAGTCTATTCTCAGCCACATTCCTGGTCGACCCAGCTCCAAATCCTGAAGCCCCGGCTGTGCCGGCACCCCCGAAAGTGGCGCAGCCGTCGCCCCAATGCGGCAGCCCCACCACCGGCGACGCCATACCCAGGCGATGCCGTGACCGGCAGTAGCGGGCAGAGGACGGTAGCGCTCGGGACGATCCCGCTCGGCCGGCCCAGCGGTGACGGCGCCCGCCGCCGTACCGCCCGGGAAGCTGACGGTAGCAGGCCTTGCCCGACGAGTCCCTACTGCCACACCGGTCTCACTAAGTGCGGTGATCCAGCCCGGCGACGACCCTAGAGCCCGTCCGATAAGACGCAAGTGCTTCAGGTAAGAGTCTTCTGGGCGTGTCGCGCCCTCAGTTGCTCTCGGATCCCCAGTGGTCGCTGATCGGAGCTACCGCCACAGCCGACGCGTCGGAAAGTCCGCAGCAGCCCTCAATAGGAGAGCGCCCCACAAAAGGACCCCAACGTGAATCAAGCGGCCAGACCACTTATCCCGGAGCAGCGCCGTCAGGAAATTCTGCGGCTACTGCGGCGAGAAGGCATACTCAGCATCCGTAGCCTCACCGATTACATGAGCGTTTCCCATATGACCGTCCGACGCGATATCACTGCCTTGGAAAATTCAGGACAAGTCGTCTCCGTACAGGGCGGAGCCCGTCTCGCAGAACGGACAGGCAATGCCTTTCCCGGGGAGCGGGAGTTCACTGCCCAACTCGAATTGCCCCGCAAGCAGGCCATTGCACAACTCGCCGCCCGGTTCGTTGAGGACGACATGGTGATCTTCCTGGACGCCGGCACCACCTGCCAGTCGGTGGTAAATTACCTCGGCGCGCGCAAGAATCTCACGGTCGTCACCAACAACTTTCACGTCGTGACCAGCTTCTACGCCCACCCGCACGTCCAGGTCATTCACACCGGGGGCGCCGTAGATCCATCCAGCGGTTCCAGCGAGGGACGCATCGCAGCCGACACAATCAAAGGCGTCAATATCGACTTGTCCTTCCTCAGCACCGGAACCTGGAACATGCAGCGAGGGGTCACAACCCCATCAATGGACAAAGTGGAAGTCAAACTCGCCGCCCTCCAAGCCTCCACCTCCTCATTTCTTCTGGGCGACAGCACCGAGTTTGGAACGGTCTCAAAATTCCGCGTCGCCGCAATTGGGAAACTGGATGCAGTCGTCACTGACGAACAGCTCTCCCAGGAAATACAGGAGAATATCCGCGATCTCGGTGTTGCAGTCCATGCGGCTTGCCTGAGCAAGCGCAGCTTTCTGTAGGCGCGACCCTTCGAATCGAGGTTATCCAGATAAATCACACCCGACCCGGCGTCAGTCAGGTTGGGGTGCCACAGTCAGACTTGAGTCCAATTCGGACTTCTTGGGTACGGACTTCGAGACGACTTATGTTCCAAACTGGAACTCTTACGCGTCTGGCAAGCAGGCACGGCGGTTACGTGACGAGTGCCGTCCGCAGTCTGGGCAAGCCCTTCCGCAGCACCGCCGTTGCAACCTTGCCGGCAGGGTGATTCCCTGATTGCTCCCGGTCTCGCAATTTGCAAGTCAAACCAGTTGCCCCGAGATGACCCCGTTCTGAAAGCGACGGCTAACTCTTATAGATCCCCCCACGGCGGCCTCTAAAGGCGAAGAACCAACACGAAGCCGCAAGTAGCCGCGCTCGGCCACGACGCAAATATGCACGTTCCAACCTTCTAGCTGGCAGTAAGGTCGCCACCAATGGTCGACGTCGCATCCAGGACAATCGGTGCCGATGTGAGTAGTGGCTGTGGCTCCCCGGGGGCGGAGGTTCTGGGCAGCACCTCTCGGATGGCGTCCAGCGCCAGGAGCCCCAATGAAGCGGCATCCGGCACCCGCCCACAAAAGCACACGTAAGTGTGGACAGTGTCCACACCCTCTTTGACAGCACAAATGTCGGCGCATTGCCGCCTCGGGCCGTCCTGAACCTGCTTCTACAAAAACCCTAGGTCGAGGTCGTAGCAGTCATGTCGTTCCCACTCCCCCGGCTACATGAGTAGGTGTAGGCCACCCGGGTCTACCCAATAGAACCGGAACGAGGAACCTCAAGAACCCAGTCACAGCAGGCGGAAGGCCCACCAGCCAGGGACCTGAACCGCCACCCCACACACGTGCATAGGCTCCGCGGCAGCCAGGCCAAAGCCCGCGAACCATCCGTCAGAGACGCCTCAGCGCAAGCTTTGTCAACACATAAAAGCAAAATCGCCTCTGACGAGGGACTATGCCGTGCCCGAGGTGGGACTCGAACCGTCTTCCAGCCCCTGGAAACACTGGGAACCCGCGAAAACGTGCAGAATCCGAAGCAGTCCGAAGACAGTAAGACGCGCTCCAGAGCCGAGAGTGTGGACAATGTCCACACTCTTTCTTTTGGCTTGTGACACCCTGCTGAGGCTGACGGAATCACCATTTTGAAACTTCAAGCAATCCGTGTGCTAAAAGTCGGCATGTTCCTGCTGCCGCCGATGGGTTTTCGCGCCAAGGTTCCTTGCCAAAGAGGACTTAGCTGGAGACCAGTTCCGGCTTGCTGATCGTGCAGTGACAGGGATGTATGCTTTAGCGTTCAGGTTGAGTGCTTCTTAGGCCCCGAAGGCGCCAGGTTGCTGGTCGCCAACTGACGCAGGCGCCACCGGCGGAATTCGATGTCGTCTTGGCCGCGGCTCCTGGGGGCGTTTCGTGTCCAGTCAGCGCCGAAAGTGATGGATGACCCACGAAGCATCAAGAGACTCATTGACACCGATCAAGTAACGCGGGTAACTTAGATCACGATCGAAGGTAACGCGAGTTACCGGGGATCCCACGACAATCCACGACTAGCGTCAATCGTCCAGTTCAACGGAGACTTCTGGAGCATCAATGGCGGAGAACGCCTACTTAAGCCGGGCCCCGAATCATTCAGGCCTAACGTTGCCAGGAAGCTGCTGCTACACGTGGGGGTTGAGGACCCCTCGTAGACGCGGGTCCTGGTAAACAAGCACCCGGGAGTCCCTCCGCCTTTATAGCAGGACAGCCGACCACTGCCATCCGTCAGTTGATCGGCTGTCCGCTACGAAACGCTCTTCGGTCTGACCGCGAAATCAACGTCGAAGAACACAACCCAACCCACCCCTCACCTTGCTGATGAAGACAGGAAGAGATCACTCATCATGACACAAACCAGATTCGTTCTTCAGGTCGGGCCTGGCGTTCGCCGAACGCGATGAACCCGAGAGCACCCGGCTCCTGCAACCGCAGCCCTTTCGAGATCGCGGTGCTCCCCTTACGCCAGCCCATGCTTCCACCACAGGTCCGCGGACCTCACGCACGGCCATGAAAAGAGAACAATGAACAGCGTTACCACCACCGTTGATACCTACAGGCCGGCCATGCACTTCGCCGCCAAAGACACGTGGCTCAACGATCCCAACGGGCTTGTCTTCCACGAGGGCACGTACCACCTGTACTACCAGAACAACCCCTTCGGAAACGTCCACAGCAACATGTCCTGGGGCCATGCAACCTCAACCGACCTGGTCAGTTGGAAGGAACAACCGGTAGCGATCCCCTGCGATGACGTCGAGGAAATCTACTCCGGCAGCATCGTGGTGGACGCTGACAACACCAGCGGATTCGGCGCGGACGGGAAGGCTCCGCTGGTGGCTATCTACACCAGCGCGTACAAGCCGGGCTCCCTGCATCAGGGCACCCAGGCCCAGTCCATAGCGTGGAGCACGGACGGCGGCTACACCTGGACCAAGTACGTCGGAAACCCGGTCCTGACCCGGAACTCACCCGAGTTCCGGGACCCCAAGGTCTTCCGCTATAACGGCCCCGCGGGCAGCTACTGGGTCATGGCGGCCGTGGAAGCACACGACTTTACCGTCCTGCTTTACCGCTCCAACGACCTCAGGAACTGGGAATACCTCAGCACCTTCGGTCCCGCCAACGCCACCGGCGGGATTTGGGAATGCCCGGACCTCTTTGAGCTGCCCCTGGACGAAGACGTGGCAGCAATGAAGTGGGTGCTGACGGTCAACATGAACCCCGGCGGCCCTAACGGCGGGTCCGCCGGGCAGTACTTCGTGGGAGAGTTCGACGGCGTGACGTTCCGTTCCGAAACAACCCTCACCGAGGGGATGCAGGATCCGGAGCGCGTGCCCGACTACCAGTGGCTGGACTGGGGCCGAGACTACTATGCCGCCGTCTCGTTCAGCAACGTTCCGGACGGACGGCGGCTAATGATCGGCTGGATGAACAACTGGCAGTACGCCAACCACATCCCCACCTCGCCCTGGCGCAGCCCTATGAGCCTGGTCCGGGACGTATCCCTCGTTACCGTGAACGGGCAACCACGGCTCGTGCAGAACCCTGCGCCGGAAGTAAGGGCAACGTCGAAACCCGGTCCCGTGCACCGGGTCACCGTAGACGGGCTGACACCGGTTGAGGGCGGTGCGGCAGTACAACTTATTGACGTCACCTTTTCCCCTGGTGACGCCGAGGAGTTCGGCCTACTGGCCAGAGGGTCAGCCGACGGGACGGTCGGGACACGGATCGGGATCCGGCCCCGCAGCGGGGACCTCATCGTGGACCGAACCCACTCCGGTGACACCGGCTTCCACGAAGCCTTTTCCTCCACCAGCCGCGCCCCAATTGCAGCAGCGGGGGATGGTAACTACACCTTGCAGATCTTTATCGACCACTGCTCGGTGGAAGTGTTCGCGAATGACGGGCTCGTCTGCGTGACGGAATTGATCTTCCCGGATCCAGCTCATACATCCCTCGCCCTCTACTCAACCGGCGGCACAGCCAACGCCGTGCTTCAACTCACGAACTTCGGAAAGGACGATGCCTAATGGAATACCGCAAGCTGGGATCCTCCGGCATGTACATCAGCGAAATCGCCTACGGAAACTGGGTCACCCACGGTGAGCAGATCGACCAGGCCGCTGCGACGCAATGCGTCAAGCAGGCACTGGAGTTGGGCATCACCACCTTCGACACCGCCGACGCCTATGCCGGAACCCGGGCCGAGGAAGCCTTGGGTGAGGCGCTCAAAGGAACACGCCGTGAAAGCGTGGAGATCTTTACCAAGGCCTACTTCCCTACCGGGGATGGCCGGAACGACCGTGGCCTGTCCCGCAAGCACGTCATGGAGTCCATTAACTCGTCGCTGCGCCGGCTCCAGACTGACTACGTCGACCTGTACCAGGCGCACAGATACGACTACGAGACCCCGCTGGAAGAGACCCTGCAGGCTTTTGCCGATATTGTCCGGGCGGGGAAAGCCCTATATCGGGGTGTCGGAGTGGACGACGGACGAGATACGAGCCGGTGGTGCCCTTGCCAAGGACCTCGGGGTCCAGCTCATCTCCAACCAGCCGCAGTATTCGATGCTGTGGCGCGTCATCGAGCAGGAGATCGTTCCCCTGAGCGAAGAACTGGGCATTGGCCAGATCTGCTGGTCCCCGCTCGCCCAGGGAGTACTCACCGGCAAGTACACGCCCGGCGCGGCGGCCCCGGAAGGCTCCCGCTTCCGCGGCGACCACGGCGAGCTGAAAAATGACCACCGCTTTCTCAACGAGGACATCCTCACCCGCGTCCAGAAACTGAGACCCCTGGCCGAAGAGACCGGACTGTCCATGGCAGCCTTCGCGGTCGCATGGGTGCTCCAAAACCCCAACGTCTCGGCAGCCATCGTGGGAGCATCCCGGCCCGAGCAACTCGTCGACAACGTCCAGGCCTCAGGAGTCAAACTCGACCCGGAACTGCTCCTGAGGATCGATGACATCCTCGGCCCTGTCGTCGAAAAAGACCCGGGGAAGGTCGAGTCCTTCAAAACCCGCCCCTAACGGCCGAACGTCCCGGCCGGAAGACGGCGGGGACGTCCGCGCACCAGCGGCTATTCGTCCGGAGTGCTGCCGCAGCGCCCCGGACGAAGAGCGCCGAAGCCCAACCCGCCACTGAAGAATTGTGTTGACACCTTCTAGTAACGCGGGTAACTTGGATCACAGCACGAAGTAACGCGAGTTACTTGATTGACAACACCACCACATTACATTCGCATCAGCACTGGCAACCCCAACTCAATGAAGACCCCTGGAGCATTCAATGGCGAAGACCGCCTCCCCCGACAAAGCCGGCGCCACCCGGCAGCGTGGCGTCACCATGAATGACGTAGCCAAGCATGCCGGAGTGTCCCGGACAGCCGTTTCATTCGTGCTGAACAACCGCGAAGACGCCAGCATCTCGGAGGAGACCCGGATCCGCATCGCTGACGCGGTTCAGGCCTTGGGCTACCGTCCAAATGCCGGGGCGAGGGCGCTGGCATCCCAGCGCAGCGATTGGTACGGCATCGTCACGGAGATCGTCACCGCACCCTTCGCCGTGGACATCATCAAGGGTGCCCAGGACCAGGCCTGGATTGACCGTCGATTCCTCCTGATCGCCCCGTCGGACCAGGGTGATGCGGCCGGCCCCAACCAGGGGATGGAGGATGCCGCTGTTGAGAAGCTGCTGGAGCAGCGCGTGGAAGGGCTGCTCTACGCCGCAACACACCACCGCGGTGTCCACGTGCCCCGCAGCGCGCACGAAGTACCCACGGTTCTCGTCAACTGTTTCGACCTGGACGGGAAGCTGCCCTCAATCGTCCCTGACGAACGCGCGGGCGGCCGGGCCGCCGTCGAGCGCCTCCTCAGGGCCGGCCACACCAAGATCGGTGTGATCAACCTGGACCCGCGCATCCCGGCAGCTGTCGGGCGTCTGCAGGGGGTACGGGAGGCACTGGCCGCCGCCGGCCTGGAACTTGATCCGGAGCTCGTAGTGGCAGGGTATGCAACCGCAGACGGAGGCTACGAGGCTGCCTGCCAAATCCTTGACCGGTACCCAGCCAAGGACAGGCCAACCGCACTTTTTTGCCTCAATGACCGCATGGCCATGGGCGCCTACGACGCCATCAAAGAACGTGGCCTGGCCATCCCCGGTGACATCGCCGTGATCGGCTTCGACAACCAGGAACTCATCGCGGCCTACCTCAGGCCAAAGCTGACTACTGTTGCGTTGCCGTTCGAAAAGATGGGCGCTCTGGGAGTCCAGACGCTCGCCACCCTTACAGCCGGACAGCCGATCACTGCCAATCAGCAGTTGGTCGACTGTCCGCTGTTAGAACGCTCTTCGGTCTGACCGCGAAATCAACGTCGAAGAGCAAATCCCCACCCACCCTTCACCTTGCTGATGAAGACAGGAAGAGATAACCCCATCATGACACAAACCAGGTTCCTCAAGTCCGCCCGCATCGCCGCGGCCGGACTGGCGGTAGGCGCAATGCTGCTGACCGGCTGCGCCGCCACCGGCAACAAGTCCGGCGGCACCGACGCCGCGGCCAATGCCAACGCGTTCCTCACCATTCCCCGTGAAGACATGGGCACGTTCGTGCAGAACTTCAACCCGTTCGCACCGACCGTCAACCCCATGGTCCAGCAGTCCATTTACGAATCCCTCCTGGTCTTCAACCCGGCCCAGGGGGACACCGTGCCGTGGCTGGCCACCGACTGGAAGGCCGCGGACGACGGCAAGTCCATCACCTTCACCTTGCGTGACGGGGTGAAGTGGTCCGACGGCCAGCCCTTCGTTGCCGACGACGTCGCCTACACGTTCGAACTTCAGAAGAAGCTGAAAGGCGGCTACGAGTACCTCGACGGCGTCACGGCACAAGGCAACAAGGTCACGTTCAACTTCAACAAGCCCTGGTCCCCCGCCCTGTACGACGTCGGCCAGCTCAGCATCCTGCCCAAGCACATCTGGTCCGCACTGGCCGACCCCGAGAAGGACGCCAACGCCAAGCCTGTGGGCACCGGACCATACACCGAGGTGGACAACTTCCAGGCCCAGTCCTTCGTGCTGAAGAAAAACCCCAACTACTGGCAGCCGGAGAAGCAAAAGATCGCCGGCATCAAGATGCTCGCATTCGCAGGCAACGACGGCGCGAACCTCGCCGCCGCCAACGGCGACGTTGACTGGGCCCCGCAGTACATCCCGAACATCGAAAAGACCTTCGTCTCAAAGGACAAGGACCACCGGCACTACTGGTTCCCGCCGACGGGCGCCATGATCAACTGGCAGCTCAACACCACCAAGGCGCCCTTCAACGACGTTGATGTCCGCAAGGCACTGAGCATGGCCGTGGACCGGGACCAGGTCACCAAGATCGGCATGAGCGGCTACGCCCAGCCGGCCGACTGCACCGGCCTGTCCGGTAACTACGAGACCTGGAAGAACACCCAGGTCAAGGACAGCTGCACCTGGACCAAGCACGACGTCCAGAAAGCCAACGACCTGCTGGACAAGGCGGGCTACCCCAAGGGCCCCGACGGCAAGCGGACGCTCAAGGACGGCAAACCATTCGAGTTCAAGATCTCCGTCGGTGCTACCTCGTCCGACTGGCTCTCCGTGGCCAACGTCATCTCCCAGAACCTGGCAGAAGTCGGCGTGACCGCGAAAGTGGACTCCCCGGACTGGGCCGCAGTGGTGTCAGGCTACGAAACGGGTGACTTTGACTCCGGCATCGTCTGGAGCGCCAACGATCCGAGCCCGTACAAGTACTTCAACACCACCATGGGCACCACCTCGGTGAAGCCGGTCGGCACCAAAACCTCCGACAACTACCACCGTTTCGGCGACCCCAAAGCCGATGCCCTGCTGGCGGACTTCGCTGCAGCGACTGACCAGTCCAAGCAAAAGGACATTGCCAACAAGCTGCAGGAAGAATACAACGACGTCGCCCCACTGGTGCCGCTGTTCTCCGGCCCGGAATGGGGTGCGTACAACGACACCCGCTTCACCGGCTGGCCCACCCAGGACAACCCTTACGCCACCCTCTCGGTTCGCGCACCCTCCACGGTTCTTGTGCTGACCAGCCTCGAACCGCGCAAGTAGTCCCCACCGCCGCCCTGACCTCGCTGCGCTTCGGCCAGGGAACCCGGGCGGCGTGGGCCCACCTCCCACCGAGCCTGAAGCCCACCTGGCCTCACGCCACCTAACGCCCGACGGCCTGGCCTATGCCATCAGCCGGCCGTCGGGCGTACCCCACAATCTTTACCACTCCCGAATTGGAGGGAAACCGTGCGCTTCATCCTGCGCCGACTGGGTTTCTACCTGCTCGCCTTCTGGGCATCCATCACCCTGAATTTCTTGCTCCCGCGCTTCATGCCCGGGGACCCCGTATCACGCATGTTCGCCCGCTCCCAGGACAGAATGCAGCCCGAACAGCTCGATGCCCTGCGCAAGCTGCTTGGCGTGGACGACCGGCCCATCTGGGAGCAGTACGCCGGCTACCTCCAGAACATCCTTACCGGACAGATGGGGGTATCGATTACACGTTTTCCCACCCCCGTCACCGAGGTCATCTCGTCCCAGATCGGCTGGACCCTCCTGCTCGGCGGGGCCGCACTGGTGATTGCTGCCGTCGTAGGCAACCTGCTGGGCATCCTGGCAGCATGGCGCCGCGGCGGCGCCATCGACTCGGCCCTGCCGCCCGTGCTGGTCTTCATCGGATCATTCCCCTACTTCTGGCTAGCAATGGGCGCCCTATACCTGTTCGGCGTCGTGCTGGGCTGGTTCCCGATCCGCCACGCATTCACCGACGGACTTGAGCCGGCGTTCACTGCCGAGTTCATCGGCGACGTAGCCGCCCACCTCGTACTTCCGGCGCTGACCATCGTCCTGGTCTCCATTGGCGGCTGGATGCTTGGCATGCGGAACACCATGATCGCCACGAACTCCGAGGACTACATCACCATGGCCGAAGCCAAGGGCCTGCGCCCCGGGCGGATCATGCTCCGCTACGCCGCCCGGAATGCCATGCTGCCCTCGGTGACCAGCTTCGGGATGGGCCTGGGGTTCGTCGTAGGCGGCGCCCTCCTCACCGAGGTCGTCTTCGCCTACCCCGGCGTCGGCTACCAGCTCCTCAACGCCGTGCAGGGCCTTGACTATCCGCTCATGCAGGGCCTGTTCCTGACCATCACCGCCGCCGTGCTGCTGGCGAACTTCCTGGTGGACGTCCTCTACGTTCGCCTCGACCCCCGCGTGCGCAGCAACTGAACAGCGCGTACCCAGTAACCAAGGGACCGACCATGACCAGCGTTATCCTCCAGCAGCCCACCGAAGCAAAAGCTGCCCGCAAAACCAACCGCGGCTTCATCCACGGGCTTATCATCAACAAGAAGGCCATGACCGGCATGGCCATCATGCTCATCTTCATCGTCCTGGCCCTGGCCGCGCCGGTACTGTTCCCGGGCGACCCCTCCCGGATCACCGGGATGGCCTCACTGGAACCGGACAGCGAACACTGGCTCGGCACCACCGCCAAGGGCCAGGACGTGCTTGCCTTGACCATCCACGGCGCCCGGAGTTCCCTGCTGGTAGGCCTTACCGTCGGGCTTGCATCCACCTTCATCGGAATCCTCGTCGGCCTGGCATCAGCCTATTTCGGCAAATTCATCGACGAAGCACTGTCGCTGCTGACTAACGTCTTCCTCCTCCTTCCCGGCCTGCCGCTGCTCGTCATCCTGGCCGCCTTCCTGCCACCAGGGCTGGGCACCGTCATCCTGGTCCTCACCGTCACAGGATGGGCCGGATCAGCGCGCGTTCTCCGGTCACAGGCGCTGTCCATCCGTTCCAAGGACTTCGTCGCTGCCGCCGTCGTCTCCGGTGAACGGGCCGGCCGCATCATGTTCCGCGAGATCCTGCCGAACATGGCATCGATCGTAATGGGAACACTGCTCGCCTGTGTCATCTACGGCATCGGGGCCCAAGCAGGCCTCGAATTCCTTGGACTGGGCGACGTCAGCACCGTCTCGTGGGGCAATAACCTCTTCTGGGCCGGCAATGAAGGCGCCCTCCTTACCGGAAGCTGGTGGGTCTTCATCCCCTCAGGCCTGTGCATCGCGCTGGTGGCGTTCGCCTTGGCCCTCATCAACTACGCCGTCGACGAAGTAACCAATCCCCGGCTGCGGAAGACCCGCAAGCCCGCCACCACCGAAAGGAGCGCGGCACAATGACCGTCTCCCAAACCTCCTTCGGCTCCCACGAACCGGTCCTCGACGTCAGGAACCTCACCGTCCAGTACATCGGCGACACCCGCTCGACCACGGCCGTGGACAACGTCTCCTTCAGCATCGGCGCCGGCGAGGTGTTCGGGCTGGCCGGCGAATCCGGTTGCGGAAAGTCCACCATCGCCAACTCCATCATGCGGCTGCTCAAGGACCCGGCAAAGATCGCCGCCGGCAGCATCTCCTTCGGCGGAAAGGACGTGCTGGCCATGAACCAGGACGAGCTGCGCCGTTTCCGCTGGCAGGACGTCGCCATGGTGTTCCAGTCCGCCATGAACTCGCTCAACCCGGTACTCACCATCGGGGAACAGATGGCCGACATCTTCACCACCCATGCCGGCTATTCGCGCAAGGAATCCCTTCGACGCGCAGCACAACTGCTGGAACTCGTCAGAATCGATCCGGCGCGCCTCAAGTCGTACCCGCATCAACTCTCCGGTGGGATGCGGCAACGGGCCGTGATCGCCATGGCCGTAGCACTCAAGCCGTCACTGCTGATATTGGACGAGCCCACCACGGCGCTGGACGTGGTGGTGCAGCAGGAGATCATGGCCCAGATCAAGGACCTCCAACGCGAACTGGGCTTCTCCGTCCTGTTCATCACCCACGATATGTCGTTGATGGTGGAACTCTCCCACCGCATGGCCGTCATGTACGGCGGTCGGATCGTCGAGACCGCCAAAGCCCACGACATCTACACCGCCCCCGGGCACCCCTACACCCAAGCCCTCATGGGCGCGTTCCCGCCGCTCATCGGCCCGCGGATCCCGCTTAAGGGCCTCCCCGAAGGCGTGAGGTTCCGGAACATCCCGGACCTCACCGAAGTCGCGCCCGGCCACTTCGTGGCCCCGTTTGATCCCGACGCCGAAGCCGCCGTCCTTGAAGGAGCAGCACAATGAGCCACGCCGTCCACTCCCCTGCCCGGCCAAACGTGCCGGTCCAGACCCCGGCCCTTGAGGTGCGCGGACTGGGTAAGTCGTTCCACATCGGCGGCTTGTTCTCCAGCCAGTCCGTCAGGGCGCTCCACCGCGTGGACCTGACCATTGGCCGTGGAGAGATCGTGGCACTGGTCGGGGAATCAGGCTCAGGCAAGAGCACCTTGGCCCGCTGTGTCGCCCGGCTCGAGAAACCCAGC
The DNA here is from genome assembly GCF_054890965.1 of Arthrobacter sp. C152. NCBI lineage: Bacteria > Bacillati > Actinomycetota > Actinomycetes > Micrococcales > Micrococcaceae > Arthrobacter > Arthrobacter sp. C152. The sequence continues at coordinate 93,998 of NZ_JBTZSU010000010.1, forward strand.
GAAGGTGCGATCCTGGTCGACGGCGTCGACGTCCTCAAACGTGACAGGTTCCAGGCCTCACGGGCGTTCCGGTCCCAACTGCAGATGGTCTTTCAGGACCCCTTTGGGTCGCTGAACCCCGCCCACCGGATCGAGCACTTCCTCCGGCGGTCGCTCACCATCCACGGCAAAGGCGGCACCGGCCAACGCGGTTCAGATGAGCAGACCAGGCACCGCCTCGAAGAGCTCATGACCACCGTCGGCCTTCAGCCCGACATGCTCGACTCCTACCCCCACGAGCTCTCCGGCGGTCAACGCCAACGGGTCGCGATTGCGCGGGCCCTGGCCGTGGAGCCAAACGTCATCCTCGCCGACGAACCAACATCCATGCTGGACGTATCGGTCCGCATCGGAGTGCTGAACCTGATGCGGAAACTGCGCGACGAGCAGGGCATCTCCATGCTTTACATCACCCACGACCTCGCCTCCGCCCGGTACCTCGCAGACCGGACGGCCGTCATGTTCGCCGGCGAAATCGTCGAAGAGGGCGAATCACTGGACCTGCTGGCCAACCCAGCCCACCCCTACACCCAACTGCTCGTCTCAGCCGTCCCCGACCCGGCCCGGGCCGGATCCTACGACCCCGTCCACCGCGCCCAGCTACGGCAAGCCGTCATGGCTTCCACCACCTGCGCCTTTAATAACGACCCCGACCAGCCCTGCTCGTCCGAAGAACCCGTACGACACCAGGTGGGCGACCCCTTCAACCGACACTGGGTCCGCTGCCACCTCTACCGCCCACGCGCCGGCGCCGGCGGCCATGCACTGGCGACAGAACCACAGCCTGCAGACTGAACTTCCGGAATTTTCCTGACTGTCCTCACAGCAGGACGAACCTCAAATCCAAGCCAAAACAGCGCCCGCTCTGCGCTGCCCAAAAACATCATCATTCACGCCTTGGCAGCACCGCAGCTGCCCACCGAGAGGTAACCATGAAAGAATCACCCGCCGTCTCCCGGCGCGCCCTCCTGACCGGAAGCGGAGCCGTCGCCCTCACCGGATCGCTCGCACTCTCAACGTCCTTCGCCGAGTCAGCGACGGCGGCACCCCCGAACGCTCGTGACACCACCCCGGCCAAGCCGCCCTTTAAAGGACCAACCCGTATGCGCCCGACCTATCACTTCAGCGTCCCCGACAACTGGAAGAACGACCCCCAGCGACCCATCTTCATCGACGGCGAATACCACTACTACTACCTCTACAACGGCGATTACCTGCAGGGCGGCGGAGGCACATCGTGGCGCCGTGCCACCACCACCGACCACGTTTCTTTTCGCGACCGTGGCATCGCCATCCCCAAATTCAGCAACGACAACGGCGACTGCTGGTCAGGATGCCTTGTCATCGATGAACGAAACACCGCCGGATACGGTGAAAACGCCGTCATAGCCCTCGTGACGCAGGCGCCCCAGGGCCGCCAGGCCCAATACCTTTGGTACTCCACGGATAGCGGGCGCTCGTTCCAACCCGGTGGGACGGCACCGGTACTGCCGAACCCCGGCGTACCGGATTTCCGCGACCCGAAAGTGATCTGGGATGCAGACCGGAGCCAGTGGTTCATGGTCAACGCCGAAGGGCAGAAACTCGGCTTCTACACGTCTCCCAACCTGCGTTCCTGGCAGCGGGTCGGCGAATTCGTCCGCACGGACCTGGGGCTGCTTGAGTGCCCGGATCTTTTCCGCATGACCGCCGACGACGGAACGTCGCACTGGATCCTGGGCACCAGCGCCAACGGCAAAGGCCGCGGCCTGCCGGCAACCTACGCCTACTGGACAGGGGCCTTCAACGGCACTGCGTTTGCCCCCGACCATGCCGAGCCGGAATGGCTGGACTACGGCTATGACTTCTACGGGGCAGTCACCTACCCCCATCACGACTCCTCCGGCGCCGAGGATGCCACCCTGCGCCGGGCGCTTGGATGGTCGAACTTCTGGGACTACCCCCACAACACTCCGACCCTGGCTACCGACGCGTACAACGGCGATGACATGATCGTGCGCGACATCCGCCTCAAGAAGGCCAACGGAAGCTACCACCTCGTCTCAACCCCCACCGCCGGCCTGGCCAACTACGTCAAGCGCACCCACCGTCTCGGGGACGTCACGGTCACGGGAACCCATGACCTCAATATCAGCGCACTGGCCTACGACCTGACCTGTGACCTGGTATGGGACCCGGCCTCCCCTCCGTCCAACATCGGCCTTGAGATCTGCCGTGCGGCTGGCGGAGGCCGGCACGTCGCCGCCGGCGCGTTCCTCCGCGGCCCCTTCGCCTACGTCAATCGGCGACCCACCATCAACCCGACCGGTGGGGAAAGCCAGACGCCCATCGATCCCTCGGCGGGACGCCTCACCCTCCGCCTCCTCGTGGACAGTACCAGCGTGGAAATGTTTGTCGGAGACGGACGGGTGGTGCACTCACACCGGGTGTTCCCCCTGGAGGGTGACAACACCATCCGGCTCTACGCCAACGATGGAACGGCCACCTTCGGCAACCTCACGATCAACGAAATCAACGAGATCAACGCGGCGACTTAGCCCGGCCCGAGACGTTCCGGCAGGTCATTCCGCCGCCGCAATCACCCGCCTCCGGAATGACCTGCCGCTCCCCTACCAACACTGCCCGAGAGACAATCATGGAATACCTCCAAGCAGCCCGCCCAGACGGCCAACAGCTTTTTGACGCCGTCGTTGTCGGTGAAGCGCTGATCGATGTGGTGACCACCCCAAACAGCCAGGTGGAACACCCCGGCGGATCACCCGCCAACGTCGCCTACGGCCTCGGGCTCCTGGGCGTCACCACGGGCATGCTCACGGCCATAGCGCCCGATGCCCGGGGAACATCAATAGAAAACCACCTCCACAGGGCGGGAGTTACTCTTCTGCCCGGATCAAAATCCCTTGCCCGTACGGCGACAGCCACCGCAACCCTCGGACCCGACGGATCAGCCGAATACGACTTCGACATCCACTGGGACCTGCCAACAGCAACACCTGCCTACTTCCCCAAAATCCTGCACACCGGTTCCATAGCCACCTTCCTGAACCCCGGGGCAGGTGCCGTCAAAACCCTGCTCGAACAAGCCCACAAGCATTGCACGATCACCTACGACCCGAACATCAGGCCAGCCCTGCTTGGCAGCCACGCCGCAGCGAAGGCAACCTTCGAAGACATCGCCGCACTGACCGACGTCGTCAAACTCAGCGACGAGGACGCCCACTGGCTATACCCCGCGAAAACACTGGAAGAAACCGCTGAGCACATCCTCCGGCTCGGCGCCGGGCTGGCAGTGATAACCAAAGGTGCCGCCGGCTCCCAATTCACCTCCCCGTCCGCGAGCATCACCATTCCCGCAGTCAAAGCGACGGTGGCAGACACCATCGGCGCCGGCGACTCCTACATGGCAGCACTCATCCTGGGCCTGCTCACCCGCGGCACCGAGGGCTTTGCCCCCACCGTCATGGAGCAGCTGGGACGCACCGCAGCCGCAGCAGCGGCTATCACCGTGCGGCGCGCCGGGGCGAACCCGCCGACCCTGGACGAACTGACATCTGCTGTCGAGGCACCTGCCTCCGCACCACGAGCTTTCGCATGCGATCGGGCATAAACAAAACAACCCTGCGGGCAACAAAAGTAAAGCACCCCGTTTACCCTGTTAGGAGGAGCCAACAATGACGTCTGAAAAGACACCGGGGCACCAAGCCCCTGCGCATGCGCTGCGGTCCAGCGGCAGGTTTGCACAACTGACCCGGCGTTCCATGCTGGGCCTGACCGGGATCGCCGTGGCGGGGACGACCGTGGGCGCCTGGCCGCGGCTGACCGGCGCTGACATTCCAGGCCGGGGCAGCAAGGCCTTGAACATCGCCATCCTGGGGACGGCAGCGGATGCTGCGGGCCGCCAGGGCCTGATCCAGGCCTTTACCGCCGCCCATCCTGACATTCCCGTACAGCTGCAGGCGATTCAGGGTGCGGACTGGAAGGACTTCTTTTCCAAGATCCTGACCATGGTGGCTGCCGGGACACCCCCGGATGTTGTTTATGTCGCCACCGAGGGAGCCCAGCTCTTCGCCGACAAGCTGGCCGAGCCGTTGGACAGTTATGTCCGCCGGGACGCCGCGGCGATGAGCGATTACTTCGACGACGTCCATCCCAGCCTGCTGGAAGCCTTCATGTACCAGGGAAGCCTGTACCAACTTCCACTGGACTGGAATGCGGCGAACATGTACCTGAATACCACCACCTTTGCCCAGGCCGGTCTTGATCGGCCAAAGGACGATTGGACGAAGGATGACTTCAGCGCCACGTTGAGGGCCCTCCGCAAGGCCCGCCCAGCTGATTTCACCCCGTACTACTGGACCAACCGGCTTTTTGGCGGAGTCGTACCGTGGCTTTACGCCAACGACACCAGCTTCTTGTCCGAAACAAAGGCTCCCGGCGGCGACTGGCTTTGGGACCGCTTCTACCCCAACGACCCTGCCCGGGCGACCCGCGGCGGCGGATATCAATGGCTGGCCCCCAACGCCGAGGACCGGCGGGTGGTCGAGACCTTCGACTACCTGCGCGAGCTCGTAGCCGAAGGACTCGGCGTGCGTCCCGAATCCGGGGGCGGCAACGCCCTGGTGGGCCTGTTCGGCAACAACCGCATCGGCACCACCCCGGCAGGAGGTTACTGGGCGCAGGGCCTGCACGAGGCCGGGATGACCGCCGATCAATTCGATGTGCAGTTCTTCCCCCGCTGGCGGACCCAGCGGCACCAGTTCGGCGCTGCCGGCTACGCGATCATGCGCACGGCCAAAGACAAGGACGCGGCATGGGAATGGGTGAAGTTCTGCTCCACCCGCGAAGCGATGCAGCTGGCCATTCCCAAGCCGAACACCACCCCCACCCGCCGCTCGATGGTCAACGAGTCCTTCTACGCGGCCACCGGGCCACGGCACTGGAAAGTCTTCTACGACACCCTGGACAGGTTCCCCACCTCCGGCCCGATCCCCGCGCCGCCGCAGCAGGCCGCCGTCGAGACTGCCCTGATGAAGAACGTCTCCACCGCGGTCAGCGGCAGCTCCGCCGATGTACGGGCAGCGATGGGCAACCTGCAACGCGACCTCGAACTTGCCTTGAGGAGGAACTCATGACCACCACGTCCACCGTCCCGCGGCCAACGGTGAAACCACCGGCCGTGCGCCGCTCCTTTGTCGAGCGATGGCTGGCGAGGATCTTCCTGGCTCCCACCGTGCTCGGGATGGCCCTCTTCACCTTCCTGCCCATCATCGCGTCGCTGGTCCTGGCCTTCTTCCGCTGGGACATCATTTCAGCACCAGAGTTCGTCGGTTTCGCCAACTTCGCCTCACTGGCGCAGGACCCCACCGTCCGCGTGTCATTCCTCAACACCATCGGGTTCGTAGTTGTCGCGGTCATCCTTCAACTGGGCATCGCGCTTGGCCTGGCTGCCATGCTGCAGGCCAGGATGCCGTCCTGGCTGAGGGTGTTCCTCCGTTCCACCTTTTTCTTCCCCCTGGTCCTGTCCGCCGCGTCGGTGTCCATCTTCATGCGTTACATGTTCAACGAACAGTTCGGCGTGGTGAACTGGCTCCTGTCACTCGTCGGGATCCCCGCTGTGCCCTGGCTGACAAGTCCCACGGCATCCGCCGCCGTCGTCGTCCTGGTCTACGTCTGGCAAAACTTCGGGTTCTCCTTCCTGCTCTTCCTCGGCGCCCTCACCAACATCCCCAGAGAACTGCACGAAGCAGCGAACCTGGACGGCGCCACGGGCTGGAAACAGTTCAGCAACGTGACTCTTCCGCTGATCAGCCCCACTGTGCTCGTGGCTTCCGTCATGGCCATCATCAGCGCCCTGCAGGTCTTCGACCAGCCGTACGTCCTGACCAACGGTGGTCCCGGCGATTCCACCCGCACCGCCGTCATGGTCATCTTCGAATCCGCCTTTCAGCAACTGGAATTCGGCAAAGCCTCAGCCATCGGCCTGGTACTCACCGTACTGATCCTTGCCGTGACCGCCCTGCAATTCCGCCTTAGCCGCCGCTTCGTCTTCTACCAGTGAGGTCCCCCATGTCCAGCCCGACCCTGCAGACCGGGACCGGCAAGCATTCCGGTCCCACCGCCGAAACGCCGGTTACCCCTAAGCCCTACCGCAACCGCCGCTTGCCCGCAGCCGGCACGGTCGGCAGATACGCGGCGTTGGCCGTGGCAGCTGCGCTGACCCTCGGCCCTGTCCTGTGGACCTTGTCCACCTCCCTGCGGACGCCGTCGGAATCCTTCAACCTGCCACCGTCCTTCCTGCCCATCACCCCCGACTTCACCGCCTACCAGGAGGTGTTCAAGCAGATCAACATCGGCCTCCTGGTCCTGAACAGCGCCCTGGTGACCGGTCTGATCGCACTCGGCCAGATGGCGTCCGCCACCCTGGCCGGCTATGCCTTCGCCCGTTTGGACTTCCGCGGCAAGAACGCCATCTTCTCTCTGGTGCTGGCCACCATGATGGTCCCGGTGCAGGTCACCATCGTCCCGGTGTTCATGCTGATCCGGGGCATGGGCCTGTCCGACACCCTGCTGGCCCTGATCCTGCCGGCCATTCCCACAGCATTCGGCACCTTCCTGATGCGCCAGTACTTCCTGGGCCTGCCAAACGACTTCGCAGAAGCAGCAGCCCTGGATGGTGCCGGACCGTGGCGGATCTTCCGTTCGGTCTACGTCCCCCTGGCGGTCCCCGGCATGGCCATCGTCGGGATCCTAGCCTTCAACTTCCACTGGAACGAGTTCTTCCGGCCGCTGATCCTCACCATCAGCGAACAGAACTTCACCCTTCCCCTCGGCCTGGTCACGCTCCAAGGCAACCTCGGCACCGGCAGCATCTCAGTCGTCCTCGCCGGCGTGATCCTATCCATGCTGCCCGCACTCGTCGTCTTCATCTTCGGCCAACGAACCCTGCGCGAAGGCCTCACGGCCGGCGCCAGCAAGTAGCCGTGCCGTAAAAAAGGAACACGTCCACAGGGCTGGTGCACCCTCTCCGGATGGCACGGCGAGAAGTTGCCGCGTGAGAGGGGTGCCGCCACCCCGCACACGATACAAGCAGCAACCATGGCGGCTGTAAGGACTGGCGGGAGGGGGCGCCGCTGCAGGACAAGACGTGCGCGAGAAAAGGCCGTTAAACCAGATATAGGTGTGGACACTGTCCACACCCCCTTTGGCAGGACAATCGCGAGCCTGGCTCTCTGCGTCGCCCTCATTTCGCCTATTTCGTCTGGCCGTGTATCAAGATGAGGGCACGTCATGTCGTTCCCAATCCACCGGAACATGAATAGGTGTAGGCCACCCCCGCCCACCCGATAGAACCGGAACGAGGAACCACAGAACCCCAGCTCAGCAGGCGGAGCGCCCACCAGCCAGGACGCTGACCCCGTCACCCCACACACCTGAATAGGCTCCGCGGCAGCCAGGCCACAGCCCGCAACCCAACCCGTCAGACGACGCGACCGCAAGCTTTGTACACACGTCCAAGCAAAATCGCCTCTGACGAGGCAAAACACTGTGCCCGAGGTGGGACTCGAACTACATTCCCGGCCTTGAAATCACTGGGAACCCGCGGAAACATACGGAATTCGAAGCAGTCCGATGGCGCTAGAACCGGATCCGAAGCCAAAAGTGTGGACATTGTCCACACTTATTTTTGAGCCACCCAGTACCTGGTCCGCTCGCCTACAACACATCCAAGGATCACCCCGCGCAGGACCTTCGGTCTCAATGCTGCAGCCCTTGCCCGAAGGAAGTGGCCCTTCCGATGATGCTCTCAGGTTCGCAGCCCGCTCCCCGCTCCCCGTCCCAGCCGGAACTCAGCGGCCCACACCCCGCATGCGTCGGTGAGGACGTGCGGCAGCAAGGTCCAACGTCGGCCCTTCCCGTGCCATGCGGCTGCCGCGGAGCCGCCACCGACAATCGCCGCTCCAAGGACAAAGCGCCAACGGCCACTCTCCGAGGGCAGGATGATCTGCTGAGCGAGGTACCACAGGGCAAAGCCAGCCAGCGGCCAGAGAAAACCGAGGGCGAAGTCCTCTCCGAACTCGGCCACGACATGCCGCGCCACAGCAGATCTTCGCGCACGGAATTAACGACGGCACTGCATACCATCACGGAGGCCACGGACGCAGTCACCCGTTGCCGGTTTGGGACCAGCGCTTGTACGAAGGCTCCCGCTATGGGCACGACCATCATGCAGGAGTACGCGTCCGGCACCGTTGTCACGTCCAAGAGGCTTGCGAACAAGATCGCGGCCGCGAAAGTCTACGAAGCGGCCATGAAGAAGGCCGGCGGAGGAGTTCCCGTGTCGGTGCAGGGGTTGGCCCGACGGGCCAGTTGACGAGCGCTGCCGCCGCGGCCTTGCACGCGGTACAGGCACCAATCCGGCAGAATGCAGGTATGCCCGAAAAACACTTCGACACCGACGCAGAGGCTCGGGTCACGACATCACGGCCGGCACCTGACATGGCGATCGCTAGTGAGGCCGGTGAGGTGATCGCGCACATGCTCGGCGACGGACGGTCTGTAATCGACCCGACGGCGACAATCTGGACGGCCGAGGCGGCCGAGGACCTGCGCTCGAGGATCGGGGACAACCCAATCCTCGGGGCTGATCAGCGCCAGTGGGACAAGTTCGACCAGCAGCTTGAGGGCGCGTCCCGGGAGGTGGTGCTCCTCGCAGCCGAGCTCGTGTTCCTGCGCGAGCATCCGCTATTTTCGGCCAGGCCACAGACCCGGCGCGCCCACGTCGAGGGGGTGCTGGCCCACCTCCGCTCCCCCGTGACGATCCCGGAGCCGATGTCGGCCTGGCTGGGCCGCCCCGCCGGGACTGCAGGGTTCGAAGGGGGTATGGGGTACAACGGCGCGCTGTGGCGGCACATCATCTGGGCCGCGACCTTCGTGCGCCACTGGAACGGGCTGGCGGAGGCGGAGCGCGCGGCCGCTCGCACCGATCCGTGGGAGCTGCAGCGCGTCATGCTCGCTTCCGGCAACGACCGGTCCGACATTCGCAACGCGCTGCAGTTTCTCGCCCGCCCTGACACATTCGAACCGATCTCATCGGCCCCGATGAAGTCGAGGATACGCAATGGCTTGGCCGATCGGATTGGCGGTGCGAAGGGGAACGACCCGGCCTCGATCGATCGCGACCTCCTCGCGATCCGCTCGTCCCTCAGCGACGAGGTTGAGGGGCCGTTCCACTTCTGGACGCCGGCGGTGGCGCAGCTCTGGGACCCATCCCGGAGCGAGCCCGCCTCGTCAGATGCCGGGACTGCTGAGCTGGGAGATCCCCGTCCACGTCACTACTGGCTCTACTCCCCCGGCGCGCAGGCATCGGAATGGGAGGGGTTCTCATCCGAAGGCATCATGGCGATCGGCTGGGACGAGCTCGACGACCTCAACACCTACCCGAGCCGTGAAGCGATACGCCAAGCACTCGACCCCGAAGGAACCGGCGGGTCGCTGAGGAACGACGTCCTCGCGGTATGGCAGTTCCAGCATGATATCGCCGTGGGCGACATCATCTTCGCCAAGCGCGGACGAAAGGAGATCCTGGGGCGTGGCGAGGTCACCTCCGCCGCCCGGTTCGAGCCCGACCGCGGCTCGTACATTCATGTCCGTTCTGTGGAGTGGACGCACACCGGGTCCTGGGATCACCCGGGAAACGCCGCACTCAAGACGCTCACGGACATCACTCCCTATCAGGACTACGTCGAGCAGCTCGAAGCGCTCGTCACCGGCGAGGACCTGCCAGCCCTGCCCGCCACGACGGCGCCGCTGCCACCTTAGGACGGGCCGCATTCCTAAGGGAGGTTTACCTGCCCGAGGAACGGTACGAGCGCCTCTGCTCCCTACTGGCGCGCAAGAAGAACGTCATCCTCGCGGGCCCGCCGGGCGTCGGGAAGACCTTCGCCGCCAAGAGACTGGCGTATTCGATCATGGGCGAGAAGGACCCTAGACGCGTCCAGATGGTCCAGTTCCACCAAAGCTACTCGTACGAAGACTTTATGATGGGGTACCGCCCCACAGAGACGGCCGGCTTCGTCCTCGCCGAAGGACCGTTCTACCGGTTCTGCGAAGAAGCCCGCGCCGACGACGCCGACCGGCCGTACTTCTTCATCATCGACGAGATCAATCGCGGCAACATCTCCAAGATCTTCGGGGAGCTGCTTATGCTCATTGAAGCCGACAAGCGCGGGCAAGACCTCCGCCTCCTGTACAAGAACGAAACGTTCTCCGTTCCCTCCAACGTGCACATCATCGGCATGATGAACACCGCCGACCGCAGCCTCGCTGTACTTGACTACGCGCTGCGCCGTCGCTTTGGCTTTTTCGAAATGGGGCCGGGCTTCGACTCAGAGGGGTTCACCCGCTGGCAGCAAGATGCGGGCAGCCCTTCGCTCGACAGCGTCGTCGCGGCGGTCGTCGACCTCAACAAGGCGATCGCCGCGGACCCCGCACTCGGCCAGGGCTTCGCGATCGGGCACAGCTACCTCTCGCGACCCACGGCCGGCGACAGCGAGGACACCTGGCTCTACTCGGTCGTTGAGGACGAACTCATCCCCCTCCTCGACGAGTACTGGTTCGACGAACCGGCTACGGCCGAGGAATGGGCAGTCAGGCTCCGGGCCGCGCTCACATGACCAACCGCTCGATCGCCATACGCAATGTCTACGTGATGATGGCTTACGCCTTCCGGGCGATCCAAAGCGACGGGAGCGACCGGATCGCGGCCGAGACCTTCGACCACCTCCACGACCTGCTCGCGGAGATTCTCGTGCGCGGCGCCGGCGCACAGGTTAAGCGCGGCCTCCACCGCGACTACCTGCGGCGCAGCGACGACTTAGCCACCGTGCGCGGCCGCATCGACGTCGCCCGGACCGTGGCCACCCGCTCCAAGGTCCGGGGCAGGCTGGTGTGCGAGTTCGACGAGTATGAACCCGACACGCCCTACAACCAGGCACTGAAGTCGGTCATAGTCCTCCTCATCCGCCACGGGGAGGTCTCCACGCCGCGCAGGGATGCGCTGCGTCGGCTCCTGCCATACTTGGACGCGGTCACGCTGGTCCCGCCGACTTCGATCCGCTGGAATGGGCTCACCTACCACCGTGCCAACTCCTCGTACCGGCTGCTGCTCGGTGTCTGCGAGCTGGTCGTGCGCGGACTCCTGCCCACCAAGGCTGCAGGTGCAGCAAAGCTCGCTTCATGGGTGTCTGACGACGCGATGAGCAGCCTGTACGAGCGCTTCCTGCGCAGCTATTACGCCGCCCACCACCCCGAGTTCTCCCCCGCCGCGTCGAGCGTTGCCTGGGACTTCGATGAGACGAGGGCGCTCGGAGCCGAGCAGCTCCCGGCAATGCGCACCGATGTCACGCTGCGCCGTGGACGGCGGACGCTGATCGTCGACGCAAAGTACTACAGCCGATCAATGCAGGTCGGCATGTGGGGAAAGGCGACGATACATTCGGCGAACCTCTACCAGGTGCTGACCTACGTAAAGAACGCCGACGTGAACCACGACGGATCGGTCAGCGGCCTGCTGCTGTACGCACGTACCGACGCTCCTGTACAGCCAGACTTGGATGTATTGATTCAGGGCAACCGGATCGGCGCTCGGACGCTCGACCTCAACCAACCGTGGGTCGAACTCAGGGCGCAGCTTGAAGACTTAGCCAGATGGCTTGAGGACTGACTTCAGCGCCCAATCGCTGACCCGTCCGGTCTTTTAGCAAGAGCAGTCGGTAATCCCTCGGCCATCGCGCAGGCCATCTCCCGAAGAGGTGGCCGTCATTCTCAGGAACATCCTTCATGGACCGCCGCTGTGAGACCGGATTAGGAGACACGATCAGCGGCTGAGTCTCGGTGAACTCACCCCGTCTCGGGAAGGTGATATCGACGAGACGGGACACCACGGCAAATTAGGCAACCGCTATGAGGAAGGTGACGCTGTGTTCACCGCCGACAAAAGGAGGCCCGGGCACTTTTAGCCCAACTCGCAAACATTGATTCCTGCCCGGAGCATGTTGTCGGCATGTTCGGACCAGTCAGAGTCCAAAGAATCGAAAATCACTTCGCCGTCTCCCTACAAGTACACGGCAACCCATTCGTGATCCGACTTGTCGAATGCCTGCAAGTAGTTCGGGAGATGCCCCGTCACATCGCTTGGCCCTTCCACATTAACTTGGAAAACGGCCGTAGCCACGTATCTTGACTTGATGAACCACATGAAGAAGCGGTCCGCAACTCCCGGCTGTCCATTGCGGGAACAGCTTTCATCTTTCAGTTCACCCCTAGGCCCCCGTCTCGCGACTGAAAACTATGTTGAAAACGGACGCGAACTTCCAGGTGCGCGTAATAATTCACTAATTTGACTTGACACTCGACGCGAATCATTCGCCCTGTTAGCGTGTGGCTATCGCGAGGATGAGATCTGAATGTTGCTCAAACAAACGTTGTAACCAAATGGGGGATTTAGCATGATCGATGCCAATACGATTGAACTCTTCCTCAGGAATGATGAAGATATTCAGATTTCCGACAAGCTTGATGAGGGCACATTCAGGATCAAGACCCGCATCCCTGACTCGTCGGTCTTTGCGGGCGAGGACGCCGAGATGATCGTCACCATCCGCGTGAATCCCGAGTTCGTTATGCTGCTCTCGAGGGTCCAGGAGGACCACCTGGGGTTCGCATTGGCAGCCTGTGAAAACTCCAACGCCGTAGGACTCATTTCCTTCGGCGACGGCTTCATGATGCGAGCCGCTCTCCTGTCGAAGTTCTCCGAACCCGTAGCAATCAATAATTTAGCGCGAGCCCTTGCGCTGGCCAAGCTTGAATACGAATCGTATGTTCGGGCTGGCTAGCTATCCGTGTTCCGTGTGGCAGGCCCACTAAAGTCCGGGATGGATCTGAATCACTTCTAACTGGCCAAACACCGTAGGAGGAAACGATGAGCTGGACCTGTGATCGTTGCCGGACGAGCAACAATGACAGCCGCTATCAGTGCAGCAAATGCAACAACTTCAACGCGACAGCCTCCGAGGCTCACACCCGCTGGAAGGACTGGACATGCTCTTGTGGCCAGGAAAACGGCGGCGGGTTCAAGTCTTGCTACCGGTGTGGCTCTAAGAGGCCCTGATAATCGCTGAGTGCGGGTCGCGGGCGCTCGGGATTTTCGTCGAGGCCCTGGAGCCCCTCGCCGCGGGACTCATCGATTGTGCCCCCGTGGAAAATTCGCTTACGCCCTCAGTGTCACACGTCGTGAGGGAGATGCCAACTTCATCCTGGATGAAATATCGCGCCCAGTCGATAGCCGCCTATTGCTGCCCCAGCGTCCTTGAGTTTTTGACGGCTTGAGGCATTTCTAGGCGGCGTCGACGAGGAGAGCAGAGGAAAGTTGGATGGTCAGAGTCTTCCCGATCAGCGTACCTGGTGGGCTCACATTAGACGGAAACACCAGGCCTCCAAGTCTTAGCTACCTCTGCCCCGTCGTGGCCATCAAAAAGAGGCCGAGGCTGCCCCTGCCTTTCGCGACATCGATTCTTAGGGCGGTGAGCGGGGCCATTAACTTCTTTCATATTCGATGGCCGTGACTTTGGCAGCCGTCTTTTGCGACGCCGACGGTGATTGGTCCGCTCGATCTAAGTCGTGATCGCCAGACGCCTCTTGAGCCACGACTGAGGGCAAGGAAGTTCTTCTGCAACAGGAATTAAGAACCACTCGTACGCGTCATTGTCCGCGCACATACCGACGCTGCCCCTCGATCGGGTGAGCCCGCAGCGAGACAATGTGATTCAACGAACCGGCGTGACAGAACTGAGACCCGCGGTCCGAGAGGACCACGGCCGGCGCAAGAAGGTGGGCACCTGCTACACCCTCCAGCGCGTCGACGGCTAGCCCGACGAGAGTATCACGTTGCTCCCACGGTCCCTGCTGCAGCTTAAGTAGGGGCGACGAGGCCCGGGGAAGGAACGATGAATAAGTGGCACTCCCCTCTTTCTTTCCACGCCTTAGGGTCAAGTGCTTGTTCATATTTGCCCTGTATCCTAATGTAATTTTTGTGATATTCGTTCATATCTGAGGGGGCAACTCATGGCACAGGATTCCTCGACGGAAAAGGGTGCAAACTTCAAATGTAAGCACTGCGGCGGCTACCACGGAGGCCTCCGGTCAACAAAAGTCTGTCCTGAATGCTACGACAAAGGCAAGCGTTAAAGGGCAAGGCCTGTCTAAAGGGAAGGAGAGCCAAACCGGGCTCTCTTTCCCTTTATTGGCGGCACCAAAAGAGCCCCGCTGCTGGAGCCCTTCTCTTTCTAGCTAGTCCTTCTTCTTATCCTGCCGCGGTGGATTTGTAACGCCGTAGAGCTTCGTTGTCGTGGTCTCGTCCGCGCTGAAGTGCGACTTCCTGATGGTCGTCGGGATCTCGTTACGGGGTACTTCGTACTTGGGCTTGTCGCTCTTCTTCTTGTCAGCCATTGGGGTTTCCTCCTAGATACAACCGCATGCGTGCAGCCCAGCAATTACAACCATTGATAGCCACACACCGAGGAGGATGCTGTAACCGATCATTAGTCGCAGAGCAATCTTATCGAGCAGCGTCATTTCTCCGCTCAACGCCTGGATGCCGTCCATCACGATGCGGTGCTGAACCTGGAATGGCTCTACCGTCAGGTACTTGTCGAGGAGGTCCTTGGGGTCGCTCTCATCACCGCCTGCAGGCCACATGGTCCAGAGACCGACGGCTGCAGCCACCACAGACAGGGCGACGCTGATGAATTGCCAGCCGTTCTGCAAACTTGTCGTCTGGATCGTCGCCAAGATGCCGGCTGCGGTGACCAGGACGGCAGCTCGTGTGTGCATAGCGTTTCTTCGGGCAGCGATGGCTGCACGCTGACGGTCAACCTCTTTGTGGACGAGCTCGAGTTGCTCCGTTGGAGGCACCGGATCATCTGATTCGGTGGATAACGTGACCAGAGGCTGGAAATGAAGACGGACTGGAGGCATGGAAAAAACTCTAAGGCCTCTGTCATACCAAGCTGGTCGGCTAAACATACGTGGCATGGAAGGGCAGTGAGAACCTTCAGCATTAGGATGAACTCTGGTCGCGAGCTTATCGACGACTTTGAATTTTGTACCGGGGGTCATCCTTTGCCAAACCTTTCTCCTGACGAGCTGCGTCGTAACCTCGAAGCACTTTTTACCTACCGCATGCAAAATTTGACGGGTGATGAAAAGGGTGAGGCCCAGATCTTCTGTGAGCGCTTGTTTCAAGCCTTTGGTCACGAGGGTCTGAGAGAAGCTGGTGCCACGCTTGAACAGCGCGTCAAGAAGCTGGACAGCAAGGGCACGGCCTTCGCCGATCTCATGTGGAAACCCCGCGTCCTTATCGAGATGAAAAAGGCCGGGCAAGACCTGTCGCGGCACTTCCGCCAGGCGTTCGACTACTGGATGGTGGCCGTTCCTAACCGGCCGCGCTACGTGGTCCTTTGCAACTTTGATGAGTTCTGGATTTATGACTTCGAGAACCAGATTGAAGAACCCGTCGACAAGGTCCTGCTCAAAGACCTAGCGCAGCGTTCCAGTGTCCTCGGCTTCATGCATCCGGTCGACACCGAGCCTGTGTTCCAGAACGACCTCGTTGCGGTTACCCGCGCGGCGGCGGGCAAGGTTGCCAAGGTCTTCCGTTCCCTGCATGGCCGCGGCATCGAACGCAATGCCGCGCAGCGTTTCTGTCTCCAGTCGGTCATGGCCATGTTCGCTGAAGATATCGGGCTAATGCCGCAAGACGCCTACTCCAAGCTCCTGCGTGAGGCTAAGAGTGGCGTTGACGCCTACGACACGATCTTTGGGTTGTTCCGGGAGATGAACACTCCAGGTAACACGCCTGGTGGCCGTTTCAAGGGCACCCCGTACTTCAATGGTGGCTTGTTCGCTGACATTATCCCGCTCGAACTGACCGATGAAGAACTCGACCTTATGCGGGCCGCCGCGTCGGAGCGCTGGTCTGACGTGCGTCCCGAAATCTTTGGCACCCTGTTTGAAGGCTCGATGGAAGACGGCGAGCGCCATGCAAGCGGCGCTCACTTCACCTCCCCCGCGGACATCGCCAAGGTGGTCATCCCGACTATCGTGACGCCATGGCGTCAACGACTCGACGCGGCAAAAGGCAGCATAGAAGCCCTCGAAAAGGAACTGTTTGCCTTATCGAATTTCCGGGTGCTTGACCCGGCCTGTGGATCGGGCAACTTCCTCTACGTCGCCTACCGCGAGCTTCGCCGCCTTGAAAAAGAGGCCCATGACCTAATCGCCGACCGGCGCCGCAGCGGTGCACTTGCTGCGCAGTCGCTGGCGTCGTTTGTCTCTACAGATCACTTCTACGGCTTTGACATCAATCCCTTCGCGGTTGAAATCGCCAAGGTAACCATGATGCTCGCGAAGAAGCTGAGCTCCGACGAGTTGCACGACGCACCGGAAGTGCTACCGCTGGAGAACCTGGACGGTTCGATCAAGGCAGCTGACGCCCTGTTTACGGTGTGGCCTAAAGTGGACGCCATCATCGGCAACCCGCCGTATCTTGGCCGGCGCAAGATGGTCAAGGATCTCGGCGCCGTCTATACCAATAAGGTGACTCAGGCGCATCCGAAGGTTGCAGGCGTGGCCGACTTCGTCTGCTACTGGTTCCCACTGGCTCACGACCGCCTGGAGCCGGGCGGACGGGCTGGCTTTGTCGCGACGAACACCATCCGGCAGAACGCTTCACGGGAATCTTCCCTTGGTTACATCGTCGATAACGGCGGCATCATCACGGATGCCGTTTCCAACGAGCCGTGGTCCGGTGAAGCGGGCGTCTCAGTCTCCATCGTCAACTGGGTCAAGGACGGCCACAGCGTCAAGGTTCCGGAGACCAAGGTCCTCTGGCTCGAAGAGGGCAACGTCCGCCTTGAACTGCCAGAGATCACCCCGTCGCTGTCTCCGGAAATCGACCTGCGTAAGGCGCACTCCCTGGCTGTGAATAAGAAGCCAAAGGTCTTCTTCCAGGGCCAGACTCCCGGCGTGACTGACGGCTACATCATCGAGGAAGCTGACCGCAAGGTCGCCCAGAGACTCATGATCGACTCCGCTCCCGTCGTCCACCCGTTCCTGGGCGGTGACGAGATCCTGCACGCGATGGGACCGATTCGGTGGGTCGTTGATATCGACGAGACGGACAGCATCAAGGCAGATGCCAGGTACCCGTCCGCCATGGCACACCTCCGCCATCTGGTTCTGCCACTTAAGGAAGCCCGTGCCAAGGAAGAAGCAGACCGCAATAGCGAGGTCCTGGCCGCCAACCCGAAGGCGCGCGTCAACCGACACCACGAAGGCTTCCTGAACTCCTGGTGGCAGTTGAACTACCGTCGCGCGGACATGCTTGAAGCCATTGCTCCCCTGGATCGCTACATTGCAGTCACGCGAGTTGCTAGTGATAAGCGGATGTCGGTCTTCACCTTTGTCGACTCGTCTCTGCGGCTCGGTGATTCAGCTCAGGCGTTCGCCTTTGATGATGACTATTCAATGGGCATCTTGCAGTCCGCCCTCCACCGTCAGTGGCTGGTCGAACGGTGCTCCACACTGGAGACCCGCCTTCGCTACACGTCGACGACGGTCTTCGACAGCTTCGCTTGGCCCCAAAACCCGACAGCCGTCGCAGTGGAAAGGGTCGCGCGGGCTATGGCTGCGATCGTCGAACTCCGCGTGGGATATTTGAATAGCGGGATTACTCTGGCGAAGCAGTACAACTCCCTGCGCACTGCCGGAAAGAACAAGCTGAAAGACCTGCACGATGAACTCGATGCGGCGGTCTATGAAGCTTTTGAGTTCTCGACGACGCTCGATCCCATTGCGCAGATGTTCTCGCTGAACCAAGAGGTGCACGAGCTCGGGAAAGACGCTCGTGGCCCTGGGGCAGCCGGTCTGCAGAACACCCGGTTCAGCAACTATAAGCTGGTGTCGACGCTGTAGGAACGGACTACCCCGGCACGGCCAGACCCCTGCCGTGTTTGCACGCTAAACCAAAAGCAGGCCAGAGGCTGGATGCCTCTGGCCTGCTTTTATGTAGCGGTGGGGAGGCTCGATCTCCCGACCTCACGATTATGAGTCGTGCGCTCTAACCAACTGAGCTACACCGCCATGGATGAGAAAAGCCTGCGTCAGCCGGCCTAAACCGCCCTGATACAGGCCCTCATCCAGAGCCCCCCACCGGAATCGATCCGGTGACCTCGTTCTTACCAAGAACGCGCTCTACCACTGAGCTAGGGGGGTAGGCGTGACAAGATGCACCAGGAGGAGTGACATCGATCCTGGTGCCGTGTAACTGCGATTCATGTCGGGAGGTTTCCCGCGCCTGAAAGTTGGAAGGTACGAAGTAGGCGACTGCAGCGATCGTCTACCCATCAAGGGCCGCCAGACTGGACGCGATGACTCGCGCAGGAGTCCCGTAGTGGGGAGAGAAGGGCTAGTGGTTCACTAGAACTTAGGCTCGATGCCGAGGAGCGCCGCAGCTCCTGTGAAGATCAGGCGAAGGATAATGAGCCCGATCATCGTGATCACGAAAAGTATCCCGGTCTGGATAATGAAGGCTAGGAGATAGGCGACTGCTGCACCGACCTTTCCGGTCAACACCGGGAAGCGTGCCTGGATCTTTTGGCGGAGTGGATGCGTCGGTTTCTTTTCATTCCAGATGACCGTGGCGATTACCATCAGGGCGACGCCGGTTACGTAGAAGGCATTCTTGAAGTTGTCCGGCGACTTGATGAAGCCGAGAAGAAGTGCCGCCCAGTAGCCGAAGAAGAGGACGATAAGGCCAGAGAGCGTGCGGGAACCTACATCACGCCAGAACTTCTCATCCCTGAACCACTCGCCGGGCCATTGCCAGGGACGAGCTGCCTTAGTTACCTGATCTGTTTCGCTCATGAAGTAACTACTGCGCCTTTTCTTGTGGCAGCTTGTCTAGGACTTTGGCAGTGAACTGGGAGACTTTCTTGCCAGCCTGCAGCCCGCCGCCGATACCGAGTCCCGCGAATATCTTGTCGATGTCCGGGTACTCCTCCGTGATGTTCAAGATGAAGCCGGTGATTGTCATGACCACGACGATGCGCACGAACCATACGATCAGGTGGCGTTCGGCGGTCGAAAGGGTAGCAAAAGCCGGCGCCTCTTCAATGGATTCTGCCAAGTCAGGGTGGCGGGCGAAGAAGTCTTCGGTCAACTCTTCTACGTCATCCTGGTCACCGAGCTGGCCCCGGAACGTGGCTGCATCAGCCAGGACGGAACTGAGTCCCGAAGTATCAACGGAATCGGCCAGGAACTTCGTGGCAGCACCGATAGTCGACTGCATCTGAAGGGCGAGAGCCAACGTGCCGTCGCTGTTGATAGTGGGACCCATAGTGGCTAGGGAGTCCTGAAGCGTCTTTACCATGCTGTAGATGCCGGAAGTCTGAAGCGACAGCTGGTCCTGAGGGTAGATGGCTGCCCTATAACTTGCCACGCTCTTGGAGAGCTGTAAGGCAAGCGGTTCGACCATCTTGCTGTAGTCGGGCATCTCGGAAAGCCTGGCGCTGAACTCACTCAGAAAGGCTTTTGCGCCTGGGGGAAACGGATCACTGGAAGTCGTCACGGTCTAAGCGTACCGACCGGGGCTGACACTCTGTGGACGCACTCTAGGTATTGAAGAAGTCGAGGTCCGGGCGCACAGTAAGAGGCAGATGTCCGCCCAGCAGCTTTTCACCTTACGACCGGATTTATCCTTTGTGTAGCTTCCATGCTGGGGGCGCGGTTCTTGCCTTCAGAGGGGACTACGTTCGGCCGATTGGTTTCGTCGGTATTGGCCTTCTCGAAGGCACGGCTGCCTTCGGGTGGTGGGCTGGTTCGTCCGAACATTACGAACAAGGGCTGGCGTTCATCGACGGGGGAGAAAGCGCTTCATCCGCCAGCACCAGGGCGGGGACATCTACAACATCAACAACAACGGCGCCTTTAACTGGGCACAGAACAGCAGCAACGTCACGCAGTCCAACACGCTTACGTAAAGTCAGGTCGAGGAAGTGGAGCGGATTCTCGGGCTCGTCCGTACGATGATGCACCCGCAGGTTATCGGTGTCGGAGAGGATGTCGCTGCTGCCACCAAGGTCATCGTTGGCGAAGTAGAAGAAGTTCAGTCATCGGCACCGAGCGGCGGACAAGTGAAGGCCTTGCCCATGAAGCTGCCCATGAAGCTGATGGAACTTGCCGCGACGGGAACAGTCCAGAACGGCGTTGATGCCCTGAATGCCATGATCCAACAGGGCATCAACGGAATCGGCTAGTTCAGCGGTATGCCCTCACGGTTATAGCGGTCAACTACTGACTTAGGCCAGGTGGAGCAGGAGTTCGGGCCACTGGGATCCGCGTCCCGCTCCGCCTGGTGGTCAGAGGCGAGATCTCTAATGCCGACGGTGAGTACGGCAGCTCGCCGCCCGCCTGCCTTCCAGTTGAAGCGGCACCCACACGTTAGCCGCGCCGTCTAATTTGTCCCCGCTCTTGGGGTTTTCCCTTTGTCAATGAAAGCCGCGCCGTCCGCTCCGCGATACACGATGTTGGGGAAGGGAACGACGCCCGTCAGCTGGGCTGCTTGCTCGGGCTTCATCGCCATACCTGGACAAGAAGTACGGCCACGTGTGCAGCAAACCGGGCTGCTCTGTCACTACCAACCTCAACATCGACCTCATCAAGAAGCGGGGTTCTAATCCGGATCTCCGTTATGACGTGAAGAACCTCCGCTACCTTTGCCGGGCTCACCGCATGGAGGAGACGGACAAGCTTAATTGGAGCAAGCAGTCCTGATCGCGAGACGAAATCTGTGCCCAGGCTCGCTGCAGGTGGAGCAGGTGTATTCGGACCGGGCCGCGACAGTCCACCCATCCCAAGGTTAGATTAACGAGAACGTATCGGTCACTCAGCCAAGGACCGTACAACGGGGATTATCCTCTCGCGGCGAAGCTGCACGCCGTCGTCCCACCGAATGAAGAACCGCACGCCGTCGATGTCCCGTCGCGCTTCTGTTGGGATGCGGAATTCAACCGACTGCCCGGCGGGAATAGATCGCCAAGAATCGATTCCGTCAATGTTAGGGGCACCGTCCCCTGGTTCGAGGCTGATGCCGCTAGCGTCCCCGTTACCGGTATTGGTGAGTTTGAAGCTGATCATGTCTTTGCCCTGTTGGATGCTCCAGTTTGCCGGGGCATTCGGCGTCCGGTTTGGAATAGTGCGGTCTGCGATATTACTGGAAGGTGGCAGACCGGGTATCGCCATCGGGGATTGAACGGGGCTAAGGGCGCGGCTCGGGGCTGTAACGGATGCCGATATCTCGGAGGTGTAATTGTTCTCGATTTCACCTCGCACCGCTCGGGCAGCTCCGATTGTTCCGTTTAGTAGCTTGCTTCCATCCCAGTAAAGTCCTTCAATACGATCGGCATAGGTTGCCAATTCTTCATCCGGAAGCCGCGCGTCGAAGCGTTTCCCTGCCTTGTATGCCGCATATACCGACTCCGCTTCCCTGAGGACGCCACCTGTCGTTTTAATCGATTCGAGAAGCGCGTCACTCAGCTCTGTGAGAGCAGCGTCCCGAGCATGGTGCTTGAGGATTCGGAGTGCCGCCTCCAAGTCTGTAGTGTCTTCGGGGAACTTGGCGACTACTGCACTGATTCTGTCAGATCGAACCAAGACGCCGAGATCATTTGCAGTGAAGCTTGCGGGCTGCCCGTCAGTTAGAGTTCGTGCCAGTTGATAGATAACTTTGCGGAAAGGGCTCAGATCGGGTGCTGCTGCCTCCGCCGCGCCCTTCGGGGCGAGCCATCTGAGACGCTCTACAAAGCTCGCTACTTCCGCTGCGCTCCAGCCTGCCTGGACAGTGATGTTCCCCTGCGCCTGATAATTCGTTGAGTTGGGACCGCTCTTCTGCGAGAGTTTCAAGCCTTGTCCTCATTGGTAATCGACATGTTGCCACCAGCTTGGAAGTTGCGGGAGTCGTTTCCGCCTCGCTGCCTCAGCATGGTAAGGGAGGGTGAGTTCGGTGATTCATGCACAAAGGTCCCAATGATAAGGAAAACAAGACCGAGCACTGCAAGCGCAGCTCCCACAAGAACAGGGAGCGACCAAAAAGACTCTCGTGCTTGCATATTCATGACACCAAAACTTGCGGAAATACCAGCACCCGCTGTGAAAAGGGTGCCACCAAGTGCGAGAGCTTTTCCTGAAGTCATGGTCCAAATGGTAGTCCAACAAAGGGGGTCTCCCATCCTCCGGCAAAGACGGTCGGTCTTGCCCATATACTTGGGAACTCTGACTTCAGCGAGGACGGAAAGATCGTTATTGAAGCGGCAAAACAGCCTGCCCGGACTGCCGGCAATAGCGGCATGGGCGCAGCACAGGTATGAGGCACCAACGAACGGCTTCTGGAAATGATCCGAGACAATGCCTTCTCCGGACAGGGTTCTGACCCCGGCGGAACTCGCAGACCAGGCCGTCGGCAGTCCCAAGTAAACCGCATAGCAACGGACCGCTTTCCACTGGCCATCCACCAGCGCTTCGGGAGATCGTGCACTGGACTTAACCGACCGCGCTTGGGCACACGCTGAGGATGCCCAAGCGGGGTGACTTGCAGCGACACTGCAACCCGCACCCCTAGTTGACAGAATCTTCAATTCGCGACGTTTGGACTAGGGGGCAGAGATCCGCAAAATCTGTGCTCGCCATTGCGTTTCCTTCGGTTGGTTTCGTCAGCGGTGATCAGCGGTGGGCGACTTCAGAGCCAAGGCTGCGCCGGTAGCGAGCACTGCAATGACCGCTGTGATGATGAGGCTGAGTTGCTGCCATCATAAAAACCGGCCGATGTTGTGGTGAGCGCGCCTAAGACCGCAACGGCGAGGGCGCCGCCGATCCGGCGGCTTTGTATTGAACACGCCTGATAAGTTGCACAATTGCAATTCGAGCTTTTCCCGCCTGACAGAAAGCCACAGCGTTCCACAAGGGCCTGTTTACGCCGCACTCCAGAGCTGACTCTGCAACCTACTAAGGGGACGATCTTTTGAACTGTCTCCTTAGGGGCACGCAAAGGGGGGACTACCTCCATTGACGAGGGTAGGCCGACGAGAGCAATCTGATCCCACGGGAGACTCAGTCCTTGGTCATAGCCCTCCGATTGCAGGAGGAGGCGGCGCTAAGCAAACGCGCCTGAAATTAGCCGCGCCGCTTTTGCAGGTAATCCACAAGCCACCGAGCGGCTCCGCCGCTCCCATCGGCAAGTGTCTACCGCAAGGGACGCTCACAGAAAGCACTCTCGATGCAAAAACGAAAGCGCCCGTTTCGCGGGCCTACCCATGCAGAACGTCCCCCAAGGACCGACAGTAGGAACATCCACAAGCGAACCCGACCGGTAGCTTGGGCCGCCTGCATTGCCGCAGTCGCATTCGTCGCCACGGTCCTATCCGCGGTTCCAGCGCAAGCCGTCACCGGCTATCACGTCATTGTTGGCTCACTCGGCGTCAACGCACGCTCCGGCCCGGGAACGGGATATGCAGCCGTAGGCAAGCTCTACAACGGCCAAGCCATCGACATTGCCTGTCAGACCAAGGGGACGTTAGTCGGCGTAGGGCTTCCCGGCACCCCGACCGACGTATGGGACCGGCTATCGAATGGCTGGTACATCACCGACTACTACACGTCCACAACGGGGCGAAACGGAGCCTACACACCCGGTATCCCACAATGTGGGGCTGCGGCGCCCCCTACTGCGCCGCCGGCTATCAACGAACAGGATAGATGCGCCCAACTGAGGGTCGTTGGAGTCCGGGGATCAGGGGAAGCCTGGGAGTTCGACCCACACAATCTCTCGAATGGGCCCTTTGGTATGGGGAATGAGGTGGATAGTTTCTACAAAACCATTTACGCACAACTGCATGCCATCGGCGTGGACGTGAGCTCACATGGCATTCAGTATGACGCCGTACCGGTAGGCCAAGACGGCCCGCAAGGCTATGGCAGTACCTACTACTACAGCGTCCAACTCGGTAAGAACTATTTATCAAGCTACGTTACGGATCATTTGAACAAGTGCCCAAACGAGCATCTCGTCTTGGCAGGTTATTCGCAGGGGGCGGACGTGGTCCATCAGGTATGGAACACACTTGTAGCGGGAGCAGGATTAGACCGGTGGCGAGGCCGGCTTGACGGCCTGGTACTCTTCGCTGACCCGAGGTTTTCCGGCTATCAAGTTAATTCCGTTAGCGACTACGTCCCCGCACGGAGCCTGAACCAGGGAACGTTTTCTTGGTTTATATCTGGCCTTCTAGCGGGCGGTGCAGCCGCTGCGCTGGGGAACGGAGACGTCATCTGGACACCCGCACAAGAGCAGTTCCACTTCATGAAATCGTATTGCGATGCCAACGACGCGGTTTGCCAGTGGAAAGGTAACCCTTGGGATCAGGCCGCAATTGACGTCCATAAGGGCTATGTAAGCAGAAATGTAACTGTAGCCGCGGGAAATTCCATCAACCGGTGGCTTATCGGCCATTACTTCCACTGATCCTTCTAGTAACGCCGACTAGTCAACTTGAGACGCGGTAGCCGTCCCCGCTGCGGAGACGCGAGACCTCGGCGCCGCTGCAAAAGCCCCTTCACGCCTTCCCCCATCGGCTCAATGGAGGGGCTTTTTGCGTCTGCGCTTTCAGGCAGGAAACATGACGAACGGGGGAGCGTCCTCATCGCCCGGATCAATCGTCCGCATCGCTCCAAACTCCTTGCGCTGCCACCGCTGGCCCGTCCCGTCCGTAAACTGAACCTCCCGTTGGTACTCGAAGTCCTGCGGGTCCCGATAGACGTCCGTGTTCCACTCGCGGGTTCCGCCGGGCTCGATCATCGGCCAGGTATAGCTAAGTTCAGTCGCAGATTGGTCTGCCCCGGGTGCTTCCGGATGCAACCTCTGCACGATCGACACCATTGAAATCGGCTCGTCTCCGTTGTTGTGAACGCTCCAGTTGATCACCTGCCGAGGTACGCCAGCGTCGGGCAGCATGCTCAAGGTTGTCTTCTTGGCTACCAGCGAGACCTTTGCGGCAAGGCCTCTCTTCCGCGCTTCAGCCTCAGCGACTCGCTGCTCTCGGAATGACTGACGATCAGCCATTGCTTCCTGGCGTTCCGTCTCCAACCGCTTGCTGTCCCGCCTCGCCAACCTGAGCGCCAATACAACGGCGGAAACTGTCCCGGCCGCCGCCAGCCAGTCCGGTACTGTGCCCCAGTCGGGTGCGGTAAACAGTTCCCCAATACTCACCCCGTAAACCCTAGCCCGTCAGAAGTGATGGTGTGGCTGCTCCGCTGGCTGAACCTTGTCCTGGCGGCGGCGCCGACAGCTTCCGCGTCGGCATACATCCCGTCCCCGAGCATGATGTTGCACCAGCGGTGGGCGGTCCTGAGATTCTCCGGATCGTCGTCTCGTCCGAACACGGCAACGGACGCTATATGGTCCAGCGTCGGGTACTGGTCGTCGGATAGCCTGGCGTTGGGATAGGTAGGAAGCCCGCAGACTTGGCAGACGTAGTTGTCCCGTTCCAGTACAAACTTCCTATGCTTGCTGTGACCACTAGATGATCCGCGCTTACGAACAGAAGGCGGGACTGACAGAACATCAGTAATACCTTTCCGGCGCTTGCACTCGGCGCACCGGCAATTATCGGACCGTCCCCTCTTGTCCAGAATTGATCGACGGCAAACCTCGTGTTCCGCGACAAAGTCTGCCCGCGACTGGCCCGCCCCACTGACCTCAGCCCAGCGATAGACTCCACATCCGTAGCAAAAACCCGACGAGGCCGCCGCCGCCCGCCTCATGATCCCGCAAAGGTTCGAACAGTAATCTCTGCTTTTCTGGTGGGACTCAAACTCAATTCCGCACCCCTTGCAAACCACCTGTTCAAGAAAGGGCGGTCTTGGGGGCCGGGGCACTACGCCGTCTTCGCTATCGTCTTGGCAAAAGCCCTGAACTTAGGAATGGCTGGAAGGTCCACCCATATAGGACCTATCTTGCGCCCCTTGCCATACACGGCGACGGCGTTGGCGTCCCACTTGTTCTTCGGCTCGCGGACGAGAAGGTATTCCGTCCCGCCATGCTTGTAGCGGCCGGAGTCGGTAACCCAGTACGCCGAGCCAACGATCCGGAACCGGCTCGACGGTAGCTCGCGGAGGTCGAGGATGGACACGGCAGCCTCGTCGAGAATGACCTTCTTAACGCCAGCGGCCTTCGGCGTAGGCTCCTGCTCCGGCCTCGATTCCTCGGCGGCGGCGTAGGGCGGCATCGGCGGCGCTTGCGGCTCCGGCGATGGAAGCGGTTCGCTAGTGACCGCCCCCGACGGTAAAGAAACCGCCGGAACCGGCTCCGTCGACCGCCGCACTTCCGGCACCGCGTCAACCTCGACTTCGCCTCGAAAAGCGGCAATGAACTTCTGAATCATCCCCATGCCGGAAGCGTAGCAGTGGGCACCGACAGCACGCGGCACAATGTCAGACCCCACGGCTAGGATCGAAAGCATGACAGGTGCAGAGGTCGCTGGGGCGGCAATGGTGGGCAAAGTAGTCGAACACGTTGGCAAAGAGGCGGCTGAAGAGCGAAAGGCTGTCAACAGGGAGCTTCGCGAGGGAGCAAAAGATTCCCCTTACATGGCGGATGCCTCCGACAACTACGCCAAGAGGGTCGCTATCCGGCAAGCGATCATGACGCAGATGTATCTCCCTATCGCCAAGCTGTTCGGCGTTGCCAATAGATACTTCGAGCCTGAGGGTCAGTTCGCACAGGATATGGGCCAAAAGCTGAAGGACGTGCCGGAGGAGCACCTCGTGGCGCCCAAAGCGTCGATGGCCGCCCCCGCAATGCAGCAACTCGGCTTCAGTCTTGACGAGCCGAATCTCAAGGAGATGTATCTAAACCTCCTCGCTACTGCATCGGACGACCGCCGCAACGAGCAGGCCCACCCATCCTTCGTCGAGGTGATAAAGCAGCTGAGCTCGAAGGAAGCAACCTTCCTTCGCTACATATTGCCGGAGGATTATCCTCAGGCCATCGTTTCCTTCCACCGCGTTACAAACGGCCAGGAAGGCTCATCGACACTCCAGAAGCATGTAATGCAGGTAATCGACGAGGACACCCGTCAGCCTGCGGAGAATCCGGAGCTCGCCACCTTTGTCGACAACTGGATTCGTTTGGGACTGGTGGAAGTGGACTACAGCAAACATCTGACGGCAGGGGAGGCATACGACTGGGCAATGAAGAGGCCCGAAGCCAACCGGCTGGCCGTGCTGTTGAACGAGGATCAAACCCTTGGTTTTGATAAGGGCTACATACGGCCCACTAACTTTGGCCGCAGATTTGCTAAGGTCGTCGGACTCGTGGAGTCCTGATGTGTCAACTACTGGACAACGGCTGGCCGATACCGCATTTCACCCGAGCACGCTGACGTACTGTCGGCGCCGTCTTGCCGGGTCGTCCAATCCGCACCGGATCATGGAGGCGATCGCCGAAGTTGTCGCGGAAACCCGGGGCATTGAAGGGCAAGCGCCGAAGGGCGATGGACTCAACTGTCCTGGACGATGCAGTGGCGAGGCAGGACACCATCATGCAACTGATCGCCGGGATCCGCCGGTTCGGCCGTGACATCCCTCGAGGGCAGGAACTCGTGGCCACCCACGCGAGAGGGCATGACTACACCCGCACGGGCAAACCCGACATCGCCTGGGACGACCCGGCCGCCAGGGACGGGCTGATCTCCGTGCTGGTGACCGATGCCCGGGCCCTGCTGGCCGCGGTCGATCCCGAACCGCTGGAGGCCAAAGCCGCTGATGCCTACGCGTTGCTGGCCCTTGTCGCCGGGCAGGACGTGGAACCGGCCGAGGACTCCGATGGGATCGACGGGCGGTGGCGGATCGCCCGGAAAGTCGCCCCGGATCGGATGATCTCCACCGTGGACCCGGACGCCCGGCACGCTCACAAGACCCAGTCCCGGCAGCAGGACGGATACAAGGCCCACATCGTGATCGAACCCGATACCGGGCTGATCACCGCCGCGGAACTGACCAAAGCCTCTGGCCCGGAGAACAGCGACGGGGCAGTCGGGGCCCGGTTGATCGGCATGGATCCCACGATCAACGGCACCGGCGTCCAGGTCCTGGCCGACTCGGCCTACGGATCGGGAGAGATGCTCGCCGCCCTCGAGGCCGCCGGCTATACCCCGGTGATCAAACCCTGGCCGGTCCGTCCTGCGGTTGGGGGCGGGTTCACTCTTGATGACTTTACCGTCAATGAAGCAGCCGGCACCGCGACCTGCCCGAACGGGCTCACGCGCAGGATCACCGCCAAACGGCGGGTCACGTTCGGCGCCGCATGCATCCGCTGCCCGCTCCGGGCCCGCTGCACTACCTCCCCGCGGGGACGCAAGCTCGAACTGCACGAACACGACGCGCTGCAGCGCGAACACCGCCAACGCGCCAAGAACCCGGCCTTCCCGGACGACTACCGCACGCACAGGCCCATGGTCGAACGCTCTATCGCCTGGCTCACTCGAGGCAACCGACGCCTTCCCACCGAGGCATCAAACGGAACAACGCCTGGCTCCAACTACGGATCGCCGGACTCAACCTGCGACGCCTCCTGAAGCTCGGACTCACCAGCGAACAGGGATCCTGGGCCATTGCTTGAACCCGGGAACCAGGAGCGGAACTCTTGCCCGCAGCCAAGACACCACCCACAACCCGTCACAGGCAACAGAGGCCAACGACCGCCTCCAAATGCCTCAGCCCAAATCCCCCACCCACAAAGAAGGGGGCCGGTCCCGGCACCTCAACGCCAGTACCAGCCCCATAAAGTAGTTCAGCAGTCTCCTAGGGGTGGCTCCAGGGACATTCGGCCCGCGCCGGATGCCGACACGTGGCTGTTTGCTACCCCGTCAACCTGACTCAGACTGTCCGTAAAAGCTCGTAAGATGCGGCCGCCGAAAAAGGCGTTTTGAACACGATGCCCGACGTCTTACACAACCTCACAGCGAACTCATTTCTCACGTCCACGGTATATCAGACTTATGTGTGGACAATGTATACGCCGATTTTGGCAGGACAAAGGAAAGGGCAAAGGCCATCTCCCGGTCCTGGATCGGCCTCCCGGCAACGGCATGACCAAAAATGCACGGTCATGTCGTCCCCGCTCCCCCGGCACATGAATAGGTGTAGGCCAATACCGGCCCACCCAGCAGAACGGGAACGAGGAACCAGATAACCCCAGCTCAGCACACGGAAGTCTCACTAGCCAGGGACTTAAACCCGCCACCCCATACCTGCATAGGCTCTGCGGCAGCCAGGCTCAAGCCCGCACCCACAGCGTCAGAGGCGCCACAGCGCAAGCTTTGTCAACACGTCAAAGCAAAATCGCCTCTGACGAGGGGAAACGTCGTGCCCGAGGTGGGACTCGAACCGTATTCCAGCCCTTGAAAACACTCGGAATCCACGAAAACATGCGGAATCCGTGGCCCATTCAGAGACAGTACGGGCTAGTCCGAGGCTAGTCCGTGGCCGGGAGTGTGGACATTGTCCACACTCCTCTTTTGGGATTTCTTAGCTTGTTTTCCCTACTTCGCGTAGGCGGCCGGGACTTTGTAGTTCGCGGCCAGTGGGAGGAGCTTCGGGGCAGGGTGCGGTCCCTTGGAAAGCCAATCGTTGCTGATCTCGGTGGCTTTAGCGGCGTGGAGGACGAGCTGTGCAGCGAGGGCAGAACCCGTGATCTTGGCGTAGGCTACGGCGGTCTCACCGACTGCCTCGGTGTGTTCGAGGAGCGGGAGCAGGTGTGCTGAGGTGACGTTGCTGAGTTCCCCGACCCGTTTGCCGTCGAGACGTACCTCGACAAACGGGCGCTGCGTGCCGTTCTTCAACGTGTTGATCTCTTTGTGCAGGCTGACCAGCAGGAGGCCTCGACCGTCAGTTGGGACGTGGCTGGACAGTATGTCGAAGTGGTTCTCTTCCTTCAGGACCTGAATTCCTGATCCCCACGGTAAGAGAGTGGTCACGCCCGTGGTGGCCTCGTTGAGCGGAGTGATCAGTTCCGGTTCTGGCAGCGCAACGGTGACGCGTGCACGAAACTGGGCGCCGTCGTCGTAGCCCCACATGCGAGCGGTGGTTGCAGCGACGAGTCCGCTGGCGATGATTCTCCTGATTGGTTGTTTATAGCGAGGAGCGTCCTCACGACTGAGATAACCAAGCACCCGGCCTCTCCACCGAACACTGATGGCATTGGAGTCGTACGGGTTGTCCGGCTCGGCAACCAACTCCACCTGAACGCCTTCAGCTTCGCCTGGGGTTGCCCGCAAGTCGTGGACAGTTGATCAGGCGGCTTGTGCCGGCTGAGGT
>NZ_JBTZSU010000011.1:0-122028 GCF_054890965.1 Arthrobacter sp. C152
ACCCTCGGCGCCGACGGCTTCGGCTTCTCCGACACCCGCGCAGCAGCCCGCCGCTTCTTCAAGAACGACACCCACTCCATCGTGGTCCGTGCCCTGGAAATGCTGGCGCGCCGCGGCGAGGTGGACGTCGACGCGCCCGTCAAGGCCATTGAGAAGTACAAGCTGCTGAACGTCAACGCCGGCACCACCGGCAACGCGGGCGGCGAGGCGTAGCCTCACCCGGTTCGCAGCAACGGCGGCGGCTCCCTCCGAAAGGCGGGGGCCGCCGTCGTCCTGTTTGCAGCGGGTCCGCGTTGACGGCTGCCGGTGCTGTGATCGGCGACAACGCTGATTGTAGCCTTCGCACAAATGGAGCTTGCGGGGCGCTGGCCGTATGCTCAAAGAATGCCAGCACCAGCAAGCCCGTCCGCGAAGCGGAAACCGTCCCCGCCGAAGGTCACGCCGGAGAAGTCCGAAACGCTCAAACAGCTGCGGGCCAACGTGGGACAGCTTTCCACCACCACCATGCGGAAGCTGGAACAGTCGCTGCCCTGGTACAGCCGGCTCAGTGCCGATGAGCGTTCGGCGCTGGGCATGGTGGCGCAGAACGGCATCGCCGCGTTCGTCACCTGGTACGAGCGGCCCAGCTCGCCGTCGTGGATCCTTACCGACGTTTTTGGAACGGCCCCCACCGAGCTGACCCGTTCGATCAGCCTGCAGAAGGCGCTGCAGCTGATCAGGATCGTGGTGGAGGTGGTGGAGGACCAGGTTCCGGTGATTGCACCGGAGGCCGACCAGCCGTCCCTGCGCGAGGCCGTCCTGCGCTACTCGCGGGAGGTGGCGTTTGCCGCGGCCGATGTCTATGCCCGCGCCGCCGAATCCCGCGGGTCCTGGGACACCCGGCTTGAGGCCCTGATCGTGGATGCCATCCTGCGCGGTGAGAACACCGACGCCCTGCGCTCCCGGATCGCGGCCCTGGGCTGGAAGGCGCAGGAGCGCTTCACCGTCATGGTGGGCAATTCCCCGTCCGAGCCCAGCGCCAGCTACGTCAGCGAACTGCGCCGGATGGCCGGACGGTACGCCGAGGACGCACTGGTGGGCATCCAGGGCGACCGCCTCATCCTCATTCTTGGCGGGGTGCACGACCGCGAAACCGCCTACGTGAAACTCAGCGACATGTTCGCGCCCGGGCCGGTGGTCTACGGCGCCGAGGCAGGTTCGCTGCTGGAAGCGAGCGGTTCGGCGCAGTCCGCGTTTGCGGGCCTGACAGCCGCCCGCGCATGGCCCGCCGCTCCCCGGCCTGTCGCGGCGGACGACCTGCTGCCGGAACGGGTGATTTCCGGCGATGACGCGGCGCGGCGCTCCCTGGTGAAGAACATCTACCGGCCCCTTCTGGCGGCGTCGAACGGGCTGGTGGAGACCCTGGGCACGTACCTGGAACTGGGGCATTCACTGGAGGCCACGGCCAGGGAACTCTTCGTCCATGCCAACACCGTGCGGTACCGGCTCAAGCGCGTCTGCGACGTCACGGGCTGGGATCCGCTGCTGCCGCGGGAAGCCTTCGTCCTGCAGGCCGCCCTCGTTGTGGGCCGTCTTTCCGCTCCGCCCAAGGCCGCCACGGAGCGCCAGGCATCCCGGAACCAAGGCTGACACGTTGTAGACTTCCTACAACCTGACCCCGTGAGCTTGGTGCGGAGAAACACCGCTGGATCACACAGTAATTTGGAAAGCTGGTTACGTGCTTGCAATAGTCTGCCCTGGACAGGGCTCGCAGACCCCGGGTTTTCTGGCCCCCTGGCTGGAACTGCCCTCGGTGGCAGGCCAGCTGGCCTCCCTCAGTGACATCGCAGGCATCGACCTGATCGCTCACGGGACCACCTCCGATGAGGAAACCATCAAGGACACTGCCGTCGCGCAGCCCCTGATCGTGGCCGCCGGCCTGGTCACCGCAGCGTCACTCTTCGACGTCGAGCTCAACTCCCTCCCGGTCATCCTGGCCGGGCACTCCGTGGGTGAAATCACCGCGGCCGCCCTCGCCGGTGTGCTGACGGAGCAGGAAGCCATGACGTTCGTCCGGGAGCGAGCCAACAGCATGGCTGCGGCCGCTGCAGTCACCCCCACGGGCATGAGCGCCGTTGTCGGCGGTGACCCGGCCGAGGTGCTGGCAGCCATCGAGGCCGCCGGAGCTTCCCCCGCCAACGTTAACGGCGCCGGCCAGACCGTCGCCGCCGGAACCTTCGAACAGTTGAAGGCACTGGCCGACAACCCGCCGGCCAAGGCCCGCGTGATCCCCCTCAAGGTGGCCGGCGCGTTCCACACCAGCCACATGTCCCCTGCGGTCAGCGCCCTGAAGGCGCTCGAACCGCAGCTGAACCCGGTTGCCCCCAAGGTGCCCCTGCTGTCGAATTACGACGGCGGCGAGGTCACCGACGGCGGTGCCGCCGTCGAAAGCCTCATTGCCCAGGTGTCCCGCCCGGTGCGCTGGGACCTCTGCATGGACGCCATGGTCAAGCGGGGCGTCACCGGCGTCATCGAACTGGCCCCCGCCGGCACCCTGGCCGGCCTGGCCAAGCGCGGGATGCCCGGCGTCAAGACCGTCGCGGTCAAGACCCCCGACGACCTGTCCGCAGCCCTGGCGCTCTTCGCGGAACTGGAAGGCGACGCATGAGCGCCCCCACCCTGAAGCAGGCTCCCCTGCAGGAGCACACCCGGATCCTCGGGCTCGGGGCCTACCGGCCGGACGTCATCGTCACCAACGAGGACGTCTGCCAGTGGATCGACTCCTCCGACGAGTGGATCCGCCAGCGCACCGGAATCGTCACCCGGCACCGCGCGCCCGCCGGCGTCAGCGTGATCGACATGGCCGAAGGCGCCGCCCGCGAGGCCATGGAGAAGGCCGGCATCGAGGCCTCCGAACTCGGCGCCGTCATCGTTTCCACCGTGACCCACCCTTACGCCACGCCCTCCGCGGCAGCCAGCCTGGCTGACCGGCTGGGCGCCACCCCCGCACCGGCCTTCGACATCTCGGCCGCGTGCGCCGGCTACTGCTATGGCATTGCCCAGGCCGATGCCCTGGTCCGCTCCGGCGCCGCAAAGTACGTCCTGGTGGTGGGCGCAGAGAAGCTTTCGGATGTCATCGACAACCGGGAACGGACCATCTCCTTCCTGCTCGGCGACGGCGCGGGCGCAGTTATCGTCGGGCCTTCCGACACGCCGGGCATCGCACCGTCCGTGTGGGGTTCGGATGGCAGTAAGTGGAACGCGATCGGCATGACGCGGTCCCTGCTGGATGTCCGGGACCTCGGCCTGGCGGCGCGGCAGTCCGACTCCACCGGTGACCTTGCCCTCCTCGAGGAGGCACAGGAGCTCTACCCCACGCTTCGCCAGGACGGCCAGACGGTCTTCCGCTGGGCGGTGTGGGAGATGGCCAAGGTGGCCCAGCAGGCACTTGATGCCGCTGGCATCACGGCCGAAGACCTGGTGGCGTTCATTCCCCACCAGGCCAACATGCGCATCATCGACGAGATGGTGAAGAAGCTGAAGCTGCCCGAGACGGTTACAGTGGCACGGGACATTGCCGACGCCGGCAACACGTCCGCTGCCTCGATCCCGCTCGCAACGCACCGGCTCCTGCAGGAGAATCCGGCGCTGAGCGGCGGGCTGGCCCTGCAGATCGGTTTCGGCGCCGGGCTGGTCTTCGGTGCGCAGGTAATAGTCCTTCCCTAAGTACGCCAAGGGTCCGCAACCGCGGCCCGGACCGTTTCCGGCAGCCCCTGCCGGCAATACAAGAAAAGGAGCCATCAATGGCTAGCAACGAAGAGATCCTGGCCGGCCTGGCTGAAATCGTCAACGAGGAAACCGGCCTGGCCCCCGAGGCCGTCGAGCTGGACAAGTCCTTCACCGAGGACCTGGACATCGACTCCATCTCCATGATGACCATCGTGGTCAACGCCGAGGAAAAGTTCGGCGTACGCATCCCGGACGAAGAGGTCAAGAACCTCAAGACCGTCGGCGACGCCGTCAGCTTCATCGCCGGAGCGCAGGCCTAGTCAAGGCTCCCGCCGTCTATGCGGCTTTGGCGGGCTGCCGGTCCGGACTGACCGGACCGGCAGCCCGCCGCATTTATCCGGCACAATCCCCCGACCGGGACTGGGCCGATCATCAACACGTGCGGGACCCTGCGGATGACGCAGGCGGAATCCCCACCGACGAAAGAGTGATCCCATGACACGCAAAGTAGTCATTACCGGTCTGGGCGCCACCACGCCCATCGGCGGCGATGTACCCACCATGTGGAACAACGCCCTCAAGGGGGTCTCCGGTGCCCGCACCCTCGAGGACGACTGGGTAGCCAAGTACGAACTTCCCGTCCACTTCGCCGCCCGTTGCAGCACCCCGGCCCTGGACGTGCTCAGCCGCGTCGAGGCCAAGCGCATGGACCCCTCCACCCAGTTCGGCGTCATCGCCGCACGGGAAGCCTGGGCGGATTCCGGCATCACCGAAATCGACCAGGACCGGCTCGCCGTCGCTTTCGCCACCGGCATCGGCGGCGTCTGGACGCTGCTGGACGCCTGGGACACCCTGAAGGAAAAGGGCCCCCGCCGGGTCCTGCCCATGACCGTCCCCATGCTCATGCCCAACGGCGTCGCCGCAGCCGTGAGCCTGGACCTGGGCGCCCGCGCCGGTGCCCACACGCCCGTATCGGCCTGCGCTTCCGGCACCGAAGCCATGCACCTCGGCCTGGAACTGATCCGTTCCGGCAAAGCCGACGTAGTCATGTGCGGCGGCGCCGAGGCAGCCATCCACCCCATGCCGCTGGCAGCCTTCGCCTCGATGCAGGCCCTGTCCCGCCGCAATGACGAGCCAGAGCGCGCGTCCCGCCCCTACGACACCGCACGTGACGGCTTCGTCATGGGCGAAGGTGCCGGTGCCCTGGTCCTGGAGGCCGAGGAACACGCCCTGGCCCGTGGTGCACGCATCTACGCCGAGCTCGCCGGCACGTCGGTCACCGCGGACGCCTACCACATCACGGCTCCGGATCCCGAAGGCCTCGGTGCAACCCGCGCCCTCAAGGCCGCCATGTTCGATGGCCGGATCCAGGCAGAGGACGTGGTGCACGTCAACGCGCACGCCACCTCCACGCCCGTTGGCGACAAGCCGGAGTACACGGCCCTGCGTGCTGCTTTGGGCACCCACGTGGACAACGTGGCCGTCTCTGCCACGAAGTCCCAGATGGGCCACCTGCTGGGCGCCTCCGGTGCGGTCGAAGCCGTCCTGACCGTGCTCGCCGTCCACGAGCGGAAGGCACCGGTCACTATCAACCTCGAGAACCAGGACCCCGAGATTCCGCTTGACGTGGTGACCACGGCCCGCGACCTGCCCGCCGGAAACATCGTGGCACTGAGCAACTCATTCGGCTTTGGTGGCCACAACGCCGTGGTGGCAATCCGCAGCGTCTAGGTTGTTTTGACCGGGCAAGCCCCCGGATGCAGGAGGAGGCCCCGCCGTCTTGGCGGGGCCTCCTCTTTGCTATGGAAGTGGTGTTGCTGCGTTCCCCGGGAAGGGACGTACGACGGCGGTCAGCCCACCTGGTGGAGCCAGCGGACAGGCGCGCCCTCAGCGGCGTGCCGGAAGGGTTCGAGCTCTTCGTCCCAGGCTTCGCCCAGGGCGAGGGAGAGCTCGTGGTAGACGGCCGCGGGGTCGCCGGCGCCGGACTCATAGGCGTAGCGGATGCGGTCCTCGGACACCATGATGTTGCCGTGGACGTCAGTCACGGCATGGAAAATTCCCAGCTCGGGTGTGTGCGACCACCGGCCGCCGTCCACGCCCTGGCTCGGCTCCTCCGTCACCTCGTAGCGGAGGTGCGCCCAGCCGCGGAGGCAGGACGCCAGCTTCGACCCGGTGCCGGGTGCGCCCGTCCAGGAAAGCTCGGCCCGGAACATTCCGGGCGCGGCAGGCTGCGGGGTCCACTCAAGGTCCGTCCGCTTGTCCACCACGGCGCCGACCGCCCACTCAACGTGGGGGCACAGCGCCGTAGGGGCTGAGTGGACGAACAACAGACCGCGGGTCATTGCAACAGACATTCCATCCTCCATAGCTCTAGGTACGTCTTCCCCAACGACCTGTGCCTGGATGAACTGCCGTGCCCTGTACTGCGGCGGTGGTTCCCTGCGCGGTATTCAGATGTGTCCAGAATGTATCAGATTAAACAGTGTCCGGACTTGCCGCGCCGCATCAAGCTCAGGAGCTTCAAGCGGCACTTGAAAGTTGCCGGACGTGACTCTTATTGTGCCGTACCCCGTGGAATTACGCCAGTGCGATTAGCCACAGTGCTCAGGCCCGCGGATGGGCCTGCTGGTAGCTCCTTCGCAGGCGGTCGACAGAGACATGCGTGTAGATCTGGGTGGTGGCCAGGCTGCTGTGGCCCAGTATTTCCTGCACCGCCCGCAGGTCCGCCCCGCCGTCGAGCAGATGGGTGGCCGCGGAGTGCCGCAGGGCGTGGGGGCCGGACGCCGAGGTGTCCCCGAGCTCCCCGAACAGGCTGTTGACCAGGGCGCGGACCTGCCGCTGGTCCACCCGCCCGCCGCGGGCGCCGAGGAACAGGGCGGAGCCACTGGTTTCCCTGGCCAGCAGCGGGCGGCCGCGCCGAAGCCAGTTGTCAACCGCCAGGGCTGCGGGAACACCGAACGGGACGGTGCGCTCCTTGTTGCCCTTGCCAAGGACGCGGAGGGTGCGGCGGTCCGGGTCGAGGTCGTCGACGTCCATCCCGGCAAGTTCACCGACCCGCACCCCGGTGGCGTACAGGAGCTCCACCATGGCCCGGTTGCGCACCGCAAGGGGTTCGCCCTCCGCAGCTGCCGCTTCGAGTTTGTCCAGCAAGCGGGTCAGCTGGGATGCCTGCAGGACCCCGGGGAGGGAGCCTTCCCGTTTCGGCGCCTTCAACCGCAGTGCCGGGTCCACTTCGATCAGTTCCTCCCGCAGGGCCCACGCGGTGAAGGTGCGGGCCGTCGCGGAGCGGCGTGCCAGGGTTGCCCGTGAGGCGCCGGCCTGGCTCTGGCTGCCCAGCCAGCGCCGCAGGGTGCCCAGGTCCAGGTCCCGGGGCCCGGCCGCACCTTCGGAGGCAGCATGGGCCAGGAAACTGTGCAGGTCACCGAGGTACGCCCGCCGGGTGTGCTTCGATACGGCCCGCTCCCCCGACAGGTATGCCGAAAAGGCATCGAGGGCCGCACTGAGTTCGCGCGGCAGTTCGTCACGTTCCATCCCTCCACTGTCTCAGCTGGCTCCGCTGATCCCGGGGTGGACACGGTCATCCCTTGCCCCGTTTCCAGCCGCCGCGCTCGGACACCGCGAGGCCCAGCAGTCCGAGCCGGCCAAGGCCTGCCCGCACTGATTCCTGGCTCAGGCCAGCCACCGAGGACAGTTTCTCCACGGAGGTGGTGGAACGGAGAGGCAGTGCGTCGAGGAGGATCAGGTCCTCCAGGGTGAGCCCGTCCTGGACGGCCGGTTGTGCTTGCCGGGGTTCGGGCAGCTCCGCGCCGCTGGGGCCGGCCAGCTCCGCGACTTCGGCCGCATCGGTGACGCAGACGGCTCCCCCCTCCCGAAGGAGCCGGTGGCAGCCGGCGGAGTTGGCGCTGTGCACGGACCCGGGGACGGCTCCCACGGCACGGCCCAGGGCCTCGGCGTGATGGGCGGTGTTCAGCGCACCGGACCGCCACCGCGCCTCGACCACAACGGTCACGGCCGACAGCGCCGCGATGAGGCGGTTTCGCTGCAGGAACCGGTACCGTGTGGGAGCCGATCCCGGGGGTACCTCTGCCAGGACCGCGCCCTGGTTGGCGACCGCGCGCAGCAGGTCCTCGTTGCCTGACGGGTAGAACCGGTCCACGCCGCCGGCCATGACGGCAATGGTCGGCATGGCGGAGGCGGCCCCGGCCAGCGCGGCACGGTGCGCGTGGGCGTCGATTCCGTAGGCGCCGCCGGAAACCACCGTGAAGCCCCGCTGCGCCAGGGAGTAGGCGAGGTCGCCTGTCACCGATGCCCCGTAGCTGGTGCTGTCCCGGGATCCGACCAGCGCGATGGACTTCGCGGCCGGAGGCAGAGGCTGCTCATGGCCCCGCCACCAGAGGCAGATGGGCTCCTGGATTCCCAGCTCCCCCAGTTGCGCCGGCCACAGTCCGTCGGAGGGAATGATCAGCCGGCCGCCCAGGCGTGCCATGGTGGCGAGGTCCCGTTCGGGTGCAACGTCCGGCAGCCGCGGCTGCCAGCGCTTGAGCGCCGCTGCCAGGCCGGCCCAGCTGCCGCCGGCGCCACTGTCCGCCAGCAGTGTGGTGATTTCCTGCTCCAGCCCGGGGCCGGCCTTCACCTGCCCGCTGGCGATCCGCAGGGCGTCTGTTGCTCCCGTAAGCTGCACGAGGGCCAGCCCGGCCGCGTCCTGCGGCTCCATCAGGCGGGACAGGGCCGCCCGCGCCAACCGTTCGGCTTCCAGAGGTGCCTGGGTGGACTGCGTCATGATGCCCCGTTCCGTCGTGGCGCCGGGCCGCGTCATGCCGCCACCGCCGCAGCCTGCCGCAGGCCCAGGGCCTGCCCAATATCATTCACATCAGGAGTCTGCCGATGCCCCAGGTCGGCCAGCGTCCATGCCAGGCGAAGGACCCGGTCATAGCCCCTGGCCGTCAGG
This sequence comes from Arthrobacter sp. C152, assembly GCF_054890965.1. Taxonomy (NCBI): domain Bacteria; kingdom Bacillati; phylum Actinomycetota; class Actinomycetes; order Micrococcales; family Micrococcaceae; genus Arthrobacter; species Arthrobacter sp. C152. Next base: position 8,657 of record NZ_JBTZSU010000011.1, read on the forward strand.
ACGCCCCGTTCGAGGGAAAGGTCGAGGATCCGGGTGGCGGCCGGCGCCAGCCTCAGCTCCCCGCGAAGGATCCGGCCAGGCACCTGGGAATTGGTTTCCAGGCCGAAACAGCGCAGCCGCTCGGACTGGCGTGCGCGTGCCCCCAGGACGCGGGCGGCAACCGCGGCCGTGTCCTCCTCCGCACCCGCCTGCCCAAACCCGGCCAACGAAACCCTCTCCACCTGCAGCTGGATATCCACCCGGTCCAGGAGGGGCCCGGACATCCTGGCAAGGTACCGGCGGCGCATGACAGGGGTACACGTGCAGTCCAACCCTCTGCCCGAGGCCTTGCCGCACGGGCACGGATTCGCTGCCAGGACCAGCTGGAACCGGGCAGGGTAGGCGGCGGTCCCGGCCGAGCGGTGTATCACCAGTTCACCGCTCTCCAGCGGCTGCCGCAGGGCATCCAGGACGCGGCGCTCGTATTCCGGCGCCTCGTCCAGGAACAGCACGCCGCGGTGGGCCCGGGAGGCCGCCCCAGGCCGGGGCAGCCCCGAACCCCCGCCGATGATGGCCGCGGCAGTCGCGGAGTGGTGCGGGCTCTCGAACGGCGGCCGGCGCAGGAGCTGGACCTGGGACGCCGGCAGGCCGCAGAGCGAATGGATGGCCGTGACCTCCATGGACTCGTGGTCCCCGAGGTCCGGCAGGAGTCCGGGCAGCCGTTCCGCCAGCATGGTCTTACCGGCGCCCGGAGGGCCGGTGAGCAGCAGATGGTGGGCACCCGCGGCCGCGACTTCCAACGCCCGCCGGGCATCGCCCTGGCCTGAAACGTCGGCCATATCAGGGCACGGGCCGCTGTCGGCGGGGCCGCCAACAGCCTCCTGGGCGTCGTCCGGTTCAAAATCCAGGTCCAGTTCCTGGGGGTCTGCCCCGAAATCGAGCACGAGCCTGGCCAGCGTGCGGTAGCCGCGGACCTTCGCGCCGGGAACCAGGGACGCCTCGGCAAGGTTGGCCTGCGCCACCACGATCTCCGGGTAGCCGGCCTGCACGGACGCCATCACGGCAGGAAGGATCCCCCGGACCGGGCGCAGCCGGCCGTCAAGGCCCAGTTCGGCGATGAAGACGGCCCGCCCGGTAGGCTTGATGTCCCCGGCGGCCCGGAGTACGGCCATGGTGACCGCGAGGTCGAAGCCCGAGCCCCGTTTCGGCAGCGACGCCGGAATGAGGTTGGCCGTGATCTTCCTGCGGCTCAGCGGAATCCCCGAATTCCTGGCGGCCGACCGGATCCGTTCCTTCGCTTCGTTCAAGGAGGCATCGGGAAGTCCCAGGATCACGAAGGCGGGAAGCGTCTGGCCGATGTCCGCTTCGACTTCCACCATGTAGCCGTTCAGGCCGACAAGAGCGACAGAGTACGTCCTCCCCAACGCCATCACCCCACCCCCTTGAGGTGTTCCAGCGTCGGCTCGCCGCCGCCGTCGTCCACCACCGCGATGACGTCCACGCGGCGCAGGGGCATCCGCAGCTCCCGGTCCCGGCACCATGCCGCACCGAGCCTGTGCAGCCGGGCGAGTTTTTCCGGGCCCACCGCTTCGAACGGATGGCCGTAGTCCAGCGACCGGCGGGTCTTCACCTCGGCAATGACCAGGGCGTCGCCGTCGAGGGCCACGATGTCTATCTCGCCCTCGCTGCAGCGCCAGTTGCGTTCCACGACCAGCATGCCAAGTGCTTCGAGATGGCCGGCTGCGAGGTCTTCGCCACGCCGGCCCAACAGATCCTTCGATTTCATCTCCACCTCCGCGTCCAGCCTGCGCGGGTGCGGCTGCGGAGGACAGGCGGTTTCTGTCCTATGTGGACAGGCCCGGGTGTGGAGGAAAGGTCGGGTTGGCGCTAGTTGCCCAGGTCCACGTCCTTGGGCAGCGCAAGTTCCTCGTTGCGCGGCAGTTCCTCGACGTTGACGTCTTTGTAGGTCAGGACCCGGACGCTTTTGACGAACCGCGCCGAGCGGTAGACATCCCAGACCCAGGCATCCTGGAGCGTCAGGTCAAAGTAGACTTCGCCGTCGGCGCTGCGCGCCTGGAGGTCCACGTGGTTGGCGAGGTAGAAGCGCCGCTCGGTCTCGACAACGTAGCTGAACAGGCCGACGACATCGCGGTATTCACGATAGAGCTGAAGCTCCATGTCGGTTTCATAGTTCTCAAGATCCTCAGCACTCATGCTTCCATCTTGCACCATCTCCGGCACGGCTGGCGCCGCGCAGGGGAAGTCAGGCTTCTCCGGTGCCGTCCGTGTCAGCGTCGTCGGGGCCCTGCAGTTCGCCGCCGAGCAGCCGCCAGCTCACGCGGTGGTAGGGCGTGGCGCCTGCCGCCCGCAGGACATCCCGGTGTGCCGCGGTAGCGTATCCCTTGTTGATGTCCCAGCCGTAGGCCGGGTACTCGTGGTGGAGTTCGCGCATCTGCCGGTCACGCTCCACCTTCGCGATGACACTGGCCGCCGCCACGCTCAGGCACTGCATGTCCGCCTTGATCCTCGTGTGGACCGGCGCATCGCAGTGCGCCTCCGGCACAGGCTGGTCGAACAGCGAGGGCTGTTCTGCCGGGGAAAGCCAGTTGTGGCTGCCGTCCAGCAGCACCATGTCGGGGAGGACGCCGGCGGCCAGCACGCTCTGCCAGGCCCGGGTTCCGGCGAGCCGCAGGGCTGCGATGATCCCGAGGGCGTCGATTTCCCCGGCCGTGGCGTGCCCCACCGCCGACGCCACGCTCCAGCGGCGCACCAGGGGCTCGAGCCGTTCGCGTTCGGCGGGACTGAGCAGCTTGCTGTCGCGGACACCTGCCAGCGGCTTCTGGCGTTCGAGGTCCACGACGGCGATGCCCACACTGACCGGCCCGGCGAGGGCGCCGCGGCCCACCTCGTCCACTCCTGCGAGGAAGCGGATGCCCTGCGCCTTGAAGGAGCGCTCGTGCCTCAGCGTGGGGGCCTTCCCGGCGGCAGCCGGTGTCTTCGGGGATCCGCTACGCGTCCGTGCGGCCGCTTTTTTCGGCGGTGCCTGAAGGGGTGCGGCAGGTACTGCGGATGACATGGTCAGCGGGGCGCCGGCACGTTGCGGAAAACGTCCGGGTAGTTGTCCAGGGTCTTGATCCTGTTCAGCGGCCATGCGATGACGGCGGCCTTGCCTTCGAGGTCCTTGAGGTCGATGAACCCGCCATCGGTCTCCATGTGCGCGCGGGAGTCAGCGGAGTGGTTGCGGTTATCGCCCATGACCCACACCTTGCCTTCGGGGACGGTGACGTCAAAGTTGCGGACCTGCGGGACTTCGGCGGGGTTGATGTAGGCCTCGTCGACGGCAGTGCCGTTGATAGTCAGTTTACCGCCGGCGTCGCAGCACACGACGTGGTCACCCGGCAGGCCGATGACGCGCTTCACCAGATGCTGCTCGGAGTTGTCCGGCAAGAGCCCCACGAACGTCAGCCCGTCCTGGACCCAGGTGAACGGACCCTCCGTCTTCGCGGGGGCGGCCGGCAGCCAGCTTTTGGTGTCGCGGAACACCACGACGTCGCCGCGGCTGAGCGCAAACGGCTCTGGAACCAGGAGGTTGACGAAGATCCGGTCGTCCACGTCGAGGGTGTTCACCATTGACTCGGACGGAATGAAGAAGGCCCGGAACAGGAAGGTCTTGATGAGGAAGGACAGCACCACCGCGATCACCACCACCGTGGCGATCTCCTTCAGCCATCCGAGGAGGGGGTTGCCGGCGGGCTTGCCTTCTGCCCTGGCCGCAGCCCTGCCTTTCGCGTGCGCCGGTGCCGCGCCGGGCGCCTCCGGGGCCGGAACGGCGGGGAGCTCCGATGCGCCGTCATGGCGGGGCTCGGGATTCGGCGCGTGGTTCTCGGGCATTTACCGTCCGTTCTCTGTCGTCGGCCCCGCTGCGGGCGGCCGGGATACTGGAGCAAATCTATCAAGGGGCCACAGGATCTGGACCGGCCGGCCGATCACCCGGCCCAGCGGGACCATGCCGCCGCCCGGGGCGCCGAGCAGGCTGCGGGAATCCGCGGAGACCGACCGGTGGTCCCCCATCAGCCAAAGCCTGCCGTCGGGCACTACGGCGGTGAACTTCTGCGTACTGGGGGCCTCGCCGGGGAAGATGTAGGGCTCATCGAGCGGTACACCGTTGACGGTGATCTTCCCGCCGGCGTCGCAGCAGGCCACGGTGTCGCCGGGAACCCCGATCACGCGTTTGACGTAGGTGGTGTCGCTGCCGGTGAGTCCCAGCCACTGGGTAAACGCGGCGGCGGCATCCACCACGGGGCCCTTGCCGCTGTTCAGCGGGGCGAACGTTCCGCGCCCGTCAAAGACCACGATGTCCCCCCGCCGGACGGGTTCGGCCTGGAAGTCGGTCCGGGAGACCAGGATCCGGTCCCCGTCTTCCAGGAGTGGCTCCATGGAGTCCGAGGGGATGAAGTAGACATCCAGCCACAGCGACCGGACCAGCCCGCTGGCCGCGACCGCAAGGACCAGCGCCAGGAACGCAAAACGCCAGCCCATTGTGCGGGGCTGGCGTTTTGTCTGGTCCATGGTCCGTAATCCTGGCGCTGGTGCGTGGCTCCGGCGCTGCCGGCACGGCCGCGTTCCAGAATGGTGCAGGTCCGAAAGGACTTACTTGGCGGCGGTGAAGTCGCGCTTTTCCTTGATCTTCGCGGCCTTGCCACGCAGTGCACGCATGTAGTACAGCTTGGCGCGGCGGACGTCACCCTTGGTGACAACCTCGATCTTTTCGATGATCGGGGAGTGCACCGGGAAGGTACGCTCCACGCCCACACCGAAGGAGACCTTGCGGACCGTGAAGGTTTCGCGGACGCCGTCGCCCTGGCGGCCCAGGACGAAGCCCTGGAAGACCTGGACACGGGTGTTCTTGCCTTCGATGATGTTCACGTGCACCTTGAGGGTGTCGCCCGCGCGGAACTCGGGAACATCGTTGCGCAGCGACGCTGCATCGACGGAGTCGAGAATATGCATGATTGCACTCCTGGTGAACGCCACAGGTCATTCACTTTGGGTCACGGCTGCAGGCCCGGCTGCTGGAGAGCGCACCGGTAATTGCCGCCGAAAATTAAGTGGTCCGGCCGCTTCAATGGTTGACGGGGCCGGTTGCCTTGCTGTTGGCCGCGCTACCCCCTGTGGCAGGTGCGGACCCAGCAGACACAAGGGTTAATTTTGCCACAGCGGCCGGGCAACAGCCAATCGGCAGGCCCGGCATCGCCCGGCCTGCACCGGGACTGTCAGTCCCGTTCTCCGCCTGCGGCATCCGGGCGGCGGGCCAGCCTGCCGTCCACCACGTCGTACCCCAGGTCCTGCAGGGCGGTGCGGTCGGCACGCGGGAGACTGCCGGCGTCGAACCCTTCCAGCAGGTCGGGGCGGCGCTCCGCCGTCCGGCGGTACTGTTCGTGGCGGCGCCACTGCGCGATCCTGCCGTGGTTGCCGCTGAGCAGCACTGCCGGCACCTCACGGTCCCGCCAGACGGAAGGTTTTGTGTAGACCGGGTATTCGAGGAGGCCGTCCGAGTGGGACTCCTCGACCAGGGACTCCGGGTTGCCCACCACGCCCGGCAGGAGGCGCCCGATGGCCTCCACCATCGCCAGGACCGCCACCTCGCCGCCGTTGAGCACGTAGTCGCCCAGGCTGACGGGACGAACGGTGAAATGCTCCTGCGCCCATTCGATGACGCGCTCGTCGATGCCTTCGTAGCGGCCGCAGGCGAACGCCAGGTGCTGCTCCTCCGCCAGTTCGTACGCGAGGGCCTGGGTGAACCGCTCCCCTGCCGGCGACGGCACAATCAGGACGGGCTTTTGCTGCGGATCCTGCCGGCCCTGCGCCACCGCGGACAGCGCCTGGGCCCAGGGCTCGGGCTTCATGACCATGCCGGCGCCGCCCCCGTAGGGCGTGTCGTCAACGGTGCGGTGCCGGTCGGTGGTGAAGCTGCGCAGGTCATGGACGTGCAGGTCCAGGATTCCGTCGTGGCGGGCCTTGCCAATCAGGGACAGTTCAAGGGGCGCCAGGTACTCGGGAAAGATGCTGACGACGTCGATCCGCACCTTAGTCCCTGCCTTCAGGGCCGTCGGTGCCGGCTTCCTCGGAGTTCAGTTCGAAGAGTCCGTCCGGCGGGGTGAGCAGGACGAAGCCTTCCTCGATGTTCACTTCGGGCACGATCTGCTCCACGAACGGGATGAGGATCTCGTCGCCGGCGGGGGTGGTGACCATGAGCAGGTCCTGGACGGGCATGGTGTTCAGCGCCGTCACCTTGCCGACCACCTGTGAGCCGACCCGGGCCTCCAGGCCTACCAGCTCGTGCTCGTACCAGCCCTCGTCGTCGTCCTCGTCGAGCTCCTCGGTTTCGATGAAGAGCTTGGCGCCGCGCAGTGTCTCGGCCCGGTTCCGGTCCGCCACCTCCTCGAAGCCCAGCAGCAGGATGTCCTTGTTCCAGCGCGCGCTCGAGACGGTCAGCGGCCCGGAGGAGGCCGGCTCAACGACGAACTGCGTGCCGGGCACGAACCGGTCCCCAGGGGCGTCGGTCAGGACCTGGACCGTGACTTCCCCGCGGATTCCGTGCGGCTTGCCGATCCGCGCCACCTGAAGCTGCATGTATTCCCCTGTTCCGGATTGTGGTGTCTTTTGGTGAAGGCACCGTGTTGGTGAAAGCAGTCCGGCCCCTCCACCTGCAGGTGGAGGGGCCGGAGGAAAAGCTGTTGTTGCCAGGCGCTCAGCGGCGGCGGTCGGTGTCGACGACGTCGACCCTGACCGGTTCGCCGCCGGCCAGCGCTGCCACCACGGTGCGCAGTGCGCGCGCCGTGCGGCCCTGGCGGCCGATCACCCGGCCAAGGTCATCCTGATGAACCCGTACCTCGAGGGTGTCCCCGCGGCGGTTGCTCTTCGAGCTGACCTTGACGTCGTCCGGGGAATCGACGATCCCGCGGACCAGGTGTTCCAGCGCTTCTGCCAGCAATTTACTCAGCCTCGGTGGTCTCAGCTTCGGCGTCGGCCGGAGCCTCGGCAGCGTCAGACTTGGAAGCCTTCTTGGTGATGGCTTCCGGGATGATGACGGAGCCCTTCTCGGGGGCAACAAAGGCTTCCTTCTCGACCTTGGTCTTGAGGGTGCCTTCCTGGCCCGGCAGGCCCTTGAACTTCTGCCAGTCACCGGTGATCTTCAGGATCGCGGCAACCTGCTCGGACGGCTGGGCGCCGACGGACAGCCAGTACTGTGCACGCTCGGAGTTGACCTCGATGAACGAGGGCTCCTCGGTGGGGTGGTACTTGCCGATTTCCTCGATGGCGCGGCCGTCACGCTTGGTGCGTGAGTCGGCGACGACGATGCGGTAGTACGGGGCGCGCATCTTGCCGAAGCGCTTAAGGCGAATCTTTACGGCCACTTTTGTGGTCACTCCTGTTTCAGAAAAGGGGTGAACCCGGCTTTCTGCACCCGTGGGGCGGGCCATACTTGGGGGTTCGAAGGACAGGATCCGGACACGGAGAGAGGGGCCGCGCGGATCGAGTACCTGACCATTGTGCCAGATCAGTGGCGTTAATTCGACTTGGCGGCCGTCACACGGTTCAGGCGGACCAGACGTACAGGCCCGTGCGTTCGGAATCGCCGATTCCGGCGGCCAGCTCCGCCAGCTGCTGGACGTAGTCCCGGGCCTGGACGGCGCCGAAGGGCATGTCCTCCTGGGCGGCCCACTGCTCGGCAACGTCGTCAAGGACGTTGCCTTCGCCCTCGGTCTCATACGTGAGCAGGTCGGCCAGGGCGCGGACCATGGCGGCCGGCACGGCAAGGAGCGAGTCGCTGGCCACATCCACCATCGTCAGCTCGTAGTCGGCCCCGCCGGCGTGCACCGCGGTTCCGGCGAGGTCGCCCAGCTGCTCCACTTCAAAATCGCTGATCCCCTGGATCCGCACGGCCTGCCCGGCAGGCGCTGCGGCGGCACCGCCGCGTCCTTCGTCGAGGACGCCGGCGCGTTTCAGTGCTGCGTCATGGGTGGCGACAAAGATCTCAGTGAAGCCCATGGGATGTGCCCTTCTTCCGTCGGCAAAGCTGCATTCCGGGCGCCGCTGGCCGCCCGGGTGTACGGCATCAGCCTAGTAGCTGCGGGCAGGGCCACGCACGCATGGCCCTACCGGATGGCCACGCGGAGCTTGTTGCGCCACGGATCCTCAAAGCGGAGTTCGGCGCCGGTGTGGTGGGCTGGCACTCCGGCGACCTTGAGCCGGTCAGCCAGCGCCCCGACGTCGTCACCGGCGGGAACTTCGATGAGCACCTCGCCCAGGCCAAGCGTGTCCTTGCGGGGACCGGCGCCGCGGCTGTTCCAGACGTTCATGGCCATGTGGTGGTGGTAGCGCCCGGCGGAGACGAACAACGCCTGGCCGTGCCAGCCGGCGGTTTTTTCGAAGCCGAGTGTTCCGACGTAGAAATCGCGCGCGGTCTGCACGTCGCCCACCTGCAGGTGCACGTGCCCGACGCCGGCGGCCGTGGCGCGCTGGCTTTCAAGTGATTCCTCGGTGAGGTGCTGTTCGAGGTACCGCTGCGGCGGCAGGGCCAGGCTGTCCATGACGACGTCGGTCCCGTTCCATGACCAGTTGCTGCGGGGCCGGTCCCAGTAGAGCTCGATGCCGTTGCCTTCGGGGTCGGTGAAGTAGAAGGCCTCGCTGACGAGGTGGTCGGCGCTGCCGGTGAAGGCCCGCGGCTCGTACTGCGCGGCGGTGGCAATGGTGGCCGCCAGGGACGCCTGGTCCTCGAAGAGCAGCGCGGTGTGGAAGAGGCCCGCCTCGCCCCTGCCGGGGAGGTTCAGGCCCGGGGCCGGCGCGAGGTGCACCAGCGGCTTCCGGAGCCGGCCCAGGTACAGTCCCCCGTCCTGTTCCGCCACGACGTCAAGGCCGAGGGCGCGCTGGTAGTAGTCGGTCATGACCTTCATGTCGCCCACCTTGAGCATGACGGTGCCCATGGCGAGGTCGGCGGGTAGGAGGTCCTGGGTGGTGGCTTCTGCAGTCATTGAATGCTCCCTGTGGTGCGGGCCCTCCGGATGAGGTGTCCACCCATTAAAATTACTTGAAGCTTCAATTTATTCCAAGTGCCGGGCAGGGAATCTCCGGCGGCTTCGGCTCACCGGATGAGCCGGCCGCCGAGCACGACGTGCGCAAGCGCCCTGACCGTCTCTGGCACTGCCCGCGGGTCCTCGGCGCACACCACGACGTCGGCCCGGGCACCTTCGGCGAGATTGTCCCCTCCCAGCCACGTACGGGCTGACCAGCAGGCCGCGTCCAGGGCGGCGGCCATGGGGAGGCCGGCGGCGTGCAGGGCCAGGATTTCGTCCGCAATCCGGCCGTGGCGGATGACGCTGCCGGCGTCCGTGCCGGCGAAGATCCGCACGCCGGCTTCATAGGCCTCCGCTACCCGTTCGGCCCGGCGTTCCCAGAGCGCCCGCATGTGGGCGGCGTAGCGGGGAAACTTCGGCTCCGCCTGCGCGGCGATGTGGGGGAATGTTGCAATGTTGACCAGGGTGGGCACGATCGGCACACCCTGCTCCGCGAAGCGCGGCAGGTGCCGGGGCAGGAGCCCGGTGGCATGCTCGATGCAGTCGATGCCGGCGTCGAGCATCTGGTCGAGGGTGTCTTCGGCGAAGCAGTGGGCCGTTACCCGGGCGCCTTCGTCATGGGCGGCCTGGACGGCATCGCGTACGACGGCGGCGGGAAAGGACGGCGCCAGGTCACCGATGCCCCTGTCGATCCAGTCCCCCACCAGTTTGACCCAGCCGTCGCCGTCGCGCGCCTGCTTGCGGACGGCCTCGACGAGGCCGTCCGGCTCGACTTCCTCCGCGAACCCCCGCAGGTAGCGCCGCGTCCGCGCAATATGCCGGCCGGCACGGATGAGGACGGGGAAGTCCCGGCCGCCCTGCATCCAGCGGGTGTCCGCGGGCGAGCCCGCGTCCCGGACCAGGAGTGTTCCGGCGTTGAGGTCTGCCCTGGCCTGCTCTTCAGCGGTGGCGGAGTCGACGGGCCCGCCGGGGCCGAGGCCAATATGGCAGTGGGCATCCGCGAACCCCGGCAGCACCCACCCGTCGAGGATCCGGCCAGGCGGTGATGCAGGGCGGCTGAACGTGAGCCGGCCATCGACCGACCAGAGCCCGTGCTCCACGCTCTCCGGGCCGGTCAGGATGGGGCCGCTGAACTCGATGACTTCTGGCATCGGTACTTCCTTTCGCTGCCCGCACAGGCTAGCACCGGGGAATGTTACGGGGCTCGCTGCGGGGCGTGTGGTAGCTTCGTTCCTGACCACACGGGTGCCCCTGCAGGGGCTGAGATCGGGCTGACGCAGCCTGCGACCGTTGAACCTGTCCGGGTAATGCCGGCGAAGGAAGTGAGTATTCCTTGAGTACACAAAACACCCAGTTGAACCCTGCCCGGATCCCGGCCGGGGAGTCCGCGGAAGCACCGCAGGTGACCCAGTCCCTGAAGTCGCATTCGCTGGCGTACATCGAAGACGCCGGGTCCGGGATCCGGGTCCCGGTGACCGAGATTGCGCTGCAGGATTCGCCGAACGGCCAGCCCAACCCTCCCTTCCGGACGTACCGGACTGCGGGCCCGGGCAGCGACCCGGTACGCGGCCTGCAGCCCTTCCGGGAGCAGTGGATCGCAGAGCGCGGGGACACCGAAGCGTACAGCGGCCGGGAGCGGAACCTGCTCGACGACGGCCGCTCGGCGCTGCGCCGCGGCGCCGCCTCGGCAGAGTGGAAGGGCGCGCAGCCGGTGCCCCGCCGCGCCGTCGAAGGCCGCACGGTGACCCAAATGCACTATGCCCGGCAGGGGATCATCACGCCGGAAATGCGGTTCGTGGCGCTTCGGGAGAACTGCGACGTCGAACTGGTCCGCAGCGAGCTGGCCGCCGGCCGGGCGATCATCCCCAGCAACATCAACCACCCCGAATCCGAGCCGATGATCATCGGCAAGGCCTTCCTGGTGAAGATCAACGCCAACATCGGCAACTCTGCGGTCACCAGCTCCATCGCCGAAGAGGTGGACAAGCTGCAGTGGGCCACCCAGTGGGGCGCCGACACGGTCATGGACCTGTCCACCGGCGACGACATCCACACCACCAGGGAGTGGATCATCCGCAACTCCCCCGTGCCGATCGGCACCGTTCCCATCTACCAGGCCCTGGAAAAAGTCAACGGCGAAGCGAACGCCCTGACCTGGGAGATCTTCCGCGACACCGTGATTGAACAGTGCGAGCAGGGCGTGGACTACATGACCATCCACGCCGGCGTGCTGCTGCGTTATGTGCCGCTGACCGCCAACCGGGTCACGGGCATCGTCTCGCGCGGCGGGTCCATCATGGCCGGCTGGTGCCTTGCACACCACCAGGAGAACTTCCTCTACACCCACTTCGACGAGCTCTGCGAAATCTTCGCCAAGTACGACGTCGCGTTCTCCCTGGGCGACGGCCTGCGCCCCGGTGCCACCGCGGACGCCAACGACGCCGCCCAGTTCGCCGAGCTGGACACCCTGGCAGAGCTCACCCAGCGCGCCTGGGAATACGACGTCCAGGTGATGGTGGAAGGCCCCGGCCACGTGCCGTTCCACCTGGTCCGCGAAAACGTGGAGCGCCAGCAGGAACTCTGCAAGGGCGCCCCGTTCTACACCCTGGGCCCCCTGGTGACCGACGTCGCCCCCGGCTATGACCACATCACCTCGGCCATCGGCGCCACGGAAATCGCCCGGTACGGCACCGCGATGCTCTGCTACGTCACCCCGAAGGAACACCTGGGCCTGCCCAACAAGGACGACGTGAAGACGGGCGTGATCACCTACAAGATCGCGGCCCACGCCGCGGACCTCGCCAAGGGGCACCCGGGCGCGCACGAACGGGACGACGCCCTGTCCAAGGCCCGCTTCGAGTTCCGCTGGCGGGACCAGTTCGCGCTGTCCCTGGACCCCGAGACGGCCGAGGCGTTCCACGACGAAACCCTTCCGGCCGAACCGGCCAAAACGGCCCACTTCTGCTCCATGTGCGGGCCGAAGTTCTGCTCGATGCGGATCAGCCAGGACATCCGGGACGAATACGGGTCGGCCGATTCGCAGGCGGCGCTGGCGGAAATGGCATCCGGAATGCGGGAGAAGAGCGAGGAGTTCCTCGCCGCCGGCGGCAAGGTCTACCTTCCTGAACTGAAGGTGCCCGCGGGCAGCTAGGACGCCCGGGCCGGTTCGCTCCGGCTGACCTCGCCAATGAACTGCCGGATGGCGTGGTCGCCGTCCTGCGAATCATGGGGCCGGTGCCCGCCCGCGGCAACGCGGTGCCGGGCGCCGGTCTCCCGCAGGTAGCCCGCAATCTCCTCGTACAGCGGCTCCCAGCCCCCGGTCAGGACAAGGGTGGGAACGCCCGGAACGATGTGCAGCGGCGCCTCCCATGAGGGTACCTGGAGCCGCAGCCTCCGGGCGGAGCGCTTTTCCTCTGCGGTGGCCGGCTGTTGCAGGTCCGTGGCGTAGACGCGGCGGACGAACTCGCGCTGGAAGTCCTCGTCGCCGAGCTGGTGCCGGACCTCCAGGAGGGGCCGCATCAGGCTGATGTGCGCCGCAGTGGCCGGCAGTTCGGCGGTCAGCGAGAGGCACGCCGGTTCCACCAGGGTCAGGGAATATACAAGGTCGGGGCGTTCGACGGCGGCCATCATGGCGGCGATGGCCCCCTGGGAATGTGCCACCACATGTCCCCCGGCAGCTCCCCGGCCGTCGTCGGCCAGTGACCGCAGCACGATGTCCATGTCCTCCGTGAAAGAGGACTCCGCGGGTTCGGCGACGGGGTCGTACCCGTGCCGGCGCAGGAACAGGGCATCGTAGGACAACGCCATGCCGTGCTGGCGCGGCCACGCTGCGGCACCGAAGCTTCCGGCGCCGTGCACGAACACTACCCTCTGCTTGAACATCTCCCAACCCTATTCCACGGCACCGACATCCCAAGTAGGTAGCGCCAAGTGTCGTTTTGAACGCTCAAAACGACACTTGGCGCTACTGAGTTGGGCCGCTACTTGCCGAGGAACTTGTCGAAGCCCTTGGGCAGGTTCAGCTGGGAGGGATCGAAGTCGCCACCCTGCTGGCCGAACGCTGCACCGGTGGGCAGCGCCTTGGACGCGTTGGCACGGCGCGCCTCGGCCTCCTTGCGCTCCTGCGCCGCCTTGGCCGGGTTGCCGGACTTGGCCTTCTTCTTCGGGGCGTTCTTGGCATTCTTCCGCGCCCCGCCGCCGGCGCCCGGAAGGCCGGGCATCCCGGGCATGCCCGGCATGCCGCCCTGGGCCATCTTCTTCATCATCTTCTGGGCCTGGGCGAAGCGCTCCAGCAGGCCATTGACCTCGGAGACGTGGACGCCGGAACCGCGGGCGATGCGTGCCCGGCGGGAGCCGTTGATGATCTTGGGCGCCACCCGCTCGTGCGGCGTCATCGAGCGGACGATCGCTTCGACACGGTCGATTTCGCGCTCGTCGAACTGCTCAAGCTGCTGGCGGATGTTTTGCGCGCCCGGCATCATCATGAGCATCTTCTTCATGGAGCCCATGTTGCGGATCTGCTGCATCTGGGCCAGGAAGTCCTCGAGGGTGAAGTCTTCCTGGTCGGCGAACTTCTTCGCCATCCTGGCCGCTTCATCCTTGTCCCAGGCTTTCTCGGCCTGTTCGATGAGGGTGAGGATGTCGCCCATGTCCAGGATGCGCGAGGCCATCCGGTCGGGGTGGAAGAGTTCGAAGTCGTCCAGGCCTTCGCCCGTGGAGGCGAACATGACGGGCTTGCCGGTGACCGAGGCGACGGACAGCGCCGCACCGCCGCGGGCGTCGCCGTCGAGCTTGGACAGCACGATGCCCGTGAAGTTGACGCCGTCGTCAAAGGCGAGCGCCGTGTTCACGGCGTCCTGGCCGATCATGGAGTCGATCACGAAGAGGACTTCGTTCGGGACGATGGCGCGGCGGATCTGACGGGCCTGCTCCATCATGTCCGCGTCGATGCCGAGGCGTCCGGCGGTGTCGACGATGACGACGTCGTGCAGCTTCTGGCGGGCTTCCTCGACACCGGCACGGGCGACGGCGACGGGGTCGCCGGCCGGCTGGTCCAGTTCCTGGGAGGTGGCGCCGGGGTGCGGGGCGAAGACCGGCACGTTGGCGCGCTGGCCTACCACCTGGAGCTGCGTGACGGCGTTTGGGCGCTGCAGGTCGCAGGCCACCAGCATGGGGCTGTGGCCCTGGGCCTTCAGCCACTTGGACAGCTTGCCGGCAAGGGTGGTCTTACCGGCACCCTGGAGGCCGGCGAGCATGATGATGGTGGGGCCGTTCTTCGCCAGCCTGATCCTGCGGGTTTCGCCGCCGAGGATCTCCACGAGTTCCTCGTTGACGATCTTGACGATCTGCTGGCTGGGGTTCAGCGCCGCCGCAACTTCGGCACCGAGGGCGCGTTCGCGGACCCGGCCGGTGAATTCACGGACGACCGGGACAGCGACGTCGGCATCCAGCAGGGCGCGGCGGATCTCCCGGACGGTGGCATCGACGTCGGCCTCCGTCAGGCGGCCCTTGCCGCGGAGATTCTTGAAGGTTGCTGTCAACCGGTCAGAGAGTGAATTGAACACGCGCCGTGAACTTCTTTCAGGAGATGATCGGGACTCGACTATCTAGGGTACCAAGTCGGGCCAGGTAGATGGCATGCTGGCCAGATGACGAGCCAGACAACTGTGAAGACGTTGCTCATCCTTGGTGCCTCCGGCGACCTGACCGGCCGGCTGCTGCTGCCCGGGCTGGCCCGCCTGGTGGCCGCGGGCCGGGCGGAGGGCCTGCGGCTGGTGGGGGCGGGCTCGGACCCGTGGACCCCCGAACAGTGGCGGGAGCGGGTGCAGGCTTCCTTTGGCCCCGCCGCCGGCGCTGCCGATGCAGATGGCAAGGAATCGCTCGCGGCGCTGCAGAAGGATACGGTCTACCACCAGCTGGACGTGACGGCCCGGGGCCAGCTGGCACGGCTGCTGGCGGACCTGCCGGGGCCGGTGGCCGTCTACTTTGCACTCCCGCCGCGGATCAGCCAGCAAGCCTGCGAAACGCTCAGCCCGGAGGAGGTGCCGGAGGGCACCCGACTGGTGATGGAGAAGCCGTTCGGTTCCAGCGAGGAGTCAGCCCGCTCCCTGAACCGGACCCTGGCCCGTCTGGTCCCGGAAGAGCACATCCACCGCGTTGACCACTTCCTGGGCAAGGCCACTGTCCTGAACATCCTCGGGCTGCGGTTCGCCAACAACTTCCTGGAGCCGGTGTGGAACCGGCAGCACGTGGAAAAGGTGGAGATCTTCTTCGACGAGAACCTGGCGCTGGAAGGCCGTGCCAGGTACTACGACGGCGCCGGGGCCCTGCGCGACATGATCCAGAGCCACCTCCTGGAGGTCATGGCCCTGATGGCCATCGAGCCTCCCGCCACCATCGGCGAGCGCGACCTGCGCGACGCCGTATCCACGGTCCTGCGCGCCAGCAGCGTCCGCGCGCCCTTCAGCGGTTCAACGCGCAGGGCGCGGTACACGGCCGGCACGGTGGCGGGCAAGGACGTCCCCGACTACGCCAGCGAGGAAGGCGTGGACGCGGGGAGGGAAACGGAGACGCTGGCCGAGATCCGGGTGGACATCGACAACTGGCGCTGGCGCGGCGTGCCGTTCATCCTGCGCTCCGGCAAGGCCCTGGGCGACAAGCGCAAGGAGGCAGTGGTGACGTTCCTGCCGGTACCCCACCTCCCGGACGGCTTCACGGGCGTGGACTCGCCCAACCAGCTGCGGATCGGTTTCGGCCCTGACACGCTGGCGTTCGACGTCGACGTCAACGGACCGGGGAACATCTTCAGCCTGGGCCGGGTCACCCTGGAGGCCGAATTGAGCGCCTCCGACCTCCTCCCCTACGGCGAGGTCCTCGAGGGCGTCCTGACGGGCGATCCGCTCCTGTCCGTGCGCAGCGACACGGCGGAGGACTGCTGGCGGATCGTGGAACCGGTGCTGAAGGCATGGGGGAACGGTGAGGTGCCGCTGGAGGAGTACGACGCCGGCTCGGCTGGCCCGGCGTCCTGGCCCACCAACCGGCGCAAGGACTAAGCAGCCCAGCCGGCGCCGCGAAGGCGGCGTCAGAGGCAGCCTTAACGCCGAAACAGGACGGGGCGGGAACCTTCCGGTTCCCGCCCCGTCCTGTTTTTCCTTGCCCTAGATCGCGGCTACTCCGCGTTCACCGGTGCGGACCCGCACTGCCTCGTGGACGTCGATGGTCCAGACCTTGCCGTCCCCGGCACGGCCGGTGTTGGAGCTGGCGATGATGACGTCCAGGATGTCATCCGCCTGTTCATCGGTGGCCAGGACTTCAACCCGGATCTTCGGCAGCAGGTCCACGTTGTATTCGGCTCCGCGGTAGACCTCGGTGTAGCCTCGCTGCCGTCCGTATCCGCTGGCTGCGCTGACCGTCAGGCCCTGTACGCCGTAGGCTTCCAGTCCTTCCCGGATGGCTTCGAGCTTTTCCGGCCTGACGATTGCGGTGATCAGTTTCATGCCCCCACGCTTTCCTTACCTGTTGCTGACTGGCTCTGCTGCGCACCCTGTGCCTGGGCGGATTCCGCCTGGGCCTTGCCGGTGATCATGTCGTGCAGCGGCTGGAAGCTTCCGCCGTGGCCGCTGAGGCCGAATTCGTAGGCGGTCTCGGCGTGCAGGCTGAGGTCCACACCCACCGTTTCCTGTTCCTGGGAGACCCGGAAGCCCATGGTCTTGTGGATGGCCAGCGCGATGATGGCCGTCAGGACTGCCGAGTAGGCGATCGCGATGCCGGCTGCTGCCAGCTGGGCCCAGAGCTGGGTCAGTCCGCCGCCGTAGAAGAGGCCGCCGCCAACACCGTCGGTGGGCAGGGCGATGAAGCCCAGGGCCACGGTGCCGATGATGCCGGAGACCAGGTGGACGCCGACGACGTCGAGCGAGTCGTCGAAGCCCCAGCGGAACTTCAGGCCGACTGCCAGGGCGGAGGCCACACCGGCAACGACGCCGAGGCCAAGTGCACCGACCGGGCTGACGTTGGCGCAGGCCGGGGTGATGGCAACGAGGCCGGCGACGACGCCGGACGCGGCGCCCAGGGAGGTGGGGTGGCCGTCGCGGATGCGCTCGGTCACCAGCCAGCCGAGCATGGCGGCAGCCGGGGCTGCGAGGGTGTTGATCCAGATGAGGCCGCCCTGTTCCGCCGTGGTGGCGGCGCCGCCGTTGAAGCCGAACCAGCCGAACCACAGGATGGCGGCGCCCAGCATGACGAACGGAATGTTGTGCGGGCGGTGGTTGGGGTCCTTGCCGAAGCCCTTGCGGTTGCCGATGATCAGGACCAGGATCAGCGCGGCCACACCGGCGTTGATGTGGACAACGGTGCCGCCGGCGAAGTCGATCGCGGGGCCGAGAGCCTTTCCGATGGCGCCTTCGGGGCCGAACAGGCCGCCGCCCCAGACCATGTAGGCCAGCGGGCAGTAGACCAGCGTGACCCACACGGGAACGAACACGGACCAGGCACCGAACTTGGCGCGGTCGGCGATGGCGCCGCTGATCAGGGCGACGGTGATGATGGCGAACGTGGCCGCGTAGCCGACCTTGATCAGCCCGTCGGGCGTGGTAATCCCCTCAAGCCCGAAGGTAGCGAACGGGTTGCCCACGATTTCCAGGAACCCTTCGCCCGAGCTCATGGAGGCGCCCCACAGGACCCACACAACGCCGACCATGCCGATGGAGATGAAGCTCATCATCATCATGTTCAGTGCTGCCTTGGCGCGGGTCATGCCGCCGTAGAAAAATGCCAGACCGGGTGTCATGAACAGCACGAGCGCTGCCGCCACCATGACCCAAACGTGACCTGCGGTAAGTTCCATGGTGCACGTCCTCTCTCATCGAATCTTGCGGATCGCTCCGCCTGCCAACGCCTTTTTGCGTCCTGTAATGAGTGTGTCGCCGGCGTGTTTCGCCCGCGGAGGATTTAGATTGCCGGTCTGTTACAACAACCTCTAGGAAGTAAATGGTGCATATCCGCTTTGTTACGGTTATGTTTCGGCGTTCGCGCAGCCACCCCTCTACCGGTTCAGCAAGGACTTGTGCACCATGACGGCATCACCCCGCGGAAGCGGCGCCACTTCAAGGATCCTGGCCCGCCTGCGGCCCCGGCGGGAGAAGCTTCCCCGCGACATCGTGGTGATGCTGGCCGCGGCGTTCCTGATTGCCCTTGGCTTCGGGCTTGTTGCGCCCGTATTGCCGCAATTCGCCACAACCTTCGGCGTGGGAAACACCGAGGCCGCAGTGATCGTGGCCATCTTCGCCTTCATGCGCCTGGTGTTCGCCCCAGCGGGCGGCGCCCTGATTGCGAAGCTCGGCGAACGGCCCGTGTATGTGTCCGGGTTGCTGATCGTGGCGGCGTCAACCGCCGCGTGTGCCTTTGCCGGCAGCTACTGGCAGCTGCTCCTGTTCCGCGGACTCGGCGGCGCGGGTTCGGTGATGTTCACGGTAGCCTCCATGGCCCTCGTGGTACGGCTCGCGCCCCCCGAAAGCCGGGGGCGGATTTCCGGCGCGTACGCCTCCGCGTTCCTGATCGGGAATGTCTGCGGGCCCATCGTGGGCGGGCTGCTGGCCGGCCTTGGCCTGAGGGTACCGTTCCTCGCCTACGCTGCGGCCCTGGTGGTGGCGGCCACGGTGGTGCAGACCCAGCTGAGCCATCAGCGGCGCGGGTCCGCGCCGGCCGAGCACCGGGCTCCCGATATGCCGTTCGGGGAGGCCTTGGCGACCGGGCCGTACCGGGCCGCCCTGGCGTCCAGCTTTGCCAACGGCTGGGCGACGTTCGGCGTCCGGATGGCGACGGTTCCACTGTTCGCGGCTGCCGCGGTCGGCGCCGGTCCGGAGGCTGCCGGGCTGGCCCTTGCCGTGTTCGCGGCCGGCAACGCCGCGGCGCTGACCTTTTCGGGGCGGCTGGCGGACTCGCTGGGACGCAAACCCATGATGCTGTGGGGGCTAGCGGTGGCCGGGCTGGCGACCGCGGGGATCGGCCTGACGTCCGATGTCGTGTGGTTCCTCACCGCGTCCGCGGTGGCTGGCATCGGCGCCGGACTCTTCGGCCCAGCCCAGCAGGCCGCCATCGCCGACGTGATCGGCAACGGCCGGTCAGGAGGCAAGGTGCTCGCCGTCTACCAGATGACGTCCGACGTCGGCGCGATCGTGGGGCCTGTGGTGGCAGGTGTGCTCGCGGACCGGCTTGGTTTCGGCTGGGCTTTCGGGGTCACGGGCGGGGTCATGCTGGTGGCCGCCACTGCCTGGCTGGCCACCCGGGAAACACTGCGGCCCGCCCTGTCCTAAGACAGGGCGGGCCGCAGTGAGGTGTTCCTAGTTCAGCAGGGCGTCAACGAACCCTTCGGTTTCGAAGGGGGCAAGGTCGTCGGCGCCTTCGCCCAGGCCGATGAGCTTCACGGGCACGCCCAGCGTCTTTTGGATGGCGACAACGATGCCGCCCTTCGCGGTGCCGTCCAGTTTGGTCAGGACGATGCCGGTGATGTTGACCACTTCGGAGAACACGCGTGCCTGGTTCAGGCCGTTCTGGCCGGTGGTGGCGTCCAGCACCAGCAGCACTTCGTCCACTTCGGCCAGCTTCTCCACAACGCGCTTGACCTTGCCGAGTTCGTCCATCAGGCCCACCTTGTTCTGGAGGCGGCCGGCGGTGTCAATCATGACGACGTCCACTTCCTGGTCAATGCCTGCCCTGACGGCCTCATAGGCGACGGAGGCGGGGTCGGCGCCGTCGAGGTCCGATTTCACGGTGGGAACGCCCACGCGCTGGCCCCACGTTGCCAGCTGCTCGGCGGCGGCCGCCCGGAACGTGTCGGCGGCGCCCAGGATGACGTCCTTGTCCTCGGCGACCAGCACGCGGGCCAGCTTGCCGACGGTGGTCGTCTTGCCGACGCCGTTGACGCCCACCACCATCATGACGGCGGGCTTGTCGCCGTGGCGCTGGACATTGAGGCTGCGGTCCATGGTGGGGTCCACGATCTTGATCAGTTCCTCGCGGAGCATGGCCTTGACGTGTTCCGGGGTCCTGGTGCCCAGCACCTTCACCCGTTCCCGCAGGGCGTCCACGAGCTGCATGGTGGGCTCGGTGCCCAGGTCCGCGAGGAGGAGGGTTTCCTCCACCTCGTCCCAGACGCTCTCGTCGATCTTGTCGCTGGAGAGCAGGGCCAGCAGTCCCTTGCCCATGATGTTGTTGGAGCGGACCAGCCGCTCGCGCAGCCGGGTGAGCCGCCCGGCGACGGGCAGCGGGGTTTCAACGGGGATGACTTCCAGCCCGGCCGCGTCGTCGGGAACCGTGGTGGTTTCCAGGCCTTCGACGTCGGCGCCCGCCGGGGCATGGCGTTCGATCGTTCCCTCGCGGTCCAGCACCGCCGTGCTGCCGCCGGAGCGGACCTCGGGATCGTTGGCATCGCGGGTGCCGGGGTACCGGGTGATGTTCCTCCGCGTCTTGAGCAGGACCGGAATCAGCCCGCCGATAACCACCAGGGCAGCAAGGATGGACAGGATTATGGGAAGGATGTCATTCACTCCCCTAGCTTCTCACAGGCCCCTTAGACTCCAGCACCGAGGCGCTGGCTGATCACGGTGGAAACGCCGTCGCCGCGCATGGTCACGCCGTAAAGCGCGTCCGCGACTTCCATGGTGCGCTTCTGGTGGGTGATGACGATGAGCTGGCTGGACTCCCGGAGTTCTTCGAAGATGGTGATCAGCCGGCCCAGGTTCGTGTCGTCCAGGGCGGCCTCCACTTCGTCCATCACGTAGAACGGTGACGGCCGCGCCTTGAAGATGGCCACCAGCAGCGCCACAGCGGTGAGCGAGCGTTCACCACCGGAGAGCAGCGACAACCGCTTGATCTTCTTGCCCGCGGGGCGGGCTTCGACTTCGATGCCGGTGGTGAGCATGTCGGCGGGGTCGGTGAGGACCAGCCGCCCTTCGCCGCCGGGGAAGAGGCGCTCGAAGACCCGCACGAACTGCGCCTGGGTGTCCTCGAAGGCTTCGGTGAAGACGCGCTGTACCCGCTCGTCCACCTCTTTGATGATGTCCAGCAGGTCGCGGCGGCTGGCTTTGAGGTCCTCGAGCTGGGTGCTGAGGAACTGGTGGCGTTCTTCAAGAGCGGCGAACTCCTCCAGGGCCAGGGGGTTGACCTTGCCCAGGCTGGCCAGGTCGCGTTCGGCCTTGCGCAGCCGTTTCTCCTGTTCTTCCCGGACGAAGGGTTTGCCGTCCCGGATCTCCTCGCCGGCGGCATCAACCGGGGCGCGCAGGGCCGCCCACTTGTCGCCGGACTCCTCCGCCGGCACGGGTACCGGAACGTGCGGCCCGAATTCGGCGACCAGCGCTTCGGGGGTGATGCCCAGTTCGTCGACGGAGCGGGTTTCCACCGCCTCGATCCTGGCCCGCTGCTGTGCCCTGGCGAGCTCGTCGCGGTGCACGTTGTCGGTGAGGTCAGCCAGTTCCCGGGCCAGGGCATCGTTGGCCTGGCGGATATCCTGCAGG
Organism: Arthrobacter sp. C152; assembly: GCF_054890965.1. Taxonomy (NCBI): domain Bacteria; kingdom Bacillati; phylum Actinomycetota; class Actinomycetes; order Micrococcales; family Micrococcaceae; genus Arthrobacter; species Arthrobacter sp. C152. Next base: position 30,222 of record NZ_JBTZSU010000011.1, read on the forward strand.
GACCGGTCGCGCAGTTCCCGGTCTTCCTCCGCCTGGTCCCGTTCGTGGCGGGCCAGGTCCACCGAGACATCCACGTAGCGCAGGGCAGCGCCGACGGCGGTGGAAACGGCCGCGGCCCGCCGCGACTGGACACGGCGCCGGCGGGCCCGTTCAGCCGCTTCCTCGCGGGCCCGCCGTTCGGTGGCAGCCGCCCGTTCCAGGGACACCGCCCGGTTCCGGGTGGCCGCGAGCTGCTCTTCGGCGCTGCGCAGGGAGAGGCGCGCTTCCACCTCGGCTGCCCGGGCAGCAGACGCGGCGCGGGCCAGGGCGTCGCGCTGGCCGGTGGAAGGTTCCTGCTCCACTGGCACTTCCTGGGCGGCGGCAAGCCGTGCGGTGATGGCCGCCAGCGCTTCCTCTTCCGCCGCCACGTTCTCTTCCGCCCGGGCCAGGGATGCCGCCAGCCGGTCGCTTTCCCCGACGGCACTGCGCAGGACCGAGTTAAGGTGGCCGAGCCGTTCGGCCACGGCAGCCAGGCGTGCATCTGATTCATGCAGCTTGTCCAGCGCGGCGTCCGCTGCCTCCTGCGCCCCGGCGCGCCGTGCCTCCGCTGCCGCGAGGGCGAACCGGTTCCGTTCCAGGCCGGCGGTGACGGCCGACAGGTCGCGGCCGGCGTCGTCCACTGCTGCCTGGACCTCCAGGAGGGACGGTGCCGAGGCCGAGCCGCCCGTCACGGACACGGCGGTGAAAACGTCGCCTTCCCGGGTGACCGCCGTCAGGCCGGGCCTGGCGGCCACGAGCACGGCCGCGGCATCCATGCCGTCGACGACGGCGGTTCCGGACAGGAGGTGCCTGACCAGCGGCAGGTGGCCGGCGGGGCCGTCCAGCAGGTCCGCTGCCCACGCCGCCCCGTCTGGGAGCGGCCCGGCACCGGTGCCGCCTTGATGGTCCGCGGCGGCGGACGCGAGGAGCAGCGACGCCCGCCCGGCGTCGTCGTCCTTAAGCAGCTGCAGAACGTCAGCCGCCGCTGCCTGGTCCCGCACCAGGACGGCTCCTGACGCCTCACCCAGGGCGGCGGCCACGGCCGTCTCGTAGCCGCTGCGAACGGTCAATTCCGCGGCGAGGCTCCCCTGCACCCCGGCGAGCCCCGAATCCAGCACATGCCGGGCGCCGTCCTTGCGGTCCAGGCCGAGCTTCAGCGCCTCGAGGCGTGCTGCCAGCGCATCGCGTTTGCGGATCCCTTCGTTCACGGCGGCCTTGAGGTCGGCGATTTCCTGCAGCACGGCGTCCAGGACTTCGCTGGCGGCCTCGTAGTCGGCGTCGAGGGACTCCTCGCCCTCTTCCACGCCCGCTACCTGGTTTTCCAGCGCCGTGAACTCCGCCTGGGCGCGGGCGCGGCGCTCCGTCCCGGCGGCAAGGGATTCCCGGAGGCGGCCCAGTTCGGCCTGGGCGGACTCCACCCGCGACCTCGCCGCGGCGACCTGCCCTGCCAGCCGGGCCAGCCCTTCCCTGCGGTCGGCCAGTGCCCGGAGTTCTGCCGTCAGCCGCTGGTCCTCCGCCAGCGCGGCCCGCTCGGCCTCGGCCTTCGCGGCCGTGGCCGACTCCAGTTTGTCCTGCCGGCCCGCGATGTCCTGTTCCAGTTCGGCCAGTTCCTGGCGCACCCGGGCTGCCTGCCGGTCCAGTTGGTCGGGGTCCCTGCCGGACACGGGCGCTTCATCCTCGGATCCGAGCAAGCGGCTGCGTTCGCCGGCGAGCGATCCGAGTGAACGCAGCCTCTCCCGGGCCGTGGACAGCCGGTACCAGGTATCCCTGGCGGCATTGAGCCGCGGGGTGGCCTCCGCGGCCAGTTGTTCCAGGGCGGCCTGCTGCCTGCGTCCGGTTTCGAGTTCCTGTTCGACGGCGGTCCGGCGCGCCTTCAGTGCTTCCTCGTCCGCCACGTCCTTTTCGAGCGCCTGCTGCAGCTGGACAAGGTCGTCGGCGAGCAGGCGGGCGCGGGCGTCGCGGACATCGAACTGGACACGCTGGGCGCGGCGGGCCACCTCTGCCTGCTTGCCCAGCGGCGTGAGCTGACGCCGGATTTCGCCGGTGAGGTCGGTGAGGCGCTGGAGGTTAGCCTGCATGGCCTCGAGTTTGCGGACGGTGCGCTCCTTGCGCCTGCGGTGTTTGAGGATTCCGGCGGCTTCCTCGATGAAGCCGCGCCGGTCCTCGGGGGTGGCGTGCAGGACGCGGTCCAGCTGGCCCTGGCCGACGATGACGTGCATCTCACGGCCCAGCCCGGAGTCTGACAGCAGCTCCTGGATGTCCAGCAACCGGCAGGCGGCCCCATTGATGGCGTACTCCGAGCCTCCGGTGCGGAACAGGGTCCGGGAAATGGTGACTTCGCTGTATTCGATGGGCAGTGCGCCGTCGGTGTTGTCGATGGTCAGTGAAACGTGGGCCCGGCCCAGGGGCGGCCGGCCGGACGTTCCGGCGAAAATGACGTCCTCCATCTTCCCGCCGCGGAGGGTCTTGGCGCCCTGCTCCCCCATGACCCAGGCCAAGGCATCCACGACGTTCGATTTGCCGGACCCGTTCGGGCCCACGACGGCCGTTACGCCCGGTTCGAACTCGAAGGTGGTGGCGGACGCAAAGGACTTGAACCCCCGGACGGTGAGGCTTTTGAGGTGCAAGGCTTTTCGGATCTCCTGAGTGGCTGAAGCGGCTGCTCGGCTTCCCTCAATCTACTGCCTGGCCGCGGAATTTCGCGGGATATCGGGGCGGAAGGCTGCAGCGGGGGCTACCAGCGCCCGTTGCGGGGGCGCGGCTGGCAGACGGGGCAGGTGTGCGAGGAGCGGTTCATGAACTGCTCACGGCGGATGGTCGCGTGGATCCCGGCCGCGGCGCACCGCTTGCACGGTTCTCCTGCGCGCCCGTAGGCGTTGAGGGACCGGTCGAAGTACCCGGAGGCACCGTTGACGTTGACGTACAGGGAGTCGAAACTGGTGCCGCCGGCCGCCAGGGCGTCCAGCATCACCTCGCGGACGCCGTCGATGACGCGCTGGGCCTCTGCGCGGCGGAGCGTATCGGTGGGGCGCGCATAGTGGAGCCTGGACCGCCACAGGGCTTCGTCGGCGTAGATGTTTCCGATGCCGGAGACCAGGCCCTGGTCCAGCAGGGCGCGCTTCAGGCCGGTCTTCCGCTTTCGAAGGCGCCGGTAGAAGAGCTCAAAGGAGAATGCCGGGTCCAGCGGATCCCGCGCGATGTGCGCGGCCTCGCCGGCGATCAGCGGGAGGGGCGATTCGGCGAGGCCGCCGGGGCCGCCGTCGTCAGTGGGAACCAGTGAGGTGATGAACAGGCCGCCGAAGATCCGTTGGTCCACGAACCTCAACTGTTCCGGCATGCCCCCGCGGGCGCTGAGCCGGAACCTGACTTTGAGGTGCTTCTCGTCCGGCACCGCGGGGTCCTGCATCAGCAACTGGCCGCTCATGCCCAGGTGCGCCATCAGGGCCACATGCGGCTGCGGAACCTCCCCGGCCGGCCCGGTTCCCGGCCCGCCGTCCAGCAGCGGCAGCCACAGGAACTTCCCCCGCCGCACGACGTCGGCCACCACGGCACCTTCAAGGTTGCCGATAAAGTCGGCGGTCCCCAGCGCGTGACGGCGGATGGAGCGCGGGTCGAGGACCTCGACAGCCTCGATGGTCCTGCCCCGGACCCAGCTCACCAGGCCGCGGCGCACCACTTCCACTTCGGGCAGTTCGGGCATGGCGGACTACTTCGCGGCGATGGAGCCTGCGGCCGCGCCGGCGGCGTCCTGGCCGCCCGTCCCGGTGAGCGTGCGCCAGGCGTCTGCGGCGGCTTCCTGCTCAGCTTCCTTCTTCGAGTGTCCCGTGCCCTTGCCGTAGGCCGTTCCGCCGATGCTCAGCACGGCGGTGAAGGTGCGGGCGTGATCCGGGCCGGCGCCGTCGACGCCGTAGTGGATGGTGCCCAGCTGGCGGCTCGCCGCAAGCTCCTGGATGCTGGTCTTCCAGTCGGTGCCGGCCCCCAGGACGGCCGCGTCCTTGAGCAGCGGGCCGATCAGGCGCATGACCAGCTGGCGCGCCGTCTCAATGTCGTTGGAGACGTAGGTGGCTCCGATCAGGGCTTCCATGGTGTCGGCGAGGATCGACGCCTTGTTCTTGCCCTGGGTGAGCTTTTCGCCCTGGCCAAGGTAGATGTACTCGCCGATGCCCAGGCTGCGTCCGATGTTGGCCAGCGCCCTGGTGCTGACAACGGCGGAGCGGCGTTTGGCGAGGTCGCCCTCGGGCAGTTCCGGGTTGTCCCGGTACAGCGCGTCGGTGACCGAAAAGCCCAGGATGGAGTCGCCCAGGAACTCCAGGCGTTCGTTGGTGGGAATGCCGCCGTTCTCGTACGCGTACGAACGGTGGGTGAGCGCAAGACGAAGCGTCCCGGCGTCAATAGTGACACCGAGACGCTTCAGAAGCTCTTCAGTTGAAGACATCTTTCCAGCCTGTCGGCCGATTAGACGTCAGCGACCTTGCGGCCCTTGTACTCAAGGAACAGCGCGGTGCCAGCAGAGTCGGTGACGACCTTTGCCTGGTGCGGCAGGCTGTAGGTAACCTGGCCGTTTTCAACGGTCTTCACCAGGTGGGGGGCGGTCGCCTTCCACTGCGAGCGGCGGGCGCGGGTATTCGAGCGAGACATTTTCCGCTTGGGAACAGCCACGGCTAACTCATTTCTCTCTAGACAAACACGTACAAATCAATTTTGCCGGTCAGGCTTAGCCATATCAGCTAGGGCAGCCCAGCGAGGATCCAGGACCTCGTGGTGGTGCCCCGGCTCGTCTTCCAGGCGGACTCCGCATTGGGAGCAAAGACCCTGGCAGTCTTCCCGGCACACCGGCTGGAACGGCAGGTTGGTGACAACCGCGTCCCGCAACACCGGTTCAAGATCGATTACATCGTGCTCGACTCGACGTTGCTCTTCATCATCTTCTCCGTCCGAAAGCTCAGCGCCTTCGTAAAAGAAAAGTTCTTGCACATTGACCTCAAGGTCATACGCAAGGGGATCCAGGCATCGGCCGCACTCGCCGGTTACACCGACGACAACGGTTCCAGATACCAGAATTCCTTCGTGTACGGCCTCAAGCCTCAGGTCGAGCTCAACATCCGAGCCTTCCTGAACACCAATGAGCGCCACACCAAGATCACCCGGTGCGGGTACATGTTCCTTCAGTGTCCGCATGCTTCCCGGGCTGCGCCCGAGGTCCTTGACGTCGAACGCCAGGGGCGAACCAGCATCTCTTTTAATGAGAACTCCTGTTGAACATATGACCGACGTACCATCCTAGCCCGAAGAGCCACAGCGACTCAAACCGGCCGGAGGCTGCGCCGAAGTACCGGACAAGCTTACCGTTTGGGCTGCTGGTCGGCCGGAGGCTCGCCGGACAACATGCGCCGGTGCACGGACCTGGGCACGTAGTCGGTCACGTTCCCGCCCAGGGACGCCACTTCCTTGATCAGCGTGGACGACAGGTGCGTGTAGCTTGCCTCCGCCGGGAGGAAGACGGTCTCGACCCCGCTCAGCTGCCGGTTCATGGTGGCCATGGGGTGCTCATAGTCGAAGTCCGAGGATGACCGCAGCCCCTTGACGATGGCGGACACGCCGCGTTGGCGGCAGTACTCGGCCAGCAGCCCTTCGCCCACCGGTTCCACCACGATGCCCTTGAGCGAGGCGAGGGTTTCCCGCGCCATCTCGAGCCGCTCGTCCAGGGTGAACATGTACTTCTTGGCGTAGTTGGTGGAGATGGCCACGATGACCTCGTCAAAGAGCCCGGCGGCACGGGCAATCACTTCGAGATGGCCGTTGTGGATGGGGTCGAAGGATCCGGGGCAAACAGCGCGTCTCATGCACCGAACCTACCCCATGGCACGGCCGGGATACCATGACTGGATGCATCCTGCACGGGAACTTTCCATGCCCCTGGCACACGCTCCGTGGCAGCGCGCGGCGCTCGGGGCCAACCTCCTTTCACCCGGCGGCGGCCTGGGCGTCACCATCTTCGAAGAGATGACGACGCTGGCTTTGCAGACCGGCGCCATCAACCTTGGCCAGGGTTTCCCGGATGAGGACGGGCCTGCGGAAATCAGGGAGGCTGCCCGGGCAGCCATCGCCGCCGGAGCCAACCAGTATGCGCCCGGCAAGGGGATCCCCGAACTGCGGGAGGCCGTCTCGGCCCACCAGGAGCGGTTTTACGGGCTGGCCCTGGACCCTGCCTCGGAAGTCATCATCACCACCGGCGCCACGGAAGGCATTGCTGCCGCCCTCCTGGCGTACGCCCGGCCCGGCGACGAGGTCCTGACGTTCGAGCCTTTCTACGACTCCTACGGGGCCATCATTGGCTTGACCGGCGCCACGCACACCACCGTTCCACTGGCCGCCCCCGGGTTCATGCCCGACCTGGACGCCCTGGAGGCAGCGTTCACTGCGCAGACCAGGGTGGTGCTGCTGAACAATCCGCACAACCCCACCGGTGCCGTGTTCCCGCCGGCCGTGCTGCAGCGCGTGGTGGAGCTTGCCGCCAGGCACGGCAGCATCATCATCACCGATGAAGTGTACGAGCACCTCACGTTCGGCGTACCCCATACTCCTGTGGCTTCACTGCCCGGGGCAGCGGAACGAACCATCACGATTTCCTCGGCCGGAAAGACCTTCTCCCTGACCGGCTGGAAGGTCGGCTGGCTGAGCGGGCCCGCGGAACTGGTCGCTGCCGTCCGCACCGTGAAGCAGTTCCTCACCTACAGCTCGGGCACCCCGTTCCAGTCGGCCATCGCCAAGGGCCTGGCCCTGCCGGACGGGTTCTACCAGGGCATCGCCACCGCGCTGGAGCAGAAACGCGACATCCTCAGCCAGGGGCTGCGCGCCGCCGGCTTCGATGTCTTCACCCCGCAGGGCACCTACTTCGTCAACGTCGACACCGCACCGCTGGGCATCACCGACGCGCTGGACCTTGCCCGGCGGCTGCCGGCGCTGGTGGGCGTGGCCGCCATCCCGGTCCCTGTGTTCTGCCATGAAGAAGGCGCCCGACGCACCCGCAGCCTGCTCCGGTTCGCCTTCTGCAAGAAAAATGAGGTCCTGGAAGAGGCGGCGGAGCGGCTGGCCAGGCTGCGTGGAAAGCTCTGATGGCCGGCGCCGGAACAACCTCCCGGTTCCTGCGGACCACGGGCCAGCACGCCACCATCGAACCGGACGCGTTCACCGAGGGCGGCTACGTCCTGAGCATCGGCGGCGCTGAACAGTCCCACGTCAACCTTGAACGGCCCGCCGAGATCTTCTACGAGTATCTGCGCAGGATCGGGCACCTGGTGGACCTTGCCGCCCCGGACGGACAGCCGGTCAGGGCGCTGCACCTTGGAGCGGGAGCCCTGACCCTCGCCCGGTATATCCAGGCCACCCGCCCGGGCTCCGTGCAGTACGCGGTGGAACTGGAGCGCGAACTGCTGGACTTCGTCCTCCGGTACCTGCCCCTGCCCGAGGGCACCGACCTGACGACCATCATCGGCGACGCCCGCGAGGCGCTGGGCGCGCTTGACCCCGGACTGACGTTCGACGTCGTGATCCTGGACATCTTTTCCGGACCCGAGGCGCCCGCCCACATCGCCTCCACCGGGTTTTACCGGGAGGCGAAGGCCCGCCTGCGGCCGGACGGGATCCTGATCGTCAACGTGGGCGACGAGCCGGGGCTGACGCTGGTGCGGAGCCAGGTTGCTGCCCTGCGGGCCGTCATGGGCGACGTGGCAGCTTTCGCGGAGGCGGGAATGTTTGAGGGCAGGTACCCGGGCAACATCATCCTCGCCGGAACGCAGGGGAAGTGGCCCGGACAGTGGACGGCGGAGCTGGTTGCCCGCGGCCCGCATCCGGCCAAAGTCCTGGCGGGAGTGGACATGGACCAGCTGGCCGGCTGAGGCCCCTTAGGCCTCCCCGTCCGGCTCCCGGACGGTTTCCTGCGCAGCTTCCTGTTCGGCGTCCGCCAGGAGGGGCAGGTCGTCCTGGTCGATGGCGTCGGGGACGAACGGCTCGGCAAACCACAGCCGGGTTTCCCCGTATTTCTTCTCCGCAAACCGTGTCACGCTCCCGGGCCAGCCCGGCTCCGGCGAACGGGATGACCGCTCCACCACCACGACGGCCCCGGGGGCCAGGTGGCCGCCAAGCTTTTGCAGCACCGATGACAGTGCCGCCTCCTCCAGCGGATAGGGCGGGTCCAGGAACACGAGGTCCCAGGCCGCGGCCGCGGCGGCGCGCTCCAGGAACGGCTCGACCCTGGATCGGTGCACGGTGACCACCTTGCGGCCCAGCACACCGTTAATAAGGTCGGCGTTGCGCTGGCATACGGCGCTGGCCTTGGCATCGGATTCAACGAGGTCCACCGACGCCGCTCCCCTGCTGCCGCTCTCCACCCCCAGGGACCCCGAACCGGCATACAGGTCCAGCACCCGGGCACCGGCAATGGCGTCGAAAGCATCGAGGCGGGAAAACAGCGCTTCCTTGACCCTGTCGGTGGTTGGCCGGGTCAGGGAACCGGGGACGGCCGTCAGCGGCGTGCCGCCGGCGGCTCCCGCAATAATCCGCGTCATGCCGCCTGCCCATTTTTCCAGTCGCGCGAGGCGCGGTCCTTGCTAGCCGCGTTCAAGGAACGCCTCCTTCTCGGGGTTGAGGTATTTGTCGATGGCGTCGGCGAGTTCCGGGGAACCGGACAGGAGGGGGTCGTTCCCGACGATGCCTTGGGCGTCTTGCCTTGCACGGGCAATGACGTCTTCATGCTCCAGGACACGCAGCAGCTTCAACGTTGAGCGGCCGCCGGACTGGGAGGCGCCGAGGATGTCGCCTTCCCGCCGCAGCTTGAGGTCCTCCTGGGACAGGACGAAGCCGTCAGTGGTGGCCGCCACCGCCTCAAGCCGCCGCCGGCTGGGGTGGCCGGGCTCGAGGGAAGTGACCAGGAGGCAGGTCCCCGGCAGGCCGCCGCGGCCCACCCGGCCCCGGAGCTGGTGGAGCTGGGAGATGCCGAACCTGTCGGCATCAAGGATGACCATGAGGGTGGCGTTGTGCACGTCGACGCCCACTTCGATCACGGTGGTGGAGACGAGCAGTTTGATCCGGTTGGCCGTGAACCCGGCCATGGTGTCTGCCTTCACGTCCGGTTCCTGGCGCCCATGGAGCGGTGCCAGGGGGACGCCTGACAGGGACGGCTCAGCCAGCAGATGCTCGACGACGGCCGTCACCGAGGCGAGCTCGCGCGCGTTTTCGTCTGTGTCGAGGCCGGGTGGTCCGGCTTCCCCGGGGCTGAAGTCTCCGTCGTCGTCCGTTCCGATCTTGGGACAGACCACGTAGGCCTGGTGGCCGGCGTCGATCTCTTCCCGGGCGCGCGCCCAGATCCGCGCGGCCCAGGCGGGGTTCTCCGCCAGGCCCACCAGGTGCGTGGTGATCGGCGCCCTGCCCTGGGGCAGTTCATCGAGGGTGGACGTTTCGAGGTCGCCGAACACGGTCATCGCCACGGTCCGGGGAATGGGGGTGGCGGTCATGACCAGCAGGTGCGGGGGCTTGCGCGCCTTGGCCCGCAGGGCATCGCGCTGCTCCACTCCGAAGCGGTGCTGCTCGTCCACCACGATCAGTCCAAGGTCGTAGAAGGACACCGTGTCGCTGAGCAGGGCGTGGGTCCCGATGATGATTCCGGCAGTGCCGGAGGCGGCGTCCAGCATGGCCTGTTTCCGCGCGGCCGTGGGCATGGAACCGGTCAGGAGGGTTACCTGCACTGAGGCGCCTCCGCTGCCGGCGAGTCCGCCCAGCAGCCCGTCCGCGGACAGCGGACCGAGGGTGCGGCGGATGGAGTCGTAGTGCTGGGCGGCGAGCACCTCCGTGGGGGCCAGCAGTGCGGCCTGTCCCCCGGCATCCACCACCTGCAGCATGGCCCGCAGCGCCACGATGGTCTTGCCGGAGCCCACCTCGCCCTGCAGCAGCCGGTTCATGGGCGTGTCACGGGCCAGTTCGGCGGCGAGGGTTTTTCCGATGGCAGCCTGGCCGGCCGTGAGGGTGAACGGCAGGCTGCCGTCGAAGGCGGACAGGAGGCCGCCTTCGACGGGGCGCCTGGCCGTTGCTTCCTCGGCCGCGAGCTGGGCACGGCGCCGGGCCAGGGCTGACTGCAGCACCAAGGCTTCCTGGTACCGGAAGCGGTCCCGGGCCCGCTTCCAGTCGGCGGCTGTTTCCGGGGCGTGGATGAGCCGGTAGGCGTCGGCGAGGTGCAGGAAGCCCTCGCGTGCGGCCACTGCCGGTGGAACCGGGTCCGGCAGTGAGTCCAGGTCCACGGTTTCAAGCAGGGCGGCGATGACCTGCTGGATCTTCCAGCTGGGCAGCTTGGCGGTGGCCGGGTACACGGGAATGGGCATGGCGGCGAGCTTTTCGGGGTCCCCGCCGCCCTGGCTGAAGGGGTCGTCGTCCAGGATGAGGAAGTCGGGGTTCGTCAGGCCCAGCTGCCCTTTGAAGCTGCTGACTTTTCCGGAGAACAGGGCGCGCCGGCCCTGCAGCAGCTCGGATTTGGCCTTGTACCCGTTGAAGAAGCTGATCTTGAGGGTGCCGGGCACCTTGCCCCGGAAGTCACGGCCGCCCACCAGCCGAAGCCCCTGCTGTCCGTCGTCGTCGGACACGATGACGTCGGTGATGGTTCCGCGGCGCGCCTGCATGGTCCGGGTGCTGCTGGAGAGCACGCGGGCGATGAGGGTGACTTCCTCATCGAGCGGCAGGTCGCTGATGGGCGTCAGCTCGCCCCGGGTGAGGTAGCGGCGGGGAAAATAGCCCAGGAGGCCTTCGACGGTGGTGATGCCGAGGTGCTTTTCAATGACCGCCGCGGAGCGCTTCCCGATCCGCCGCTCCAGGGCGAGGTCCAGTTCAGCGTTCATGCCCGCTGGTGTTCACTGCGTCCGCCTCGGGATCCCGCGGCAACGCCAGTTCGCTGATGCTGATCTGCGACGGTTCGCCCAGGGACCTGATGATTTCCACTGCGGGGTCCGGATCGGGGACGTGGACGTGCACGCGCCACCGGTAGTTTCCCTCGGGGTCAGCGCCGCTGCCGACCTGGCTCATGATGACGGACTCGCCGATTTCGTCGAGCCGCTGCCGGAGCGTGGCTGCGTTCAGCGGCGACAGGCTGATGGTGCACATGACTTCAACGCCGTCGTCGTCCGGCATGGAGGCGTGGATGTGCGGGTCCGAGACGTCGTAGCCGTGCAGGCCGTCGAGGAGTTCGTCCTGCAGTTCCTCGCCCATGACCGCGGAGCGGAGGCAGTCAAGGATCAACAGCATCCCCACGCCCCCGGCGTCCACGACGTGGGCGGAGTGCAGGGCGTCGAGCTGGTCCTCTGTATGGATCACCGCCGCAAGGGCCCCCTCGATGGCGGCGTCCAGGGCCAGGCCCAGGGCATGGTTGCTGTCATCACCGTCCTGCCCGGCGTCCACGGCGGCCGCCGCCCGGGCCGCTGCCTCCATGACGGAAAGCATGGTTCCGGGCACGGGGTCGCTGAGGGCCGACCACGCGCGGATCTGCGCGCGGTTCAGGGCTGCTGCCAGCAGGGTGGAGGTCAGACGGGTGTGCCCGGCCAGCGGCTCGGCGGCGGCGCACAGGAAGACGGAAAAGAGCGTTCCGGAGTTGCCCCTGGCCTCTTCCATCGCCGCCTGCCCTGCCGTGGCAAGGATGGCTCCGACGTCGACGGGCGCGGGCTGGTCCTCGCCGAGCACCAGGGAGCGGGCGGCGGCGCGGACCGTGAGGTAGAGGTTGGTGCCGGTATCGCCGTCGGCCACCGGGAAGATGTTGATGGCATTCAGGCGGTCACTATGGTTGCCCAGGGCAGTTTCAGCCTTGCCCAGCCACCTCTTCATTGCCAGCGCGTTGGCAGCAACCTTAGTGTGCAAAGTGATCCCATCCCCCGGTGTCCGCGGCCCGGCCCGCTATCAGGACTCCCGGGCCTTCATTGGTTCCGAGTGCTTGTATCGAGCCTATCGCAGTGAATCCCGGTGGCAGCTGAACGCCGGCAGGGAATGTGGCCAGCAGTCCGTGGTCCTCCCCGCCGCCCAGCACCCACGCCGACGCGTCCGTGGCCAGCAGCGATGCTGCCGGCCGGAGGAGCTCCGCCAGCTGCTGCAGGCAGGCAGCGTCAAGGTGGACGGCGACGTTGCTGGCGGTGGCGAGGCGCTTGCCGTCACGCAGCAGGCCGTCCGACACATCCAGCATCGCCGTGGCACCGGCCGCACGGGCCGCCGGGCCGGCCTCCAGCGGCGGCCGCGGCCGGGACTGCACATCCAGGAACACCCGCTCGGCAGGGCTGAGGCTGTCCACGGGTACGTCGGACTCCAGCAGGGCCAGGCCCGCCGCGGCGTGCCCGACGGTTCCGGCCAAAGCCAGGACGTCGCCTGGTTTCGCCCCGGACCGCAGGACTGGCCGCCCGCCGTTGAGCGTGCCGGTGACGGCGACGGTCACGGAAATTTCCCGGCCACGCCCCAGGTCACCGCCGGCCACGGAGCAGGCAGCGGCGCCCAATCCGGTGATCCCCGCGGCCAGGCCGTCGGCCAACTCCTCCACCCAGGTGACCGGCGTGTCCACCGGAAGGGTGAGGCTCACCACCATGGAGGTGGCCCTGGCGCCCATCGCATTGATGTCGCTGAGGTTCTGCGCTGCCGCCTTCCAGCCGACGTCGAAGCCGGTGGTGCGGTAGCCATTGGGCCACAGGAGCCGGAAGTCCTGGTCCTGGACCTGGGTGTCGATGCTGATGACGGTCCGGCCGTCCGGGGCGGCCACGATGGCGGCGTCGTCCCCCGGCCCGAGCAATGTGGCCGCCGAAGCGGCCTCCCCCGTCCGAAGGCGCGGGAAGATCCGGGCCAGCAGGTCGGCTTCGGACAGGCCGGCGACAGTGGGCGGGCAGGTGATGCGGTCAGGGAGGTCTACAGGCACGCCACTACGCTACCGCGCCCCGCCGACATCGTGTCCCGGCGGGGCGCGGGGCGGCGATAGGCTGGAGGCATGCACCGTCCCCAGCCTTCCCTGTCCGCCCGCGCCGCCAGGATGGTACTGATGGGGGCATTCGTTGCCCTTCCACTGGCCGCGTGTTCCCCCGCCGTGGATGTCACCGCGGCGAAGGACGCGGCCAATCCGGCGTGCGCACCCATGATGGTGGCCCTGCCGGACGCAATCGGCGATTCCAAGCTGCGCAAGACCAACAGCCAGGCCACGGCCGCATGGGGCGACCCCTCGCTGGTGATCCTGCGGTGCGGCGTCAACGTGCCGGGGCCGACGACGGACCGCTGCGTCACCGTCAACGGGGTTGACTGGGTGATCAAGGAGGGCGACCCTGTGTGGACCCTGACCACCTACGGCCGGGAACCGGCCACCGAAATCCTGATGGATCCGGACAAGATCAGTTCCGCGGCGGTCCTGGCGGACCTGTCCGCAGCGGCCGCCAAGGTTCCGGCGGTGCGGAACTGCGTGGGCCAGGAGGAACTGCAGAACCTGCCGAAGAGCCAGTAGGGTTCGACAAGCTCGACCACCGGGCTGGGTGGGCCCACGCCGGCAGGGTTCCCTGACCGAAGCGAAGCGAGGCTAGGGTGCCGGTGGGGACTAGCGCAGTCCGGTTTTACGGTTCAGGGCCAGGTAGATGAGTTCGTCGATCAGGTCCGCATAGTCCAGCCCCGAGGCGGCCCACATCTGCGGGTACATGCTCTTGGGCGTGAAGCCGGGCATGGTGTTGATCTCGTTGATGATCAGCTCGCCCTCGGGGGTGTAGAAGAAATCCACCCGGCTGAGGCCTTCCGCGCCCACGGCGTCGAAGGCCTGGGCAGCGAGTTCGCGGACGCGGGAGATGGCTTCCGCCGGAATGTCCGCGGGGCAGCTGAGCGCGGCGGCGTCGTCCTCGACATACTTGGCGTTGAAGTCGTAAAACTCGTGCGTTCCGCCGGCCACCGAGATTTCGCCGGGCATCGAGGTCCGGGGCGCATCGGTGCCCCTGCCTTCCAGCACCGCGCACTCGATTTCGCGCCCCACGATGCCGGCTTCGATGACGAGCCGAAGGTCGTGGCGGCGGGCTTCCTCGATGGCCGCGTCCAGTTCGTCCAGCGAATCCACCTTGGAGATGCCCATCGACGAACCTGCGCGCGCCGGCTTGACGAAGACCGGGAAACCGAGCCGGTCCACCTGCTTGCGGACAAGTTCCGGATCTTTGAGCCACTGCCTGTCGGTGACCGATACGTAGGGACCGACCCGCAGCCCTGCAGCCTCGAAGACCACCTTCATGAAGTGCTTGTCCATGCCGACGGCGGAGGCCAGCACGCCGGCGCCCACATAGCGGGTGTCGGACAGCTCCAGGAGGCCCTGGATGGTGCCGTCCTCACCGAACGGTCCGTGCAGCAGCGGAAAGACGACGTCGACGGCGCCGAGTTCCTGCGGCACCTCGTTGGGGGCGGCAACAATCAGCTGGTGCTCGCCGCCGATCTCGGCCAGGGTGACGGTCCGGGCGGAAGGCACCACTTCGGGCAGGGATGACGCCGCAAGGGACCACTGGGCCGTATCGGCGGGGGCCAGGACCCACTGCCCGGTCTTGGCAATCCCGATGGGGATGACCTCGTACTTGTCCTTGTTGATGGCGCCCAGCACGCCTGCCGCCGTCACGCAGCTCACGGCGTGTTCGCTGGACCGGCCGCCGAAAAGCACCGCTACCCGCGGCTTTCGCGTGCTTGCCGTTTCCCCGGTGGGTTTGTCTTGGGACATGGTCAGTAATCGCCTTCAGGTTTCAATTCCCGGGACAGCAGAACCGGCCCCAGTTGGTCAACGGACAGCTTGCCCGCAAGCACCGCAACGACGGCGGCGGTGATGGGCATTTCGACGCCGAGCTTGCCGGCAAGTTCGTGCACGGCCTGGCCGGACTTGATGCCTTCGGCGGTCTGGGTCATCTTCTTGCCCACCTCGTCCAGCGTCAGGCCCTGGCCCAGGAGGCGGCCGGCGGTGTGGTTCCGGGACAGCGCGGACGAGCAGGTGGCCACGAGGTCGCCGAGTCCGGCCAGCCCTGCCATGGTCTTCGCGTCGCCGCCGAGCGCCAGGGCGAGGCGGGACGTTTCCGCCAGGCCCCGGGTGATGACGGAGGCCTTGGTGTTGTCCCCCATTTGCCGGCCTTCGCAGATACCGACGGCCAGGGCAATCACGTTCTTCACGATACCGCCGATTTCGACGCCGACGACGTCTGCGGTGGTGTAGGGCCGGAAATACGGCGCTGTGCAGGTCCTGGCGATCCAGCCTGCCGTGGCGGAGTCGGTGCAGGCCACTACCGATGCGGTGGGCTCTTCGCGGGCGATTTCCATGGCCAGGTTTGGCCCGGAAACGACGGCGATGCGCTCGGGCGGCAGGGCAAGCTCCTGGGCGATGACCTCGCTCATCCGGGCGTCCGTTCCGAGTTCCAGGCCCTTCATCAGCGACACGACCACCGCGCCGGGCGCGATCATGTCTTTCCATTCACGCAGTTGCGGCCGCAGGGACTGGGCCGGCACGGCGACCACCACGAGGTCGGCGCCGGCCAGCACGCTGCGCACATCGGTGGAAGCGGTGATGCTCTCCGGCAGGACAATGTCCTTGAGGTATTCGGGGTTGCGGTGGCTGGCGTTGATCCCGTCCACCACTTCGGTTCGCCTGCCCCAGATCCTGATGGAACGGGGGGTCCCGGCGGCGGTGGCGGCGTCCCCAAGGATCTTGGCGAACGTGGTGCCCCAGGAGCCCGCGCCGAGGACTGCAACGCTGCGGGCCGAGCCCGTCAGCTTTCCTTCAGTGGTCACCGGGCATCAGTTCCAGCCTCAGGCTGCTGTCCGCGCTCCACGAAGCGGCCGTGTTTGGCCTGCTGCTGCTTTGCCGGGTCCCAGCGCTCGGCCGGCGGCTGCTCGCCCCGGAGTCCGGCAAGGAGGGCGGTAATGGCGTCCATGATGACGTCGGTGGCTTCGGTCAGCGTGGCTTTGTCGAGGGGACGGCCGGTGAACGCGCTGAGGTCCACGGGGTCTCCCACGACCATCCGGGAACGCTTGCGCGGGAAGATGTGGAAGGTCTTGCCGTACCTGGGGAACACCTCGTGGGCACCCCAGTGGGCGATGGGGACCACGGGGATGCCGCCCTCAAGGGCGAGACGGGCCGCGCCGGTGTGGCCCTTCATGGGCCAGAGGCCGGGATCACGGGTGAGCGTGCCCTCGGGGTAGATAATGATCGCCCCGCCCTCTGCCACGATCTCCTGGGCGACCTGCAGCGAACGGTTCGCACCCGCCGTCGAACGCTCCACCGGCACCTGCTTGGTGGCGCGCAGGAGCCAGCCGAGGCCGGGGACCTTGAACAGGCCGGCCTTCGCCAGGAAGTGCGGGGCGCGCTTCTGGTTGTAGAGCATGTGCCCCACCACCAGCGGGTCAATCTCCGTGCAGTGGTTGGGCGCGGCGATGAAGCCGCCGGCGGGAAGCTTCTCGGTCCCTTCCCAGGTCTTGGCCATCATCAGGTTCAACAATGGGCGGGCGATGCCGGCGATGAATATGAATGTGGCCCTGCTCTTGGCCGATTCCTTCACGGTCCGGCTCTACTTCGCGGTGGTGATGTCGAAGTCGGCACCCAGTCCCGCGAGCTTCTCCGTGAAGCGCTCGTAGCCGCGGTTGATGATGTCGATGCCGGTGACGCGCGAGGTGCCGGTGGCCGCCAGGGCCGCGATCAGGTGGCTGAACCCGCCACGCAGGTCGGGCACGTCGATGTCGGTGCCCTTGAGCTGGGTGGGGCCGGAGATGACCGCGGAGTGCAGGAAGTTGCGCTGGCCGAACCGGCACGGGACGCTGCCCAGGCATTCGCGGTGCACCTGGATGCTCGCGCCCATCCGGATCAGGGCGTCGGTGAAGCCGAAGCGGTTCTCGTACACCGTCTCATGGACGATGGACACGCCCTCGGCCTGGGTCAGCGCCACGACGAGCGGCTGCTGCCAGTCCGTCATGAAGCCGGGGTGGACGTCGGTTTCCAGGACCAGCGGGTTGAGCTTTCCGCCGCGGTGGTAGAAACGGATGCCGTCCTCGCCGATGTCCATCCCGCCGCCCACCTTGCGGTAGGTGTTCAGGAAGGTCATCATGTCCCGCTGGGAGGCGCCCTCAACGAAGATGTCGCCGCGGGTCACCAGGGCAGCCGACGCCCAGGAGGCGGACTCGTTCCGGTCGGAGAGGGCGCGGTGGTTGTAGCCGCCAAGGTCGCGGACGCCTTCGATCCGGATGGTCCGGTCGGTCTGGACGCTGATGATGGCGCCCATCTTCTGCAGCACGGCGATGAGGTCGATCACCTCGGGCTCGGTGGCGGCACCGGACAGCTCGGTGATGCCTTCGGCGCGGGTGGCGCTGAGCAGGACCTGCTCGGTGGCGCCGACGGACGGGTACGGCAGGGAGATCTTGGCCCCGTGCAGGCCCTTCGGCGCCGAGATGTGGATGCCGCCGGGGCGCTTTTCCACCACGGCGCCGAACTGGCGCAGCACGTCAAGGTGGTAGTCGATGGGGCGGTCGCCGATCTTGCAGCCGCCAAGGTCGGGAATGAAGGCCTCGCCGATGGCATGGATCAGCGGTCCGCAGAGCAGGATGGGGATCCGCGAGTCGCCGGCGTGGGCGTCGATGGCGGTGCTGGGCGCGGTCTTGGCGGATTTCGGGTCCAGGGTGAGGTCGCCGTTGACCGGGTCTTTCTCCACGGTCACGCCATGCAGCTGCAGCAGGGAGGTGACGACCTCCACGTCCTTGATCTCCGGAACGTTCCGCAACACCGAGGGTTCGTTGCCCAGCAGTGCCGCCACCATGGCCTTGGGGACGAGGTTCTTGGCCCCCCGGACGCTGACGCGGCCTGTAAGCGGGACTCCGCCGCGGATTGTCAGAACACTACTCATATACCGGTTTCCTCACGATCACTAGCCCACAAATCCTTGCGAAGGCTCCAACCAAGCATAGGAGGTCGTGTTACCGAACCGAAATAAGGGCCCGCCAATGGCGGGGCGTGGCGGCCTTCAAACAGCTCCGGCCCCTTCCCCGCGTTTGCGGACAAGGGGCCGGATGAATGCCGTGCTAGGAAACCCGGGCGGGCAGCGTCTTCGGCTTGAAGCTGGGCCGGGTCGCCTCGTAGGCGGTGATGTCCGCCTCGTGCTGGAGCGTCAGCCCGATGTCGTCCAGGCCTTCCAGGAGCCGCCACCGGGTGTAGTCGTCGATCTCGAACGGTGCCACGATGTTGCCGCACACCACGGTCTTGGACTCGAGGTCCACCGTGACTTCGGTTCCCGGTGCGTTTTCGAGCTCTTTCCAGATGAGTTCGATGTCGTCCTGCGCCACCTGCGCGGCCAGGAGCCCCTGCTTGCCCGAGTTGCCGCGGAAGATGTCGGCGAAGCGGGAGGACAGCACGGCCTTGAACCCGTAGTCCTTCAGGGCCCAGACAGCGTGTTCACGGGAGGAGCCGGTGCCGAAGTCCGGGCCGGCCACCAGGACCGAGCCGGCGCTGTAGGGCTCCTGGTTCAGGATGAAGGAGGGGTCCTTGCGCCAGGCGGAGAACAGTGCGTCCTCGAAGCCGGTGCGGGTGATGCGCTTGAGGTAGACAGCGGGGATGATCTGGTCCGTGTCGACGTTGCTCTGGCGCAGCGGGACGCCGATTCCGGTGTGCTTGGTGAACTTTTCCATGGTCTTGTCCTAGGCTGCGTCGGTGCTGATGGCGGCGGGTTCGGGGGCCGGTGCAAGGTCGGACGGTGAGCTCAGCGTGCCGCGGACGGCGGTAGCGGCGGCCACCACGGGCGAGACGAGGTGCGTCCGGCCGCCCTTGCCCTGGCGTCCTTCGAAGTTGCGGTTGGAGGTGGAGGCGCACCGCTCCCCCGGTTCCAGCTGGTCAGGGTTCATGCCCAGGCACATGGAGCAGCCGGCGAAGCGCCATTCGGCACCGAAGTCCTTGAACACGCGGTCCAGGCCCTCGGCCTCGGCTTCGAGCCGGACCCGGGCGGACCCGGGGACCACCAGCATGCGCACCTGCGGGTCCTTTTCACGGCCGCGGATGATGTCCGCGGCAGCACGCAGGTCCTCGATGCGGGAGTTGGTGCAGGAACCCAGGAAGACGGTGTCCACGCGGATGTCCTTCATGGGGGTGCCGGCCTCTAGTCCCATGTACTGCAGGGCGCGTTCGGCGGCGGCCTTGGCGTTCTCGTCACCGAAGTCCTCCGGCGACGGCACGGAGTCGGAGAGCGAGACGCCCTGGCCGGGGTTGGTGCCCCAGGTGACAAACGGCTCCAGCGTGTCGGCGTCCAGGTCCACCTGAGCGTCGAAGGTGGCGTCGTCGTCGGACTTCAGGGTGTTCCAGTACTCGACGGCGGCATCCCAGTCAGCGCCTTCGGGCGCGTGCGGACGGCCCTTCATGTACTCGTAGGTGGTCTCGTCCGGCGCCACCATGCCGGCGCGGGCACCGGCTTCGATGGACATGTTGCAGATGGTCATGCGCGCGTCCATGGACAGGGCCCGGATCGCGGAGCCGCGGTATTCCAGGACGTAGCCCTGGCCGCCGCCGGTGCCGATCTTGGCGATGACCGCGAGGATGATGTCCTTGGCGGTGACGCCGGCGCGCAGCGTGCCCTCCACGTTGATGGCCATGGTCTTGAAGGGCTTGAGCGACAGCGTCTGGGTGGCCATGACGTGCTCCACCTCGGAGGTGCCGATACCCATCGCCAGCGCGCCGAAGGCGCCGTGCGTGGAAGTGTGAGAGTCGCCGCAGACCACGGTCATTCCGGGCTGGGTCAGGCCCAGCTGGGGGCCAACCACGTGGACGATGCCCTGCTCGGCGTCACCGAGGCTGTGCAGGCGGACGCCGAACTCCGCGCAGTTGTTCCGCAGGGTCTGGATCTGCGTACGGCTGGTCAGGTCGGCGATAGGCTTGTCGATGTCCAGCGTCGGAGTGTTGTGGTCCTCCGTGGCGATCGTCAGGTCCGGGCGGCGGAGCTTCCGGCCGGCCAGGCGCAGGCCCTCAAACGCCTGCGGAGACGTGACTTCGTGGACCAGGTGGAGGTCGATGAAGAGAAGGTCAGGCTGGGCGCTGGCACCATCGCCGTCGCCTTTGCGCACCACGTGCGCGTCCCAGACTTTCTCGGCCAATGTCTTTGCCATGGCCATCTCCCTTCACTGCTGTTTGGCTGATTAGTCCAACTGAATCAGGGCGGCTCCGCACTGCGCCAGCCGAAAGATTTGCATCTCAGATATTGAGACGGCAATATCATTACATGGACAATTCTAGTGGAGTCGGTGTCATTGATAAAGCGGCCCAGGTGCTTGATGCGCTCGAGGCCGGCCCCACCACGCTGGCGCAGCTCGTCGCAGCAACCGGCCTGGCCCGGCCCACGGTCCACCGGCTCGCCCTGGCCCTTGTCCACCACCGGCTGGTCAGCCGCGACATCCAGGGCCGGTTCGTGCTTGGCAGCCGGCTCGTCGAACTCGCCTCGGCCGCCGGCGAGGACCGCCTGATTGCCTCTGCCGGCCCCGTCCTGATGCAGCTGCGCGACGCCACGGGCGAAAGCGCCCAGATCTTCCGCCGCCAGGGTGACTGGCGGGTCTGCGTCGCCTCCGCCGAGCGTCCGATCGGCCTGCGCGACACCATCCCGGTAGGCACCCAGCTGTCTATGAAGGCCGGCTCCGCCGCCCAGGTCCTGCTCGCCTGGGAGGACCACGACCGGCTCCTGGAAGGCCTGCAGTCGGCACGCTTCACGCCCACCGTCCTGGCAGGCGTACGACGGCGGGGCTGGGGCCAGAGCCTTGGCGAACGCGAGCCGGGGGTCGCCTCCGTCTCGGCACCCGTGCGCGGACCGTCCGGCAGGGTGATTGCCGCCGTCTCCATTTCCGGCCCCATCGAACGGCTCACCCGCCAGCCCGGACGACTCCATGCAGAAGTGGTCTGCAACGCCGGGCGCATCCTGACCGAGGCGCTGCGCAAGAACAACGACTGAACTCCGGCCCGCGGCTAGGCTGTGGCCATGAATAGCTATGCAGTGTTCCTCCGCGGCATCAACGTCGGCGGCATCACCATCAGGATGGCGGACCTTCGGGATGCGCTGAAAGACGCTGGCTTCCCTGACGCCAGGACGCTGCTGGCCAGCGGCAATGTGGTCTTCAGCAGCGGCCGGGGTGCCGCCGCCGTCAAAAGGGAGTGCGAAAAGTGCCTGCGGGCGGCCTTTGGCTACGACGCCTTTGTGGTGGTCCTGGAGGCCGGCCGCCTGGCGAAGCTGGTGGCAGCCTGCCCCTATCCGGAGGACGACAAGTCGACGCACACCTACATCACGTTGTCCTCGGACAAGGCGGCGCTGGACGACCTTGAGACGGCGGGGGCTGCCGTGGACGGCACCACGCTCAAGCGGCTGGGCCCGGAGGCGCTCGCCTGGCTCGCGCCGGTTGGCAGAACGCTTGAAAATCCCATGAGCAAGCTGTCGGCAGGCGCAAAGCATAAGGCGGCCGCCACCACTACGCGCAACCTGCGCACCATGATCAAGGTCCGGGACGCCGCGGCTGCCCTGCTGCCCGGGACCTGAGGCGCCGGCCGCTACCCCGTCCGGGCCTTCTTCAGGGCTGCGTTGAACGCGGCCAGCCGGCTGATCTCCACCTCCGCCGGTTCCACCACCAGTTCCTGGGCCACGGCAGCGACGGCAGCGTTGAGCCGGCGGCGCGCCCTGGCCGCCGTCGCCCTGGCGGCGCCGGCGGCGATGGCACGGCCCGTGAAGGCCAGGAAGATCCCCAGCAACGCGCCGACGGCGATCATCAGGGTGGGCACTGGCCATCCCTCCACCCGCGGCACTTCCGGAACTGGCAATTGCAGGTAGCCGAGTCCCGCAAGGACACCGAGCCAGCCGAGGCCGCCCAGGGCAGTCAGCAGCGCCAGCCACTGCACCACGTTGAAGACGCCCCACCACCACGCTTTGCGGTTGGCGCCGAGGTCGGCTCCGGCGATCGCCTGGTCCAGCGCGTCCGGGAGGCGCTCCCGGCCCTCACGGGCAGCCGCCCGGATCGCTGCCCGCCAGGGGCCGGGCGCTCCGGCGCTGGCGGCGTCGGCGAACTCCCTGACGGCCGTGTCCGCCCGCGCCCGTTCCGGGGCTCCGGCCGGGGGCAGCGAGGTGCGGTTCAGCACGGCCGGGGTGTTGCTGCGCAGGTTGAGCCGCCGCAGCGGGTCCGGCCGGAACCTGGAGAGCCAGCGCGTCGCGGGCCAGCCGGTGCGGCGCACAGACTCAAGGCGGTACGACCGGGAGACCGCCTGCACCACGGCGGGGACATTCGCGGCTGCGGCCAGTTCCCCGGCGAGCCGCGCCGTGTCCGCTGGCCGTACGCCCGCGGCCCCGCCGTCCCCCGAAGCCTGGTGCAGCCGTTCTGCGGCCCGGGTGACATCCGCTTCCAGCCGCCGCGACTGGGCCTGGCGCTGCACGGCCACTTTCCGGATGGCGTCCCGGACAGCGTCCACCCCCGCACCCGTGACCGCGGACGAAGCAAGCACCCGCACCTGCCCCAGGCCCTCCCCCGCGAGGATCCCGTGCAGGGAATCGAGCACTGGCTGCACGTCGTGCTCCGGCAGCCGGTCCACCTGGTTCAAAACCACCAGCGTGACGGCACCGTGCGAGGCGTGCGGCGCCAGGAAGCCGTTGTGCACCGCGGCGTCGGCGTACTTCTGGGGGTCAAGGACCCACACCAGCACGTCCACCAGGCCCACCATCCGCTGCACAATCTCCCGGTTGGCCGCCCGGGTGGAGTCGAAGTCGGGCAGGTCCAGCAGGATCAGGCCGCTGGCCTCGTCGGCGAAACCCTTCACCGGTGCCGCGTGATGCCGGTTGGCCACCTCCAGCCAGTCGAGCAGCGGTTCGCTGCCCGGCGCTCCCCAAATCCCTGCCAATGGTTCCGACGTCGTTGGACGCCGGGCAGCCGCCGTCGCGATCTCCGCCCCGCTGACCGCGTTGAACAGCGAGGACTTGCCGCTGCCCGTGGCCCCGAAAAACCCGACGACGGTGTGGTCCGCGGACAGTGAGCGGCGTGAGCTGGCCCGTTCCAGGACCAGCAGCGCCTCCTGCAGGGGCGCGTCGGGCAGGACGCCCTCCCCCAGTTCGCGCGCGTCCTCGAGCGCCTGCAGGCGGCGGTCGAGCCGCGACGACTCCCTGGCTGCACTGTGGCGGCTCATGCCTTCCCCGCCAGCCGGGCCAGTGCCTGGGACTGGGCAGCCAGCGCCTGCGCCGCGGCGCTCTCCTCCGGCAGCCGCTGGAGGAATTTTTGCTGCTCCTCCTGGAGCAACCGCCGGCAGCGTCCGGCGAGATCCGCGCGGGCCTTTTCTGCCATGCGCCGGACGGCGTCTTCGCCGAATACGGCCTCCAGCAGCCGCTGGCCGACCACGGCAGTGCCGCCGGCGACGCCGATCTCCAGCCCGGTCAGCCCGGCCGTCATGGAGAAGACGACAATCATCAATGCGGCGCCAAGGCCATTGATGCCGAAGGAAAGCCAGCGGGCCTGGGTGCGGCGGCCCTGGCCCTCCGTGCGGATCAACTCCATGAGCCCCTCCTGCCAGGCACGGATTTCCGCCGCGGCGCGCTCCGCGAAGCCCGGGGACGTACCGGACAGGTCCTCGGTGCCAAGCAGCTGCCTGCCCGCGGGGTCGGAGCGCCACCGCTGGTCCGTGTCCTCGGCTGCGTTGGCCGCCTCGTCGAGGATCACTGCATGAAGGCCTGTCTCGATGGCGGCTTCGACCTTGACGGCCGGTGCGGGCTCGCCCCGGAAGAAGGCTCCCAGCCGGTCCCGGAAGCGGCCGACGTTCTGCTCCAGCGCGCGGAAGAATTCGCCGGTGCCCACGAAGTCCTGCCAGCGCGCCAGCACCTCGCCGCGCAGCAGGGCGCCGTCACGGGTGGCGTCGAGGATGCGGCCGGCCGCATCCCGGTAGGCTGCCATGGCGTCCGCCTCGAGCCGGGCCGCGGCCTGTTCCTGCTCAGCTGCGGCCCTCCCGAGCGCTTCGATGCGGGCCGACAGCGTCCGGACCGCCCCGTTCAGGGTGCGGCGGGCAACGCCGGCACGTCCGGCGGCATCGGCAGCCAGCTGGCCCAGCCACTCCCGCAGCCCGGCGACTTCCCCCGCAGGCAGTATCCCCTGCGGATCGAGCCGGGTTTCCTGGATGATGAACAGCCGGCTGGCCCCCAGTCCTTCCCGGTCGAGCAGGTCCCGGAGGTCCTGGCTGACCTCTGCCTCCGCGCCGGGCGGCACCCGGTCCAGCACGACCGCCACGGTGATGTCCCGGGACGCCGCGTCCAGGAGCAGTTTCCACGGGACGGCGTCGGCGTAGCGGTTGGCGGTGGTCACGAACACCCACAGGTCGGCAGCGGCCAGCAGCTGGCCCGCGAGCAGCCGGTTGTGGTCGGAAATGGAGTCGACGTCCGGCGCGTCGAGCAGGGCAATACCCGCCGGCACGGCGGGGTCGGCCAGCAGGACGAGGGAGGAGACGGAGTCCGGGTCCGTACCCCCGGCTGGACCGCCTGCCATGTCCGGGTCGGCGGCAAGTGTTCCGCGGATGCGGCTGAGCCCCGGCAGGACACGTTGTGTTTCGAACCAGCCTGCTTCGTCGGGGTGGTGCAGCAGGATGGGTTGCCGGGTGGTGGGCCGGATGGCCCCGGCGCGGGTGACGGGGTGGCCCACCAGGGAGTTCACCAGGGTTGATTTCCCGGCGCCCGTGGAACCTCCGACGACGGCAAGCAGCGGCGCGTCAAGGCTGCGGTAACGCGGCAGGATGTAGTCGTCGAGCTGGGCTGCGGCCGCGGCGGCGTCACGGCGGGCCTGCTCCGCACCCGGCAGGGCCAGCGGCAACGTGACCCCGGCCAGGACCGCGCGGATTTCCTCCAGCAGTGCCACCGCCTCTGCGGTGCGTACTTCCTGCCGGGCGCCAGCGTGCTCGTTCTGGGAGGTCACATCAACATCATGCCAGTCCAGCCCGGTGTGGCGGCTGTGGCGGCGCGTCGCGTGTGATCGCAGCCAGGGAACGAACCGCGCGACATAAAAAATGGTCCCGGGCGTTTGCCCGGGACCATTTCGTTGGTGACCCCAGCGGGATTCGAACCCGCGTTACCGCCGTGAGAGGGCGGCGTACTAGGCCGCTATACGATGGGGCCTTGCACTTTTTCAGCGTTTCCGCTGTTCAAGCTCAGTGAGTATTTCACACACCTTGCTCTGCTTCCAAATCGGCGAACCGGCTGGAAACGTTCCGTTTTGCAGACTTTATAAGCCACAATTCAGAGCTGGGATACCAGGACTCGAACCTAGAATGACGGTACCAGAAACCGTAGTGTTGCCAATTACACCATATCCCAATGGCACTTTCGGGCCGGATTTCAGGGGCTTTTCCCTGCTCCGTGCGCCTCAGCACGAGAAATTACTTTACCCGAGACTTTCGGCTCGCACAAATCGGCATCGCGGGAACATGACCTCCGCCCCGCAGGAGCAAAACGGCCAACCCTTGCCCAGCCCTGAACTATGTGGTTACCCTCGAGTAAGTTACCGCTCGGTAACAACATCCCGTCCGGTTCATCCGGGCACCTCCGGGGAAACGGGAACGCAAAGCCAACCACGGTTCACACCACCGGTCAGCGACGTCCGGCGGAGAGTTAGGAAGTGTCAGCGTTGACAACCCGCACCGCAACCACCGCACCAGCAAAGCGCGGACTTCGGTCCAAGTCCACGGCAATAGCCGTCCTGTCCCTGCTGCTGGTTCTGTTCCTTGCCTTTTACACGTACCTGACAGGCCAGATCGCCAACGGAGCCGCACGGCTGATGGACGGGGCAGAGCAGGCCTCTGCCGGCGCCGCCCAGCTCAGGGACGGTTCAGGCCAGCTTGCCACCGGCGCCGACGCTGCACATAAGGGCGCCGGGCAGGTAAAGGATGGCGCAGCCAAGGTCAAGGACGGCAGTGCCGCACTCAATACGGGCGCCGAGGCCCTGCAGTCGGGTGCCGGTCGAATCTACTCCGGCGTGCGGGACCAGCTGGCTCCCGGGGTGGACAAGCTCCATGCCGGTACCACCAAGCTGCAGAATGATGTGCTGAACAAACTCGTCCCCGGCGTCTACCAGGTGGACGACGGCGCCCGGAAGCTGCAGGCCGGCGCGGCCGCACTATCCGCCGCCCTGACTCCCACCCAGGCCGGAAACGCGCCGGACAACCTTGCCGACGGCGCCGGGCGGCTGGCAGCGGGAACCGGCCAGCTTGCGGCAGGCACCGGACAGCTGGCGGCTGGAGCCGGTCAACTGAAGGGATACCCCGGTGCCGGCGCCGACCCCACCAAGGGAGACGGGCTCGCGGCACTCAGCCAGGGGCTGGACCAGCTCGAAGCGGCCGCGAACGGACCGCAGGGCCTGGTGCCCCTGGCGGTGCTCAAGGACCAGATCGCCAAACTTGCTGACGGCGGCCGGCGCGCCTATGCGGGTGCGGTGCAGCTCGATGCAGGCGCAGCGAAAGTCAACGATGGCGCAGGGCAACTGAACAATGGCGCCGGGCAACTGAAGGCAGGCTTCGCCACGCTGGCGCAGAAGCTCAACGCCACGGATCCGCAGAACCCGGGCCTGGTACTCGGCACAACCCTGTTGGCTGACGGCACGGCCAGCATCAGGGTCGGGATGGACGGTGTCCCCGGCGACCCTGGCAGGCCCGGCCTGATCTACGCCGCCAACAACCTGCAGGACGGTACCACCAAGCTCAGCGCGGGAATCAGCGGCAACGGCGATCCCGCCAGCCCGGGCCTGCTGGCCGGCACCGAGGCGCTCTCGGACGGCACCGTCACGCTCAGCCAGGGAACGGGGCAGCTGCAGTCAGGCTCCGCGCAGCTGGCTGACGGCACCGGGAAGCTCGCTGAAGGCAACGGCAGGCTGGATGACGGTTCAGGCGAACTCGCCGCGGGCGCCGGCAAACTGGCGGACGGCAACTCGCAGATCGCTGCCGGAACGCAGGAGCTGCACGCGAAGGTGGCGGCGGTGTCGCCGTCGTCGTGGCTCGACAACCCTGTTATCGCGCTGGTGCTGGTGGCACTCCTGCTCGCCGCCGCCGTCGCAGCCTTCCTCGTCCTACGCAGGCGCGCCCTTCGGACCAAAGCGGACCTTGGGACCAAAGTACGTCCCTAACGCAATGGCCGCTCAGCCCAGCAGCTGGTCCAGGGACGCCACCATGCCGCCGTCGAATCCCTCAACAAGCTCCCCCACCCGGTTCAGCCACACGCCAAGCAGGCCCGCCGCCGTCGAGCCTTCCGCGTCCAGCAGGCGGTTGTCGCCCACGTAGAGTGTCTCCGCCGGGGTGGTACCCAGGAGGCGCACGCCTTCGAGGTAGATCGCGGGGTCCGGCTTGGCCACGCCCAGCGTATCGGTGCCCACCAGGTGTGTGACCCGTTCCAGGCCCGCGCCGTCGAGCTTGGCGCGCTGGTAGTCATGGACGTTGTTGCTGACGGCCCCGTAGGGGATCCCTGCGTGGTCCAGGACGTCCAGCAGGGGAAGCACATCCGGGAACGGCTTGACGTAGGAGGGCTGCTTTTCAATGTAGGCAGAGAGCCAGCGGTGCGATTCCTCGCCGTCGGCCAGTTCGACGCCGAAATGCCCCAGGGCGGCGCGGCCCCGGAGCAGGCGCTGTTCATTGAACGTCAGCTCACCGGCCAGGTACCGGTCGTAGTAGTGCGTGGTTTCGTGCGTGAAGATGCGCCCGAACCGCTCCCACCCGGCCTGGTCCAGGCCGGGCAGGAGATGCTCGCTGACCTCCCGCAGCGCGGTGGTCATCGAGTACTCGAGATCCACCAGCGTGTCGTCGATGTCGAAGAGGACGCCACGGACCGCCCCGAAAGGTGTTTCGAGGACGCCGGCGGGAGCCTTGCTGGGTGCCGACATCAGCCGCGGAAGGCCTGGAGCCTGCGCAGGGAGGAGTCCTTGCCCAGGATCACCATTGACTCGAACAGCGGCGGCGAGATGCGGCGCCCGGAGACAGCCGTGCGGACGGGACCGAAAGCCAGCCGCGGCTTGATGCCCAGGTCCTCCACGAGGGCCTGCTTCAGGGCGGCCTGGATGTTCTCCGCGGTCCAGTCCTCCACCGCGTCCAGGGCGGTGATGGCGGCGTCCAGCACCTCGGCCAGGTTGGCGGGCAGTCCCTTGCGGGCGTCATCGGCGATGTCGATGGCGTCGTCCGCCTTGAACAGGAAGGCCAGCATGTCCGGAGCCTCGCCCAGCAGGGTGATGCGCTCCTGGATCAGTGGCGCGGCTTCGGTGACGATCTCCTCTTCCCGGTCGGTCAGGATCTCCCCCACCAGGCCAGCCTCGCGCAGGTAGTGCGCCACCCGGTCGCGGAACACCTTGGGCTCAAGCATCCGGACATGGGTGCCGTTGATGGCCTCGGCCTTCTTGAGGTCGAAGCGCGCCGGGTTGGCGAGGACATCATGGATGTCGAAGTGCTCCACGAGCTGCTCCACGGTGAAAATGTCCTCGTCGGCGCTGAGCGACCAGCCCAGCAGGGACAGGTAGTTCAGCAGGCCCTCGGGAATGAAGCCCCGCTCGCGGTGCAGGAAGAGGCTGGACTCGGGGTCCCGCTTGGAGAGCTTCTTGTTGCCCTGTCCCATCACGTAGGGCAGGTGGCCGAACTCCGGCATGTACTCTGCCACGCCGATGGCGTGCAGCGCGCGGTACAGGGCGATCTGCCGCGGGGTGGAGCTGAGCAGGTCCTCGCCGCGGAGTACGTGCGTGATGCCCATGAGCGCGTCATCGACCGGGTTCACCAGGGTGTACAGCGGCGCGCCGTTGGCCCGCACTACCGCGAAGTCAGGCACGGAGCCGGCCTTGAAGGTGATGTCGCCGCGGACCAGGTCGGTGAAGGTGATGTCCTCGTCCGGCATGCGCAGGCGGAGGACTGCCTGGCGGCCCTCGGCCTTGTACTGGGCCAGCTGCTCTTCGGTCAGGTGGCGGTCGAAGCCGTCGTAGCCGAGCTTCGGGTCGCGGCCGGCCGCGCGGTGCCGCGCCTCGATTTCCTCCGGGGTGGAGAAGGACTCGTAGATGAATCCGCCGTCGTGAAGCCGCTTGATGACGTCCTGGTAGATGTCGCTGCGCTGGGACTGCCGGTAGGGCTCATGGGGGCCGCCCACCTCGACGCCCTCGTCCCAGTCGATGCCCAGCCACTTCAGCGCGTCCAGCAGCTGGTGGTAGCTTTCCTCGCTGTCCCGTGCCGAGTCGGTGTCCTCGATCCGGAAGACCAGGGTTCCCTTGGTGTGCCGGGCGTAGGCCCAGTTGAACAGGGCGGTCCGGATCAGGCCGACGTGCGGGGTGCCCGTAGGCGAGGGGCAGAACCGGACCCGGACGGGGGTCTCGGCGGTGACAGGCGGGATGGAGGCTGCAGGCGACGGGGAAGCGATAGTCATAGTGGCTTCAACTTTACCGCCTGGCCGGGCCCGGTTCTTTGCCCTGCGGGTTGGATCAGTGGCGCACGATGGGGTTGGAGAGCCGGCCGATGCCCTCGATTTCCACTTCGAAGCGGTCCCCTTCCTTGACCAGGCCGACGCCGGCCGGGGTGCCGGTCATGATGACGTCGCCGGGCAGCAGGGTGAACGCCTGCGAGACCACCGATACCAGTTCCCTGACGCCGCGGATCATCTGGCTGGTGCTGCCGTCCTGGCGCACTTCCCCGTTGAGCCTGCCGGTGATCTGGAGGTCTTCGGTGTCGAGGTCGGTTTCAATCCAGGGGCCAAGCGGGGCCGAGGTGTCAAAGCCCTTGGCGCGCGTCCACTGCAGGTCCGTCTTCTGGACGTCGCGGGCGGTGAGGTCGTTTCCGCAGGTGTATCCGAAGATGACGTCGTCGGCACGCTCTTCCGGCACGTCCTTGCAGATCCGGCCGATCACGACGCAAAGCTCCGCCTCGAAGGAGACCTCTTCGGAGAAGTCCGGCAGCACCACGGGATCGTTCGGACCTACGACGGCGGTGTTGGGCTTGAGGAACAGCAGCGGCGAGGTGGGCACCTCGTTGCCCAGTTCATGGGCGTGCTCCACGAAGTTCCGGCCAACGCCGATGACCTTGCTGCGCGGGATGATGGGCGCCAGTAACCGCACATCTTCGAGCTTGTGGCGGACGGACGTCCGCTCCACGCCGTTGAAGAACGGGTCACCG
The DNA here is from genome assembly GCF_054890965.1 of Arthrobacter sp. C152. NCBI lineage: Bacteria > Bacillati > Actinomycetota > Actinomycetes > Micrococcales > Micrococcaceae > Arthrobacter > Arthrobacter sp. C152. Next base: position 60,388 of record NZ_JBTZSU010000011.1, read on the forward strand.
TGGATGACAGTGATCTCCTCACTGCCTGGCTCACCGTCCACGACGCCGTAGAGGGGATCGGAATCGACTACAAATCGGGCAATACGCATGGCTCCTACCCTACCGTCACGCGGGGGCCTGCCCGCGGGCAGCGCCGGCGCCGCGCAGGTACGAAAGCTGCGCGGCCACGGACATTTCCGCCGCGCGCCTGACGGAAGGGTCGACGTCGGCATAAACGTGGTCAGCCACCTCGCCGACGGATGCGTCCGGGCCCAACTGCCGGAGCGCCGCGCGGATCTGCGCCAGGCGTTCCTCCCGGTGCCGGCGGTAGTCCCGGACGATGCCCTCCAGGGAGGGAAGCACGGGGCCGTGGGCCGGCAGGACCGTGGCCGGCCCCAGGGCTTCCAACCGGTCAAGGGTTGCAAGGTAGTCGGCCAGGGTGCCGTCCGGGTAGTCCAGCATGGTGGTGCCCCGGCCCAGGATGGTGTCGCCCGTCAGCACCGAGCCGTGCGGCCCGTCGCCGGGCAGGTGGAAGCAGACGGAGTCGGAGGTGTGGCCCGGAGTGGGCAGCACCGCGACGTCCAGGCCGGCTGCGTGGATGGTCTCGCCCGAAAGCAGCGGCGTTCCCCCGCCGTGGCAGTGGGCCGGGTCCGCTGCCCGCACCGGCGCACCGGTGAGTTCGTGCAGGCGGACAGACCCTGCCGTGTGGTCCGCGTGGCGGTGGGTCACCAGGATGAGTTCGACGGCGCCCGCCCGGGCAAGCGCGTTGAGGTGGCTTTCATCGTGCGGGCCGGGATCGACGACCACCACGGCCGGGTGGGCCGGCGCCCGCAAAAGATAGGAGTTGGTGCCGTCCAGGCTCATGGGCCCCGGATTGGGAGCGAGGACGAACTGCGTCAGGGCGGAGCTGCGCTGCAGGACGGGACCGGAGGCTGGAGTCACTCCCCCATCCTTGCATGACTGTCGATCCCGGGCTCGTTCGCGTAGACCCCGCTTTCAAGGTCATGTTTAGCGGACAAGCTTAGGATGGGCGATCCCGGGCAGCAGAAACGGCGGGTGCCCGGCTCCCAGCCGGGCACCCGCCGTCGTACTTCTACAGGTGGCCTATGCCAGGCGGGTCAGCCAGCCGTGGGTGTCCGGTTCGGCACCAGTCTGGATACCGAGGAGCTTTTCGCGGATGGCCATGGTGACCTCGCCCGCCTTGGCGTCCTCGGAGCCGATGAACTCGGTGGCGTCCTTCAGGACACCGATCGGGGTGATCACCGCTGCGGTGCCGCAGGCGAACACCTCGGTGATCTCGCCGGAGGCAACGCCGTCGCGCCACTCGTCGAGGGTGATCTTGCGCTCAACGACCTCGCGGCCCATGTCCTTGGCCACCTGGATCACGGACATCCGGGTGACGCCTTCGAGGATGGTGCCGGTGAGCGCGGGGGTTGCCAGCGAGCCGTCCTTCATGACGAAGAACACGTTCATGCCGCCCAGTTCTTCGACGGCGTCATCGTTGAAGTGGTCCAGGAAGAGGACCTGCTTGCAGCCATTGGCCTCGGCCTCCTGCTGCGCGATCAGCGATGCTGCGTAGTTGCCGCCGCACTTGGCGTCGCCGGTGCCGCCGCGGCCGGCGCGGGCGTACTGCCGCGAGATCCAGATGGAAACCGGCTTCAGTTCGCCGCCGAAGTAGTTGCCGGCCGGCGAGGCGATGACACGGAAGGACACTTCGCGCGCGGCACGGACACCCAGGAAGGCCTCGGTGGCGATCATGAAGGGGCGCAGGTACAGGGCCTCCCCTTCGCCGGAAGGAACCCATTCCTTGTCCGCGGCCACGAGCTCGCGGATGGCGCCGAGGAAGTATTCGGCAGGCAGCTCAGGCAGTGCAAGCCGGCGGGCGGATTTGTTCAGGCGCGCCGCGTTGGCTTCGGGCCGGAACGTCCAGACGGAGCCGTCGGCGTGCCGGTAGGCCTTGAGCCCTTCGAAGATCTCCTGGCCGTAGTGGAAGACCGCGGCGGAGGGGTCCAGGACGATCGGGCCGTAGGCCTCGATCCGGGCATCGTGCCAGCCGCCGTTGCCGTCCGCGTCCACGCTGTAGTCGACGATGGCGGTGTGGTCGGTGAAGTAGTTGCCGAATCCCGGGTTTGCCAGGATGGCTGCACGCTCCTCGGCAGACTTCGGGTTCTCCGAGGGCTGCCGGGTGAATTCGACGCCATGGGCGGTCTGAGTCATGGTTCCTCCACGATCGGCCGCCCGGGGGTTCAGCGCTGAACAACCAGGCGGCATTTGGTGATTCGAGACAAGCTTACGCCCGAAGCCGGCGGCAACCGGCCGGGGCCTTACTGCTAGAGGCCGGCGGCGATGGCGTCGCCGATGGCACTGGTGCTGCGTGCGGTGCCGTCGCGCTTTTCGACGTCGGCAGCCACGGCTGCTTCGATCCTGCGGGCCGCCTGCGCGTAGCCCAGGTGGTCCAGCAGGAGCGCGGCGGAGAGGATGGCCGCCGATGGGTCCGCCTTGCCCTGCCCGGCGATGTCCGGGGCGGAGCCGTGGACGGGTTCGAACATGGACGGGGCCGTGCGGTCCATGTTGATGTTGCCGGACGCGGCCAGGCCGATGCCGCCGGTGACGGCCGCGGCGAGGTCGGTGAGGATGTCGCCGAAGAGGTTGTCCGTAACGATGACATCGAAGCGTGACGGGTCGGTGACCATGAAGATCGTGGCTGCGTCCACGTGCAGGTAGTCGTGGGTGACCTCGGGGAATTCCTGGGCTACGGCCTCGACGGTGCGCTTCCAGAGGTGCCCGGCGAAGACCAGCACGTTGTGCTTGTGGACCAGGGTGACGTGCTTGCGGTCCCGTGCGCTGGCTCGGCGGAAGGCGTCGCGGACCACGCGCTCCACGCCGTGGGCGGTGTTCAGGGAGACCTCGGTGGCAACCTCGTGCGGGGTTCCCGGGCGCAGCGTGCCGCCGTTGCCGACGTACGGTCCCTCAGTACCCTCGCGGACCACGATGAAGTCGATGGTGCCCGGGTTTGCCAGCGGGCTGCCCACGGTCCCGTACAGCCGGGACGGCCGCAGGTTCACGTAGTGGTCGAGGCTGAAGCGCAGCTTCAAAAGCAGTTCGCGCTCGATGATCCCGGACGGGATGCGGGTGTCGCCGGGTGCTGCGCCCACGGCGCCGAAGAGGATGGCGTCGCGCGTCTTCAGGTCTGCCAGGACGTGGTCCGGCAGGGTTTCGCCGGTGGCGAGCCAGTGCTCGGCGCCGAGGTCGTAATGGGTCTGCTTGAGGTCGACACCCTCCGCGGCCACAGCCTTTTCCAGGACTTTGACTGCCTCAGCGATGACTTCGGGGCCGATGCCGTCGCCGGGAATTACTGCAAGATCAATGGAGGATGCGCTCATGTTTTCAGGGTAGCCAAGACATCCATATGGTGGTCAAGCCGTCTCAGCTTTTGGACATGAGCGCATCCGCGGGCGCCCGGCGCGCGGTCCTACCCGGCCGGTTCCTCAAACTTGGGGAAGACCGGCGTGGGAGCGGGAAGCGCGGTACCGGCCGCGATCGGCGTGGCGATGGCGGCAAACTGCCGGGCGCCGCCTTCGGGCTGGCCCAGGGCGTCCAGGAGCTTCGCGGTGGCGTCGGGCATGACCGGCTGTGCCAGGATTGCCACGATGCGCAGCACTTCCAGCGTCACGTACAGCACCGTGTTCATGCGTTCGACGTCGGTTTTCCGCAGCACCCAGGGGGCCTGCTCGGCGAAGTACGCGTTGGTGTCCCCCAGCACGTGCCAGATGGCTTCCAGGGCGCGGCTGAATTCCTGCTTGTCGAAGGCGGCGCGGGCGGCGTCAAGCAGGCCGCCCGCCTGCGCCAGGATGGCCGTGTCAGCTTCGGTGAACGCGCCCGGCTCCGGCACTGCCGCGCCGCAGTTCTTGGCCACCATGGACAGGGACCGCTGGGCAAGGTTGCCAAAGTTGTTGGCCAGGTCGGAGTTCATCCGGCCCACGATCGCCTCGTGGTTGTAGCTGCCGTCCGCGCCAAACGGCACTTCGCGCAGGAAGAAGAACCGGACCTGGTCCAGCCCGTACTGCGCCACGAAGTCGGCCGGAGCCACCACGTTGCCCAGCGATTTGGACATCTTGACCCCGTTGTTGTGCAGGAACCCGTGGATCATGACGCGCTTGGGCAGGTCCAGTCCGGCACTCATCAGGAAGGCCGGCCAGTAGATGGCGTGGAAGCGGGAGATGTCCTTGCCGATGATGTGGACATCGGCGGGCCAGAACTTCCGGAACTTCTCCGACTCGACATCCGGGTAGCCCACGCCGGTGAGGTAGTTCGTCAGGGCGTCCACCCAGACGTACATGACGTGCTTGTCATTGCCCGGGACGGGAACACCCCAGTCGAACGTGGTGCGGCTGATGGACAGATCCTCCAGGCCGCGCTTGACGAAGCTGATGACCTCGTTGAACCGGTACTGCGGCGCGCCGAACTCCGGCTGGGCCTCGTAGAGTGCCAGCAGCTTGTCCTGGTAGGCGGAGAGCCGGAAGAAGTAGCTCTCCTCCGCCGTCCACGTCACCTCGGTGTCCGTCTCTTTCGAGTACCGCACGCCGTCGTCCTTGACCACGGTGTCATCTTCGCCGTAGAACGCTTCGTCCCTGACGGAGTACCAGCCCTCGTACTTGGAAAGGTAGATGTCGCCATTGGCTTCCATCTTCTTCCACAGCGCCTGCGAGGCCGCGTAGTGGTCCTCGTCGGTGGTCCGGATGAACCGGTCATAGCTGATCCCCAGGGCGGCGTGCGCAGCCTTGTAGATGTCAGCGTTCCGGTTCACCAGCTCCTTGGGCGTGATGCCTTCCTTCTCCGCAGTCTGGGCGATCTTCATCCCGTGCTCGTCCGTGCCGGTCAGGAACATCACGTCATAGCCGTCCAGCCGCTTGAAGCGGGCCATGGCGTCGGTGGCTATGTACTCGTAGGCGTGGCCGATGTGCGGCACGCCATTGGGGTAGGTGATGGCCGTGGTGATGTAGAACGGCGTTTTCTCTGGAGCAGTCACGGTCGGACGGTACCTTCGGTGCGGAGGGGCAGGCTAAATCAGTTCTGTCAGCGTATCGCTCAGGCGGACCAGTTCGTGGTCGTGCGAGGCGACCAGGACGGCGATCCCGTCCGACGTGGTGTCCTTCAGGATGCTGATGATGCGGTTGGCCGAGGCACGGTCGAGGCTGGCGGTGGGCTCATCGACCACCAGGACCCGGGTCCCGAGGATCAGCGCGCGGGCGATGGCCACGCGCTGCCGTTCACCGCCGGAGAGCTGTGCGGGACGGTGCCGCATGCGCCGGCCCAGGCCCACGAGGTCCAGCAGGTCCTTGGCCATGTCGCGGCGCTGCTCCACTTCGCCGTCCGGGACGGCGGGCAGCAGGACGTTTTCCAGGGCGCTCATGCCATCGATCAGGGCACCGCCCTGGTCCACGTAGCCGATCAGGGCACGACGGCGGTCGGCGATTTCGTCGTCGCCCATGCTTTCGAGGGAATCGCCTTCCCAGAAGACGCGCCCCGACGTCGGCAGGGTCAGTCCCGCGCCGACGGTCAGGATGCTCGTCTTGCCGGAGCCGCTTCGGCCGGCGACGCAGTGCATCTCGCCGGCGTGCAGGGTCAGGTCGAAGCCTTCCACCACGCTGACGGCCTCGGCACCGCCCTTGCCGCCACCGTACCGGATGGTGATGTCGCGCATTTCCAGCGGGGTGGCGTGGTCCGCTGACTTGACGATGGTATTGGCACGGGTCTGCAGGGGGACCTCGTTGGAGCCGCTCCTGCGGCTGCGCTGGACGTTCGTCGGGTTTGTCATTGGACCACTTTCGTTGCAATCGGTATCCAGCAAAGTACAGCCACGAGCCCGGCCACGGCAGCCCAGATGGCCGCGTAGGGAGCCAGCAGCAGGCCAATGCCCAGGGCGCCCAGCACGCCCAGCGGCAGGGCCACGGTTCCCACCAGCGCGTTCTCGAACAACCGGACCTGCCGCAGCATGTCCGGGTTCCAGCCCATCGCCTGGAGGATGCCCAGGTACTGGCGCTTGGCGTTGAGCTCGAAGCGCCCGGTGACCAGGGTGAGGACCAGTCCCACGGCGACGCCGGCCAGCGCCAGCAGGATGCTTGGCAGCGTGACGCTGGCTGCGGCCAGTCCGCTCAGCGCGCTGGCGCCCGCTGCACGCGGGATGTCGATCAGCAGGGCGATCAGGCCGCCCACGGCTGCGCCGAAAACACCCACCGCGATGGCAAGGGACAGCGAGTTGAACTTGTTGGTGCTCAGCTGCCGGTTGGCGAAGGTCAGCGGTGAATCGACCGGGATGAGCCGTTCGTCGTGCTGCGGCTCCTGGTCGATCTCGTCGCGGTGGCGCAGCTGCTGCGCGGCGAACAGCGCCGCACCGACGTACAGGACCAGGACGGCAACGCACACCAGGGCGGTTGCCAGGCTCCAGCTCACCAGGCTCAGCACGACGCCGACGGCGGCGAGCAGCACGGCCCCGACCCCGAATTCCTCAAGCACCCAGCTGCGGATCCGCCGCTGGGTCCAGCCCATGGCGCGCAGGGTTCCCGCTTCGCTCCTACGTTTGCGGATGTAGCTTACGGTGGACGCACCGGTCAGCAGGGCCGCTCCGCAGAGGGTCAGGAAGAGCAGGGTGATGTTGGTGCCGGACAGCGCTCCAGCCACCGCTTCGGCGGCGTTCTGCCGGACCCAGGACTGCTGGACGGTGCCCAGCGCCGATTCCTTGCCGGCCCCGTCCTTGGAGTACCCGGGCACGAAGATGCTCGTGTCCTCGCGGGCGGAACCTGCCACCACCGTGGCGTCCAGGCCCATGTCCCGGATTTCGGCGGCAAGCTTCTCCACCTCGGGCTGGGCGTCCTTCCAGCTGCCGGGCGCCTTGGCGCGGACGCGCACTGCATCGATCACGGCGGCGTTCTGCTTGTAGCCGCGCGCCGCCGCGAGTCCGTAGTAGTCGGTGATGGCGCCGGCGGACTGGCTGGCCAGCCCGGTGGCACTCAGCGAGGTCTTCAGCTCGGCTTCGGGAACGTCCTTGCCTGAGGCGTCCTTGACCAGGGTGAAGGGAGTGGGGTCGTAGCCGCCCAGGGGAAGCTTGTTGACGTCGCCGGACGCGGCCGCAACCGCGGCCGGGTCGAAGGTGCCGTACACCATGGGCAGCGGCGTCGCGGCCTGCTGCTGGCCCGTGGACAGGTTCTCCCGGTAGGAACGCTCGTCCACCGGCTCGCGCTGGGTCTGGTCAACGGGTGCGCCGTTGGCGGCCTTTTCCGGCAGCCGGTTAACGGTGACCCATTCGCCGGGCACCGCAGTCTTGTCCACGGCGCCGTTGGCCGCGGTGTCGCCGTCGGTGTACTTGGGCGCCCCGGCGAAGTCGGTGCTCCATTTGGCCGGCGTGTAGAGGCCCTGGTTGAAGTTGCCGTTGCTTCCCAACAGCGAGGAGTGGTCCGTGGAACCGGGCCAGGACAGCGCGAAAGGGTCCTTGGACACGAACGGCAGGTAATCCTTGCCCAGCGACTTCGAAACGGTACCGACGTCCTTGACTACCTTGCCGGCGTCGTCAATTTCCTCGATCTTGACGTTGTACGTCAGGTCCAGCGACGTGCCGGAGCGCACCACCAGCGGCACGGCCTGGGAGCCCGTGGTCAGCTGGCCGGTGCGCTTGGCCTGCTGGTACTGGGTCATCAGCGGGGCCCAGTATTTGAGCTTGACGCCCAGGAAGTCCGGGCCCTCCTTGAGCTGGTCCATGCTGATGCCCTTGGTGAAGAGGCCTTCCAGGTACCGGCCCACGGCGCCGGCGTCGCGTGCATCGGCAGGGGGCGCCTTCTCCAGCGGGGCGAGGAAGTCGCCGGCCGAACCCAGCAGGGCGCGCTCGGCCGCAGGGTCCACCGCCACGACGGACTCGGTGACTTCCGGGGCCAGCGGCAGGGCGACGGAGAGGTTGAACAGGCTGTGTTCGGAGCCGCCGGCCGGGGCGGGGAACTTGATGCCTGTTTCCCCTGCCGGGGCGGCGATCCGGATGCTGCTGCCGCCCTGGGTCTTCTCCTCCACGAGGCGGGCCTTGCCCAGGGTGCCCTCGGCGCTGGTCTTGAACAGGGTCTGCTCGGAGTGCCCGTCAGAGCTCACGGCGCTGGCGGTCAGCCGATACTTCTTGGCGGTATCGCTGAGGACGGATTCGGCGGCAGGCCACTTGTCCGGCGCCGTGGCCCCCGCGGCCTGGTCTGCCGTGGCGGTGCCGGCCAGCCCGGCGTTGTAGCCAAGGTAGTCCATGGCGTCCAGGCGCGGCGTCTCGAGGTTCTGCGTGACCCGCGAGACGAGGCTGATGGGGGCGGCGACGGAGGTGCCGGACAACTTTCTGATGGAGTCCAGCTGGTCGAAGCCGATGCCGCCGGCGCCGTTGGCGATCTCCGGCTGCAGGAGGGCCCCCGAGGGGGCCTTGGCCTGGACCAGGATGTCGTAGAGCCCCCTCGAGTTTTCATCAACCGTCCGGTTGAGTGCAGCCTGTGACTGGCTTTGGACGACGACCGACAAGCACATGGCTGCGATCAAGATGGCCGCGGTCAACAGCAGCACCCTGCTTCTGATGAACCTCTGGACGGCGTTCATGGAACTCCCTGAAACCTGGATTGCGTGCGCACACTTCCATCCGCCCGGGCAGACGTGGTCAATGACGGACGGATGTGCAAAAGGTATTGGCCGGTCTGCCGGCTACGGTCCTGAATCAGGACCAAGCCATTGTAAGCAGACCGGCCAATCTTATGTTGCTTCGCCCGGCGTGCCGGGCGGAGGAGCGGGCGCGGCGTCGCCGCCGCGGATGTCGGAACTAGTCCTCGAGGTCCACTTCCCGGACCATCTCAGCGCCGATTCCGGCCTTGATGGCATCCAGCACCTGCTGGGGCACGGAGCTGTCGATCGTCAGCAGAGCCAGGACCTGGCCGCCCTCATCGGACCGGGCAACCTGCATCCCGGCGATGTTGATGTTGTTCATGCCCAGGATGTGGCCGATGGTTCCGATGACGCCGGGGCGGTCGGTGTAGGCAACCACCACCAGGTGCTCGCTGATCGGGATTTCGACCTCGAAGCCGTTGATGCCTACGAGCTTCTCGATCTGCTTGGGGCCGGTCAGGGTTCCGGACACGGAGATCTGGCTGCCGTCGCTGAGGGCACCGCGCAGGGTCAGGACGTTGCGGTAGGACTCGGTTTCCGGGGTGGTGATCAGGCGGACGTTGATGCCGCGCTGTTCGGCGATGACCGGGGCGTTGACGTAGGAGACCTGCTCGGTGACGACGTCGGCGAAGATGCCCTTCAGTGCCGCGAGTTCGAGGACCTTGACGTCAAGGGAGGAGATTTCGCCGGCCACTTCGACGTCGAACTGGGTGAGCGAGGCGTGGGTCAGCGCGGTGAAGATGCGGCCCAGCTTCTCGATCAGCGGGATACCGGGGCGGACGTCGGGGGCGATGACGCCGCCTGCAACGTTCACGGCGTCGGGCACCAGTTCGCCGGCGAGGGCGAGTCGGACGGACTTGGCGACGGACACGCCTGCCTTTTCCTGGGCCTCATCGGTGGACGCGCCCAGGTGCGGGGTGACCACGACGTTGTCGAGCTTGAAGAACGGCAGGTCGGTGCTGGGCTCCTTGCTGAAGACGTCGACGCCGGCACCGGCGATTTCGCCGTCCTGCAGCGCGGTGAAGAGGGCTTCCTCGTCCACCAGGCCGCCGCGGGCGACGTTGACGACGTAGGCGGTGCTCTTCATCTTCTTGAAGGCGTCCGCGCCGAGCATGCCCACGGTTTCGGGCGTCTTCGGCATGTGGATGGTGATGAAGTCGGACTGGGCCAGCAGCTCGTCCAGGGTGACCAGCTGTACGCCGAGCTGGGCGGCGCGGGCCGAGGTGATGTAGGGGTCGTAGGCGAGGATCTTGGTGTCGAATCCCTTGAGGCGGGCTGCCACGAGGGCGCCGATCCGGCCAAGGCCGATGATGCCGATCTTCTTCTCGAACAGTTCGATGCCCGTGTACTTCGAACGCTTCCACTCGCCGTCCTTGAGGGCGGCGCTGGCCTGCGGGATGTGGCGGGCGAGGCTGAGGATGTGGCCGACGGTCAGTTCAGCGGCCGAGACGATGTTGGACGTAGGGGCGTTGACCACCATCACGCCCGCCTGGGTGGCGGCCTTGATGTCGACGTTGTCCAGCCCGACGCCGGCGCGCGCGATGACTTTCAGGTTCTTGGCCGCGGCAATGGCTTCGGCGTCCACCTGGGTGGAGGAGCGGACCAGGATGGCGTCTACGTCGCTGATCGCCGAGAGCAGCTGGGAACGGTCGGCGCCGTCGGTCTGCCGGATTTCAAAGTCCGGGCCGAGGGCCTCGACGGTGGCGGGGGAAAGTTCTTCGGCGAGCAGTACTACGGGTTTTGACACGGCTGATCCTCTGCGTTGCAGTCCTGGGGATGGAACAAGTCTAGGCCGACGGAAAGGCCGGGCTCACATTGTTAAGTGTGAACCCGGCCTCACTGCGGCATTCTCGGCGGTTGCGCCCGGCAGCCTTAGCGGGCTGCGGAGCCTTCGACGTAGTCAACGTCCTGCTGCTGCCAGGAGAACAGCGAACGCAGCTCGCGGCCGACGGCCTCGATCGGGTGCTGCTCGGCCTTGGCGCGCAGCGCCTTGAACTCGACGCCGCCGTTGTCCTGGTCCTCGATGAAGCGCTTGGCGAACGCACCGGACTGGACGTCTGCCAGGACGGCCTTCATGTTTTCCTTCACCTCGGGGGTGATGACGCGCGGGCCGGAGACGTAGTCACCGTACTCGGCGGTGTCCGAGACGCTCCAGCGCTGCTTGGCGATGCCGCCCTCCCACATGAGGTCAACGATGAGCTTGAGCTCGTGCAGCACCTCGAAGTAGGCGATCTGCGGCTGGTAGCCGGCCTCGGTCAGGGTTTCGAAGCCGTACTGGATCAGCTGGGACACACCACCGCAGAGGACAGCCTGCTCGCCGAAGAGGTCGGTTTCGGTCTCTTCGGTGAAGGTGGTCTTGATGACGCCGGCGCGGGTGCCGCCGATGGCCTTGGCGTAGGACTTGGCCAGTTCCCAGGCGGAGCCGGAGGCGTCCTGCTCGACGGCGATGATGTCCGGGATACCGCGGCCGGCTTCGAACTCGCGGCGGACGGTGTGGCCGGGAGCCTTCGGGGCGATCAGGATGACGTCAACGCCTTCCGGCGCCTGGATGTAGCCGAAGCGGATGTTGAAGCCGTGTGCGAAGGCCAGGGCCTTGCCCGGGGTCAGCTTGTCCTTGATGGAGTCGTTGAAGATCGCGCGCTGGTGCTGGTCCGGTGCCAGGATCATGATGACGTCGGCCCATTCGGCGGCATCGGCGACGTTCTTGACGGTGAAGCCGGCGTCCTCGGCCTTGGCCCGCGACTTGGAGCCTTCCTGCAGGGCGATGACGACCTCGACGCCGGAATCGCGCAGGTTGAGCGCGTGGGCGTGGCCCTGGGAACCGTAGCCAACAATGGCTACCTTGCGGCCCTGGATGATCGACAGGTCGGCGTCGTCGTCGTAGAACATTTCGGTCACTTGCGTAACTCCTCTTGAGTGGTTTCTTAGGTAGTGGTCTTGCGGTGCTGCGGTTGCGGGCGCGGAGTCCCGCCTAAGGCACGTGCGTGTCCTAGGCGGAGCGGAGCGCCCGGTCACTCATGGAGCGGGATCCCCGTCCAACGGCCAGGGTGCCGGACTGCACGATTTCGCGGATGCCGAACGGCTCCAGCACTGAGAGCAGGGCTGTGAGCTTTTCGGGGTGGCCGGTGGCCTCAATGACGACCGAATCGGTGGAAACGTCGACTACTGAAGCGCGGAACAGGTCTGCAGCCTGGGTCACCTGCAGACGTGTCGCGGCATCCGCACGTACTTTGACCAGGATGTGGTCGCGCTGTACGGAAGATTCGGAGGTGAGTTCAACAATCTTGATGACGTTGATCAGCTTGTTGAGCTGCTTGGTGACCTGCTCGATGAGGTCGCCGTCGGCGTCGACGACGACCGTCATGCGCGAGACGCCCGGCACCTCGGTGGGGCCGACGGCCAGGGAGTTGATGTTGAAGGCGCGGCGGGCGAAGAGGCTCGCGACGCGGGTCAGGACGCCGGGTTTGTCTTCAACCAGGACGGACAGTGTGTGGCGGCTCATGGTCAGTCCTCTTCTTCCCATTCCGGGGTCATGTTGCGGGCAACCTGGATCTGGTCGTTGCTCACGCCGGCGGGCACCATCGGCCACACCATGGAGTTGGGGCTCACCACGAAGTCAATGACCACGGGGCGGTCGTTGATCTCGAGGGCCTTCTGGATGGTAGCGTCGATGTCCTCTTCGCGCTCAACACGGAAGGACGCGCAGCCGTAGGCCTCCCCCAGCTTGACGAAGTCCGGGATGCGGACGGTGTCGTGGCCGGTGTTGAGGTCGGTGTTGGAGTAGCGGCCTTCGTAGAAGAGCGTCTGCCACTGCCGCACCATGCCCAGCGAGGAGTTGTTGATGACGGCGACCTTGATGGGGATGTTGTTGATGGCGCAGGTGGCCAGTTCCTGGTTGGTCATCTGGAAGCAGCCGTCGCCGTCGATGGCCCAGACCACGCGGTCCGGCTCCCCCACCTTGGCGCCCATGGCGGCCGGAACGGCGTAGCCCATGGTGCCGGCGCCGCCGGAGTTCAGCCAGGCGTGCGGGCGCTCGTACTTGATGAACTGCGCGGCCCACATCTGGTGCTGGCCCACGCCGGCCACGTAGACACCTTCGGGGCCGGTCAGGGCACCGATCCGCTGGATGACCTTCTGCGGGGCGATCAGTCCGTCATCCGGCTCGGTCCAGCCCAGCGGGTAGGTTTCCTTGAGGTTGTTCAGGAACGCCCACCAGGTGGTGAGGTCCGGGGTGCCGGACGCCTCGAACTGGGAACGGACGGCCTCGGTCAGCTCGGGGATAATTTCCTTGACCGAGCCAACGATGGGGACATCGGCGGTGCGGTTCTTGGAGATCTCCGCGGGGTCGATGTCGGCGTGGATGACCTTGGCGTGGGGCGCGAAGGTCTTCAGCACACCGGTCACGCGGTCGTCGAAGCGGGCTCCGAGCGTGATCAGCAGGTCCGACTGCTGCAGGGCGGTGACGGCGGAAACGCTGCCGTGCATGCCGGGCATCCCCACGTGCTGCGGGTGCGAGTCGGGGAAGGCGCCCTTGGCCATCAGGGTGGTGACCACCGGGGCCCCGGTGGCTTCGGCGAGGGTAAGCAACTCGGCCGAGGCGTGGGCCTTGACCACGCCGCCGCCGACGTAGAGGACGGGTTTGGTGGCCGCGGCAATCAGCTTGGCGGCTTCGCGCACCTGCTTGTTGTGGCCGCGGGTGACCGGGCGGTAGCCGGGCAGGTCGATCTTCGGCGGCCAGGAGAAGGTCATCTGGCCCACCTGGGCGTCCTTGGCGACGTCGACGAGCACGGGACCGGGGCGTCCGGTGGAAGCCAGGTGGAACGCTTCGGCCATGACATGCGGAATGTCGTTGGGGTCGGTTACCAGGAAGGAGTGCTTGGTGATGGGCATGGTGATGCCCACGATGTCGGCTTCCTGGAACGCGTCGGTGCCGATCACGCCGCTGGATACCTGGCCGGTGATGGCCACCAGGGGCACGGAGTCCATGTGGGCATCCATGATGGCGGTAACGAGGTTGGTGGCACCGGGGCCGGAGGTGGCGATGCAGACGCCCACCCGCCCGGTGACCATGGCGTAGCCTTGCGCGGCGTGGCCGGCTCCCTGTTCGTGACGGACCAGCACGTGATTCATGGTGGAGGCCATCAAGGGGTCGTAGGTGGGCAGGATCGCGCCACCGGGCAAACCGAAAATGTCGTCGACGCCGAGTTCTTCGAGCGAGCGGACGATCGCTTGCGAGCCGGTCATCACCGTCGGGGGTACGACGTTGTTCGGCCCAAGGACAGGAGAGACAGCAGCAAGGTCGGCGACGACGGCGGCATGGTCAGCCGTCCGGTCGGCACGTTCCGGAGCCTTGGCGGCTCCAGTGGACTTGGTGGCCATCAGCGAGGGGCTGATGGGCGATCCTTTGCTCATCGGACTCTTCCTTGTGGATCTTCTTTGGTTATGGAACTGGTGGAAATAAAAAAACCCCTCGGCCTGGCGGCTCTGTGAGGGGTTCGCGCGTGACGGTTCGTTACCAGGAGGGCTGTTATGCCACGCGCTTGGTAAGGACGACGACGGTGCCGGTAACGAAAGTCATGCGTTCAGTTTTCCCTCTTGGCAAGATGGGTGTCAACGCGAGACAACCCTATCTCACCATCTGGACGTCATTGTCCACCTTTCGATCCTCTGAAGGATCTTCCCCTGTCCGCTCTACTGTAGCCAAGCGCTGAGGGCGGCAGGGGCTTAATAAGGGGGATCCCGAGGGCCCCAAGTGCTGCGGCGGCCGCGCCGCAGCACTTGGGTAGGGATCACCCGTCAGCCGGTGTAGGCGCCGGTGCTGGCGCTGTGCACCAGCTTGGCATACTTGGCGAGGACGCCTTTCGTGTAGCGGGCCGGAAGCGGCTCCCAGCCCACTTTGCGGGCCTCGAGCTCGGCCTCGTCCACCAGCAGGTCGAAGGTGCGCGCGGCGATGTCAACCCGGATCCTGTCGCCGTCCTTGACGAAGGCGATGGGGCCGCCGTCGACCGCTTCCGGCGCGACGTGGCCAATGCACAGGCCGGTGGTTCCGCCGGAGAAGCGCCCGTCAGTGAGGAGCAGGACGTCCTTGCCCAGGCCGGCACCCTTGATGGCGCCGGTGATGGCCAGCATTTCGCGCATACCCGGGCCGCCCTTGGGGCCCTCGTAGCGGATGACGACGACGTCGCCCTTCTGGATGCGGCCGTTGTCCAGTGCATCCAGGGCGCCCTGTTCACGCTCGAACACGCGGGCGGTGCCTTCGAAGACGTCGGCGTCGAAGCCTGCGCTCTTGACGACGGCGCCTTCCGGGGCCAGGGAGCCGTGCAGGATGGTGATGCCGCCCGTCTTGTGGATCGGGTTGTCCAGCGCGCGCAGGATCTTGCCGTCCACGTCCGGGGGGTTGATGGCCGCGAGGTTTTCCGCTACGGTCCTGCCGGTGACGGTGAGGCAGTCGCCGTGCAGCAGGCCGGCGTCGAGCAGTGCCTTCATGATGACCGGGACGCCGCCGATCCTGTCGACGTCGGTCATCACGTAGCGGCCAAAGGGCTTGAGGTCGCCCAGGTGCGGAATCCTGTCGCCGATGCGGTTGAAGTCGTCCAGGGTCAGTTCCACCTCGGCCTCACGGGCGATGGCGAGCAGGTGCAGGACCGCGTTGGTGGAACCGCCGAAGGCCATGGTGACGGCGATGGCGTTCTCGAAGGCCTTCTTGGTCATGATGTCGCGGGCGGTGATGCCTTGGCGGAGCAGGTTGACCACGGCTTCGCCGGACTTGCGGGCGAATTCGTCCCGGCGGCGGTCTGCCGAGGGCGGGGCGGCGGAGCCGGGCAGGGACATGCCGAGGGCTTCGCCGATGCAGGCCATGGTGTTGGCCGTGTACATCCCGCCGCAGGCGCCTTCGCCGGGGCAGATGGCCTTTTCGATCCGGGTCAGGTCCTCCATGCTCATCTTGCCGGCGGCGCAGGCGCCCACGGCCTCGAAGGCGTCGATGAGGGTGACTTCCTTTTCCGAGCCGTCCTCGAGCTTGACCCAGCCGGGCATGATGGATCCGGCGTAAAGGAAGACGCTGGAGAGATCCAGGCGGGCGGCGGCCATGAGCATGCCTGGCAGGGACTTGTCGCAGCCGGCGAGCAGGACGGAGCCGTCGATGCGCTCGGCCTGCATGACGGTTTCCACGGAGTCGGCGATGACTTCGCGGGACACGAGGGAGAAGTGCATGCCTTCGTGGCCCATGGAGATGCCGTCGGAAACGGAGATGGTGCCGAACTGCATGGGGAATCCCCCGCCCGCGTGGACGCCTTCCTTGGCACCCTGGGCCAGCCGGTTCAGCGAAAGGTTGCAGGGGGTGATTTCGTTCCATGAGCTCGCAACGCCGACCTGCGGCTTGGCGAAGTCGTCGTCGCCCATGCCGACGGCGCGGAACATGCCGCGAGCAGGGGCTGCGTGGATGCCGTCGGTCACCGCCCGGCTGCGGGGCTTGATGTCGGGGGCGCTCACCGTTGGGGTCTGGGCATCACTCATAGGGGAAAGTCTAGGACGCGGCACCGCAGCACACGACCTCCCCGCCACGATTGCGGATAAAAGGGGGATACTGCCGCCAGATGACGGACCGCCGTCGCGTATTTTGGGAACGGCCGGTGCCGCGGCCGGCCCGCCCGGAGCCCTCACCTGCAGTTTTTCCCGCAGGCGGGCAGCGCCGGCGTCTCTGGACACCGGTGGTGACCCGACGTAGCGTCGGGAGCAGGACACCCCGCCATCCCGACCGAAGGGCCTGCCATGGACATTGTTTTCTGGATCATCCTCATAGTTGTCATCGCCGTCGTCGTCTGGTGGCTGCTGAACCGCAACAAGTCCGCCGGTGATGCTGGCATGGACGCCGGGCGGACCCGCGCCGACGGGGCGCTGGAAGGCGGAAGCGCAGCGGCATCTGCCGAAGCGGCCGGGACCTCCGGCATTCCCAGTGCTGCCGGATTCGGGAAACCCGCCGAACCGGCCGCTCCTGCCACGGCGGAAGAGCCCGTGGATGCTGTGGCAACGTCCGCTCCCGTCGGGGAAGCGGCGCCCGGACCGGGCGTCGCACAAACCACCGGGGCAGGCGGGACGGGCGATGACCAGCGGCGCGAGGATGAGGCCGAGTGGGAAACGCAGTGGTCCGAAGCTGCCTCTCCGGCGCCCCGTTCCGGTTCCTCCGCAGCCCCTGCCGGCGCCCCCTCGCAGGCTGCGGGGGCGGCCACGCCCGCACCGGCACCGGCACCGGCCGAAGCTGAAGGCCCAAGCGCCCCAGCTGAGGACCTAACAGCCGAAGCGGTGTCCTCCCCTGCCGCGCCGGTGCACCATGACGAGTACACCGGCCCGCACAACCCGACGCTGCCCGGAGCGGAAACGGCCGCCGTCGAGGAGGCGGATGACGCCGGAACCCCGCAACGCGCCGGGCAGGAAGGCGGCCTACCTGTGGAGCGGGACGCAGCAGCAACTGACACGTCTGCCCGGGAAACGCCAGCGGCCGGTACGTCAGCACCTGACACTCCTGCACCGTCCAGCCCTGCAGGGCTGTCCGGGGCTGCCGCGGCCGCCGAGACCCTCGACCGGGCCCAGTCCTCGGCTGTTGTCGAAAACGGAGCCGACCACCTCGCCGCCGCCCCGGGCGGGCAGGCGGCACCCCTGGCCGAACCCGCGGGGCACCTGGCAGCAGACGAGCCGTACGGCGCCGGTTCGGCAGCACCGGGCCCGGACGGGAGTGGGCCGGCGGACTACACCGTGAAGGGCGACGCCGGCGCCATGGTGTACTACGAAGAAGGACACCCGGACTATGAGCAGACCCGCGCTGAAGTGTGGTTTGAGTCGGCCGCACATGCGGAGGCCGCCGGGTTCCGGGCGCCGCGCCGCAAGCGGCTCTAGGCGGGGCACCGGCGCTTCTGCGGTCCGCTGCTGGGCGGCCGCCTGCATGTCGCTGCTGCTGGCGGCGTGCACCGGAAACCCAGCACCGCCGCCCACCGGAAGCGCAGGCACGGGTGCAGCCACCCAGCCCTCCTCCACGGTGCAGGTGGCCGGGCGTTTGGACCTGCAGCTCGATATCCCCTGGGCCGCCGTCTTCCTGCCTGACGGAACGGGCATCATCTCGGAGCGCGGGACCGCCCGGCTGAAGGCGGTCCGCGACGGAAAGGTCGCCGACCTCGGCCAGGTCCCCGGCGTCGTTCCTGGCGGCGAAGGCGGCCTGCTGGGGCTTGCGCTTTCCCCGCACTTTGCCGCCGACCGTTACCTGTACGCGTATCTGACCGCCAAGGACGACAACAGGGTGGTCCGGCTTACTGTCGCGGACAACGGTGATGGGTCCCTCCGCCTGGGCGAACCGCAAGCGCTGTTCGCCGGAATACCTAAAGCCGGCACCCACAACGGCGGCAGGATCCGCTTCGGGCCCGACGGATTCCTTTATGTGGTCACCGGTGACGCCCAGCGCCGGGAACAGGCCCAGGACCCGAACGCGCTGGGCGGCAAGATTCTCCGACTGGCGGCCGATGGCGCCCCCGCGCCCGGCAACCCGTTCGGCAACGCCGTGTACAGCCTGGGTCACCGCAACGTCCAGGGACTGGCATGGGACAGTTCGGGGAGAATGTGGGCGAGCGAGTTCGGGCCGGACGTCGACGACGAACTGAACCTGATCTTGCCGGGAGCCAATTACGGATGGCCGGCGGTGACCGGCGCACCGCACCGTGCGGGGTTCCAGGATGCAAAGGTGGTGTGGCCGGCCACCAGCGAGTCATCACCGAGCGGGCTCGAGATAGTTGGGAACACCGCCTACCTGGGAGCGTTGCGGGGGCAGCGCCTGTGGACGGTCCCCCTGGCCGGCACCGAGGCCGGAAATCCTGTGGCCTATTTCACAGGACAGTATGGGCGGATCCGGGACGTGATCCTGGCTCCGGACGGGGCTCTTTGGCTGCTCACCAACAATGAAAACCCTGATTTCGTGCTGGTTTTGCGGCTGGGGCAGTGACGGGACGGCCACCCTGGGCGCCGATTTCACTTGCGCGAAAAGTTCGTGTAGAGTTTCATGTCGTTGCGGAGATCAACGGGAAAGAAAAAGCCCGGAGATGAACGCAAAGAAGATGCACCTCTAGCTCAATTGGCAGAGCAATTGACTCTTAATCAATGGGTTCCGGGTTCAAGTCCCGGGGGGTGCACCACTGGGAAAACAGCCTCCGGTTTGTGAAAGCAGACCGGGGGCTGTTTTGTTTTATCTCCTGTCGCGCCCCCATCCCCTCTGCCGATTATGATTCCCGTATGGGGGAAGAACTTGCAGGGGCAATGCGCGGACGCCGCCAACCCGTATATGTGGAGATCGCCATCAGGGCCTCGATGGACCGGGTGTGGATGCTTAGCCAGGACCCGGAACTGCATCCACGCTGGGACCTCCGTTTTTCCCGCATTATCCCGCTTGCCGGCGGCGACGCCCAGGATCCTGTCCATTTCCGCTATGAGTTCCGGCTGCCGTTGCACACAATCCGCGGAACCGGGACGTCGTTGGGGCATCGGTACCGCAATGACGGCCAGGCGACGTCGGTCCTCAGGTTCGACACCTCCGACCGCCTGTCTCCCATCGGTGCAGGATCCGGATACTGGCGCTACATCCCCGCCGAAGAAGGCCTCCGGTTCGTCACCGGATACAACTACCGCCCGGGAATGGGACTGGTCGGCCAGGCCCTGGACGCCGCATTGATTCGGCCCGCGCTGGGGTGGGCCACCGCCCTCAGCTTCGACCGCCTGCGTCTCTGGGCGGAATCGGACGTCGACCCCCGGAACTCACGCAACAGGTGGATCCTCGACGCCACCAGCAGGGCCGCCGCTGCGCTGGCGGCCGGTGGCATCCTCGTCCATGCCCTGGCGGGCAACGGGTCGGGCCGTACCTTCTTGCTTGGGGCGGCCTTGCTGGCGTCCTCCTTCCTCCCGCCGCACTGGACGGTGCCCCGGGCGGCGCGCTGCCGCCGGCAGCCATCGAATGACTCTCCGGCACGTGCCCCGTCCGCGTTGGATGCACTCCCAGTCCCCCGTGCCAAACAGCCAGCCTGACAGTAGGAGACCGACATATGCCTTCGATCTTCGAATTGGCGCTGGGCAAGGATTTCCAGGATTTGCACCCGATGCTGCAGAAACGTTTCGGTGTGGACGTCGAAAACAACCTTGCCTGCGTCGGCCGGGGGATCTTCTCAGAGGTACGCCGCGGCGCCTGGTGGACCCTTCCGTTCCTTCATGTCGGGGCGTACCGCAACATCCTCTTTCCGGACCAAGGCCGGGACATTCCGTTCACAATCGAGAACTACCCCTATGTGGACGCGTACGGCAGGCCCACGGTCACCTTCATCAGGACGCTCGAACTGCCCCGCTTACGGAAACACCGGCGCTTCGACGCCACCATGATCTACAGCCCGCAGCGGAACTGCATCGTGGACTACCTTGGAACCCACCAGCACCTGGCGACGGATCTGAAGGTGGAGGCCCTCGCCGACGGTTCCCTGCACCTGCAATCGACAGTCCAGCGCTTCTACGAGGGCTTCGCGGGCTTCAGGGTACCCGCGGCGCTCACGGGCACCGCAGACCTGTACGAGAGCTTCGACGACGAACGCGGGGCTTTCACCATCCAGATGCAGGTACGGAACCCGGTGCTGGGGTTCCTGTTCGGGTACCGGGGCGAATTCACCTGCACCTTTCCTGACTTGGCAGCAGGCGCGCCCTTCCCCGGGAAGCTCAAACCGCTGAGGGAAGAAATCCGGGAATAGGGCCGGGAGGCGAAGCGCGTCATTATGTATTCCACGAGCGGACAAGAAAGCGGCCCGGTCTCTTCCAAGACCGGGCCGCTTGTCGGCTTGCTGCCGCGCGCCTATTTTGCCCCGTTATCCACCAGGGCGCTGGCGTTGCTGGGCGTCGTGGCGAACTGGCTGGCCAGTTCCCGGACCACGGCCTGGAGTTCCTGGCGCAGGACTTCGGGATCTATGGA
Organism: Arthrobacter sp. C152; assembly: GCF_054890965.1. Classification (NCBI taxonomy): domain Bacteria; kingdom Bacillati; phylum Actinomycetota; class Actinomycetes; order Micrococcales; family Micrococcaceae; genus Arthrobacter; species Arthrobacter sp. C152. Next base: position 81,023 of record NZ_JBTZSU010000011.1, read on the forward strand.
CGCCGAGGCCAGCACCGAGCGCTCCATTTCCACGGCCGCTGCCACGGCTTCCTTGCCCCGCTCCGTCAGCGATACCACGTGGCTCCTGCGGTCCGAGGTGCTCCGGACCCGGGCTATATGGCCGTGGGATTCGAGCCGGCTGAGGGTTTTGCCCATGGTCTGCGCCTGGACGCGGACATACTGGGCCAGCTGGGCCTGGGTCATGGGCCCTTGGGCGTCCAGGACCTCAATGGCGATAACGCCGGCGTGGGTAAGGCCTATGGCGCCAAGTTTTTCATTCCAGGAGTGTTCTACGAGGCGGGCAGCAGTGGACAAGAGCCGCCCCGTGGGCCAGTGATCCATATCAGGCATAGCAGCAAGTATAGCCAAGTGCCGATTAGCACTGTGCGCACGTGCTTACTAGGCTGTTGTGTCCCGCCTGCAACAAGGAGAAAAACAATGGCTGACAGACTCGTTATCGGCGACAAGGCACCGGCTTTCACGCTGCGGGACTCGACCGGCAAGGACGTCAGCCTCGCTCCCCGGCCCGGACACTCCACCATCGTCTACTTCTACCCTGCGGCGTCCACCCCGGGCTGCACCAAGGAAGCCTGCGACTTCCGCGACAGCCTTTCATCCCTGCAGGCAGCCGGATACGACGTCCTGGGGATCTCCCCCGACCCCGTGGAAAAACTCGCCAAGTTCGCCGCCAACGAAGCGCTGACCTTCCCGCTGCTCTCCGACGCAGACCACGCCGTGGCAGAGGCGTACGGCGCATGGGGCGAGAAGAAGAACTATGGCAAGACCTACGAGGGTCTGATCCGCTCGACCATCGTGGTGGACGCCGACGGCAATGTTTCCCTGGCCCAGTACAACGTCAGGGCCACCGGACACGTGGCCAAACTTCGCCGGGACCTGCAGCTGGACGCCTGACCCGCTTCCTGGCTGCCCGGGTCCTGCGGACGCAACGCTACAATGGACACTGGCATCCGCCGTCGAACGCTGTTGCGTTGACGCCAGGAAGCTTTGGCGCGAGTGGTGAAATTGGCAGACACGCAGGATTTAGGTTCCTGTGCCTTCGGGCGTGGGGGTTCAAGTCCCCCCTTGCGCACCAATATCGAGGATCCCCCGGCTCCGGCCGGGGGATCCTTGCGTTAAGCCCAACCCAATTGTGGCCGGCGCCGGGCACGCCTGTTTCGTGCCGCGCCGAAAAACTCCACGGATCCACCCATCCGTCCCCGGCCGCCCGCCGAATTGTTGGTGAGACACCGGCCAAGGGCAGGTGCCCGCACCAGGTAAGGAAGCGCGCCGGCCACATCCCGGGCGGCGGGCTAACGAACGATCCAAGGAGACTCTTCAAATGCAGACCATCAAGCGCACCACTTTCACCGTCGCAGGCGTTGCAGCGGCCGCTCTGCTCAGCCTCACCGCCTGCGGCGGGTCGGGCAGCACCTCAGGTTCCTCGGCTTCCTCGGCGCCGATGTCCTCCGCACCCAGCTCCACGATGGCGTCCCCGTCCGCCAGCGCATCCGCAAGCTCCTCGGCTTCGGCCATGGATCCGGCCGCCAACCTGGTGGGCCCGGGCTGCGCCGCCTACGCCCAGCAGGTTCCCACGGGCGCCGGCTCGGTGGAAGGCATGGCACTGGACCCGGTCGCCGTTGCCGCCTCCAACAACCCGATCCTGACCACGCTCACCGCCGCCGTCTCAGGAAAGCTGAACCCCAAGGTCAACCTGGTGGATACGCTCAACGGCGGCGAGTTCACCGTCTTCGCCCCCGTGGATGACGCCTTCAAGAAGATCGACCCGGCCACCATCGAGACCCTCAAGACGGACGACGCCCTGCTGAGCAAGATCCTGACCTACCACGTGGTGCCCGGCCAGATCACGCCGGACAAGATCGCCGGAACCCACGCCACCGTGCAGGGCGGTTCCGTCACCGTGACCGGCAGCGGAGACTCGCTCAAGGTGGACAACGCCAACGTGGTCTGCGGTGGCGTCAAGACCAAGAACGCAACTGTCTACCTGATCGACTCGGTACTGATGCCCAAGTAAGCCAACCACCGGCTATGCGGACGGGCCGGGGCCACTGGACAGCAGATCCAGCGGCCCCGGCCCGCTGTGTGCCCCGCCCTTCGCCATACGGGGAACGGCCGAACCCGTCCACTAGACTGGTCCCGGCCCGCATCCGGCGGAGCCGCCGGGGATCCAGGGGTGGTAAACGAGTGTCCAGCAGTACATCGCGGCGGACGGCCATCAAGGCCGGCGCCGTCCTCATGGCGCTGGGCGTGACCTCCTGCACAGGTTCGCCGTCACCGTCGCCGACCTCCGGATCACCCAGTTCCACGCCCGCAGCCGAGCCGGACGCCACCTTCAATTTCGGCACCGCCGCCCAGCCCCTGGGCCTGGACCCGGCGCTGTCCAACGACGTCGAATCGCAACGTATCACCCGGCAAATCCTTGAGGGGCTGGTGGGCGTCGACCAGACCACCGGCAAGCCGACTCCCCTGCTGGCCACCGAATGGAACGAATCCAACGAGGGCCGTACCTACACGTTCAAGCTCCGGACCGGCATCTCGTTCCAGGACGGCACCCCGTTCAATGCCGACGCCGTTTGCGCCAACTTCAACCGCTGGTTCGCCTTCCCCGCAGAGCTCCGCCGGCAGGCCCCCGGCAGTTCCTTCAAGAGCGTGTTCAAGGCCCATTCGGATGAGCCTGACCTGTCGATCTTCAAGAGCTGTACCGCGGTCTCCGCCGACACCGTGCAGATTGACCTGGCCCAGCGGTTCACCGCCTTCCTCCAGGCGCTGACCCTGCCGGCGTTCGCCATCGCCTCCCCCGCGGCCCTGGCGGCAGGCAAGGCCGACGTCCTGGACCAGAACCGGGGCGGCCAGCCGTTGTCCGCCTTCGCCACAAACCCCGTGGGGACCGGCCCCTTCACCCTGACCGCCTGGGGCACGGACAGCGTGACCCTGACCACCAACAAGGCGTACTGGGGTGACCGCGGACAGATCGCCACCATCAACTTCCTGGCCTACAACCACCCCCAGGTCCGGCTGCAGGCCCTGCTCGACGGCAAGATCGACGGCTACGACTCCGTGACCGTGGGGAATTTCGACCAGCTGGTCAAGCGCGGGAAGCAGATTGTCCAGCGCGACCCCTTCTCCGTCATGTACGTGGGCATGAACCAGGACGTGCCGGTGCTGCAGAACCAGAAGATCCGGCAGGCGGTGGAACTGGCCATCGACAAGGAAACCCTGATCCGGAAGTTCTTCATCGACAACACCGCCAAGGCCACGCAGTTCGTCCCGCCCAAGATCAGCGGCTTCAACAACGACGCGCCGGAGCTCGGCCACGACCCCGCCAAGGCGAAGGACTACCTCAAGGAGGCCGGATACGCCGGGGAAGAGCTGAAGTTCTACTACCCGCTCAACGTCACCAGGCCCTACCTGCCGACGCCCGAGAAGGTCTACGCCGAGCTCAGCCGGCAGCTCACGGCCGTCGGCTTCAACATCCGGCCTGTCCCGGTGGACTGGTCCGAGGGGTACCTCCAAAAGGTCCAGTCCCCCGGCGACCACGCGCTCCACATCCTGGGCTGGAACGGCTCCTACTCCGACGCCGACAACTTCGTCGGCCCGCTCTTCGGGGAGAAGAACGGCGAGTTCGGATACCAGGACCCGCAGGTCTTCTCCAAGATCAACCGGGCGCGCGGGCTGCCGGAAGGCAAGGAGCGCGATGAGCAATATCACACCATCAACACCCAGATCGCAGCGACGGTGCCGGCCGTGCCGATTGCCTTCCCCATCTCCGCGCTGGCCCTCTCCGACCGGGTCCTGGCCTACCCCGCGTCACCGGTCTTAAATGAAGTTTTTACGAAGGTGCAACTAAAGCCTTGACGGGCCGGTCCAATTTCAGTATGCGGGCAGGGCGGGGATATTCTGTGACAGCCAGAGCCGCTGCAATCGGAGACTGATCGTGACCTTCATTTCCAAGACCCCACATGCCGACGTCGTCCTGATTGGCGGCGGCATCATGAGCGCAACGCTGGGGGCATTCCTCAAGCAGCTGGAGCCGGACTGGAGCATTTCCCTGTTCGAACGGCTGGACCAGCCCGGGCTCGAAAGCTCCGACCCGTGGAACAACGCCGGAACGGGCCACGCCGCGCTCTGCGAACTCAACTACTCCCCTGCAGCCAAAGACGGCTCAGTCAACCCCGCCAAGGCACTGCTCATCAATGAACAGTTCCAGTTGTCCCGCCAGTTCTGGTCCCACCTGGTGGACCGCAACCTCATCGGTTCCCCCAAGGGCTTCATCAATACCGTCCCGCACATGAGCTTCGTGATCGGCGAGGATCACACCCGCTTCCTGAAGACCCGGTACGAGGCACTGAAGCCGCATACCCTTTTCCGGAGCATGGAATACTCCGAGGACCACGGCCAGATCGCCAAGTGGGCGCCGCTGATCGTCAAGGGCCGCGACCCCAAACAGCGCATCGCCGCCACCCGCGCCGCCGAAGGCACGGACGTCGACTTCGGCGCACTGACGCGCGAGCTGACAACGTACCTGGGGAACAACGGCGTCGAGATCAACTACGGCCACGACGTCACCGGCATCTCCAGGGCTTCCGACGGCGGCTGGGACCTTTCGTTGAAGTACCCCAAGTCCGGCGAACACGGCAAAATCCACGCCAAGTTCGTCTTCGTGGGAGCCGGCGGCGGCGCGCTGCACCTGCTCCAGGCCTCCGGCATTCCGGAGAGCAAGGGCTACGGCGGGTTCCCGGTCTCCGGGCAGTTCTTCCGCTGTACCGACGAAACCATCGCCGCCCAGCACAGCGCCAAGGTCTACGGCCAGGCGTCCGTCGGCGCTCCCCCCATGTCCGTCCCGCACCTGGACACCCGGTACGTCAACGGGAAGCGTTCGCTCCTATTCGGCCCGTACGCCGGCTTCTCCACCAACTTCCTGAAGAACGGTTCCTACCTGGACCTGCCGCTGTCCATCCGCCCGGGCAACATCATCCCGATGCTGGCCGTGGCCAAGGACAACATGGACCTGACCGCGTACCTGGTCAAGGAAGTGGTCAAGAAGCACGACCAGAAGGTCGAGGCACTGCGCGAGTACTACCCGGAGGCAAAGGGCGGCGACTGGGAACTGATCACCGCCGGCCAGCGTGTACAGATCATTAAGAAGGATCCGCAAAAGGGCGGCATCCTCCAGTTTGGAACCGAAGTCATCGCCGGCCGCGACGGCTCCATCGGCGCGCTGCTGGGCGCGTCCCCCGGAGCCTCGACTGCCGTCCCCATCATGATCGAACTGCTGCAAAAGACGTTCCCCAAGAACTTCAAGGGCTGGCAGTCCAAGCTCAAGGACATGATGCCCGGTTACGGCGTCAAGCTGGATGAGAACCCCGAGCTTGCCGCCGAGCTGGAACGGGCCACGGCCAAATCCCTCCAGCTGGAGAGCGTTTCCGCCAGCCGCTGACCCTGAGGGGCCAGCGGCTGGCACCCAGGGCCTGTACCAGTCACTTAACCCCAGGAGACCATCAATGTTCCGGCTGGCACACCTGTCACTGGCAAACCGGGCCCTGATCGCGCTGATCACCGTCTTCGCGTCGGTCTTTGGCGTCATCACCATGTCCTCGCTGAAGCAGGAGCTCATCCCTTCGATCGAGTTCCCGCAGGTCACGGTGCTGACCGCCATGCCGGGCGCGTCCCCGGAGGTGGTGGACAAGCAGGTCAGCGGGCCGCTGGAGAAGGCACTCAACGGCGTGGAGGGGCTGGAATCCACCTCCTCCACGTCACGCACCGGCGTTTCGCAGATCACGATGGTCTTTACCTACGGCTCCAACCTGGACCGGGCAAGGAACCAGATCGACCGGGCGATCTCCAATGCCAAAAGGACGCTTCCCAGCGACGTCCAGCCGCAGGCCATCGCCGGAAGCATCAGTGACTTCCCCATCGTGTTCCTCGCCGTGTCATCGGACAAGCCGCTCAGCGACCTCAACGCCGACCTGCAGCGGCTCAGCGTCCCCCGGCTGCAGAAGATCGACGGCGTCCGCAGCGCCGACGTGACCGGCGGCGCCTCCCAGCACATCGAGATCCTCCCCCGCGCCGACGCCCTGGCAGCCTCCGGCGCGGGCGTGTCCGCCATCCGCGACGCCCTGTCCAACAACGGCGCCCTGGTTCCGGCCGGAACACTCCAGGACCAGGGCAAGACCCTCTCGCTGCAGATCGGCAGCCCGGTCGATTCCCTCGACGCCATCAAGGCACTCCCGCTGTCCGGAGCGAAGAATGCCGCGACCATCGGTTCCGTTGCCGACGTCACCCTCAAGGACGACGAACGCACCTCCATTACCCGCACCAACGGCGCGGAAACCCTGGCGGTCTCGGTCACCAAGAAGCCTGAAGGTGACACGGTGGGCATCTCGCACGCTGTTCGGGACAGCCTGGCTGAACTGGAGGCCGAACTGGGCTCCAACGCCAAATTCACGCCGGTGTTCGATCAGGCCCCCTTCATCGAGAAGTCCATCAAGGACCTCACCACAGAGGGCCTGCTCGGCCTGGGCTTCGCCGTCGCGGTCATCCTGCTCTTCCTGATGTCGGCCCGCTCCACCCTGGTCACGGCCGTATCCATCCCGCTGTCCCTGCTGATCACGTTCATCGGCCTGTCCGCCACCCACTACTCGCTGAACATCCTGACCCTCGGCGCGCTCACCATCGCCATCGGCCGCGTAGTGGACGACTCCATCGTCGTGATCGAGAACATCAAACGCCACCTCAGCTACGGCGAGGAGAAGTCCGCCGCGATCCTGACGGCCATCCGTGAGGTGGCGGGCGCCATCACCGCCTCCACCCTGACCACCGTGGCCGTCTTCCTGCCGATCGCGTTCGTGGGCGAACTTGCCGGGGAACTGTTCCGGCCCTTCGCCCTGACCGTCACCATGGCGCTGCTGGCATCCCTGCTGGTGTCCCTGACCATCGTCCCCGTGCTGGCCTACTGGTTCCTCAAGAACCCCGGCGCCGTCCCGGGCGGCCTCCCCGCCGGGTCGCCGGAAGCCCGGCGCATCGCCGCCGAGGCCAAGGCAAAGGCCCACGACGCCGAACAGCGCAGCCGGCTGCAGCGTGGCTACCTCCCCATCCTCCGGACCACGCAAAAACACCCGGTCATTACCCTGCTGGCAGCGGTCCTGGTACTCGGCGCCACCGGCGCCATGACACCGCTGCTGGCCACGAACCTCCTGGGGAACTCCGGCCAGAACAGCATGACAGTCCGCCAGGTACTGCCCGCCGGCACCAGCCTTGCGGACACCAGCGCGGCAGCAATCCGCCTTGAGGAAGTCCTCCGCGGCATCGACGGCATCAAGGACGTCCAGGTGACCTCCGGGAACGCCCAGGCAGGGTTTGCGGCGCTCACGTCCACGGGATCCTCCAACTCCACCTTCACGGTGGTGACGGACGATAAAGCCAACCAGGAACGCCTGCAGGACACCGTACGCTCCGAGCTTGCGAAGGTCCCCGACTCGGGAAAGATCTCCGTGGGCACACAGCAGGGCGGCTTCGGCACGTCCTCCACGGTGGACATCACCCTGAAGGCGGCCACCAGCGCGGACCTGCAGGCGGCAAGCGATGCCATGGTCTCCGCCATGACCGGCGTCCCCGGCACCAGCGAGGTTGCTACGAACCTGGCCGCCACCAACCCCGTGGTGCAGGTCAAGGTGGACAGGGCCAAGGCCGTGGCCGCCGGCCTGAACGAGGAACAGGTGGCGGGGGTCCTCGCCTCCACGATCAGCCCCATCCCCGCCGGCACGGTGCGGATCGATACCAACGACTTCCCGGTCCGGATCGGCCAGGGCACCAGGTTCACCAGCATCGACGCCGTGCGCAACATCCCGCTGCCAGCGGGCGGCCGGGCGGTGACGCTCGGCAGCATCGCCTCCGTGGAGCAGGTGGACGTTCCCGTTTCCATCACCGCCAGCAACGGCCAGCGCACCGCGAAGGTGTCCGTCACGCCGTCGGGCGCCAACCTGGGTGCGGTCAGCAACGAAGTCCAAAAACGCCTGGCCGATGTCCAGCTGCCGCCGGGGGTCACCGCGGAACTGGGCGGCGCCACCACCCAGCAGGCGGAATCCTTCCGGCAGCTTGGCCTGGCCCTGCTTGCGGCCATCGCCATCGTGTACGTGATCATGGTGGCCACCTTCAAATCCCTGGTCCAGCCCCTGATCCTGCTGGTCTCGGTCCCGTTCGCGGCCACCGGCGCCGTGGCCCTGCTGCTGCTCACCGGCGTGCCGCTGGGGCTGCCGTCCCTCATCGGCATGCTGATGCTGGTGGGCATCGTGGTCACCAACGCCATTGTGCTGATCGACCTCATCAACCAGTACCGGAAGCCGCGCGACGGCCGTCCCGGCATGAACGTGGCGGACGCCATCACGCACGGGGCCCGGCAGCGCCTGCGGCCCATCCTCATGACGGCCCTCGCCACGGTCTTCGCACTGACGCCGATGGCGATGGGACTCACGGGCGGCGGCGGGTTCATTTCCCAGCCGCTGGCGGTGGTGGTGATCGGCGGCCTGGTGTCCTCCACCGCGCTCACCCTGGTCCTGGTTCCGGTGCTGTACCGGCTGGTGGAGGGCCGGCGCGAAAAGAAAGCCCTGCTCCGGGACCTGCACACACGGCCGGAGTTCGGCCCGGCCGCGGACGTCGACGCCGAGTTCCGCGACTGGACCACCGGCCAGGTTCCGAAAGTCACCGGCCGCCGCGCCGCCCCCGGCGGAGCCGACTAAGCCAACCTGTCCCGTCATGCCCGTGCCGCTGCTGCTGTGCGGGCATGACTGCGTTAATGGCTGTCCCACCCGTGGACCGGAGGCGGGAATAATCCGTGCGCAGCAGCGTTGCAGACACTGATAGATGCAAATGCATCTAAATTGGTTTACACTTAAACCAAGCCAGCAAGTCCAGGAACGGAAAGAGGCACACCATGCAGATCGGTGTTTTCAGCGTCAGCGACATCACCACGGACCCCACCACGGGCCGCACCCCCACCGAGCACGAACGCATCAAGGCCTCGGTGGCCATCGCCAAAAAGGTCGAGGAAATCGGCATGGACGTCTACGCCCTGGGCGAGCACCACAACCGGCCGTTCTTCTCGTCCTCCCCCACCACCACCCTCGCCTACATCGCCGCCCAGACTGAACGCATCATCCTGTCCACGGCCACCACGCTGATCACCACGAACGACCCCGTCAAGATCGCCGAGGACTTCGCCATGCTCCAGCACCTGGCGGACGGGCGCGTGGACCTGGTCCTGGGCCGCGGCAACACCGCCCCGGTGTACCCGTGGTTCGGCAAGAACATCCAGGACGGCGTGGAACTGGCCATCGAGAACTACAGCCTGCTGCGCAAGCTCTGGGACGAGGACACCGTGAACTGGTCCGGCAAGTTCCGGACGCCGCTGCAGAACTTCACCTCGACGCCGCGCCCGCTCGACGGCGTCGCCCCCTTCGTGTGGCACGGTTCCATCCGCACGCCGCAGATCGCGGAAGTGGCCGCGTACTTCGGTGACGGCTTCTTCGCCAACAACATCTTCTGGCCCAAGGAGCACTACCAACAGCTCATCGGCCTCTACCGTGAGCGCTACGAGCACTACGGCCACGGCGCGGCAGACCAGGCAATCGTCGGGCTGGGCGGCCAGTTCTTCATGCGGAAGAACTCCCAGGATGCCGTGAAGGAGTTCCGCCCCTACTTCGACAACGCCCCCGTCTACGGCCATGGCCCGTCGCTGGAGGACTTCACGTCCCAGACGCCGTTGACCGTGGGCAGCCCGCAGGAGGTCATCGAGAAGACCCTGACCTTCCGTGAGTACTTCGGCGACTACCAGCGGCAGCTGTTCCTGATCGACCACGCCGGACTTCCGCTGAAGACCGTCCTGGAACAGCTTGACCTCTTCGGCGAGGAAGTCCTGCCGGTCCTGCGCAAGGAGTACGCCGCCCTCAAGCCGGCGCACGTCCCGGAGCCTCCCACCCACGCCGGCCGCGTGGCTGCCCTGCTGGCAGCGCAGGGCGCCGAAAACGCCACCTCGGAGGCATGATGGGCGCCGGAGGAAAGGAATCGCCCGTCCGGCTGGCGGCCGAGACGTGGGAGTCGCTGTTCCGGGCGCAGGTTGCGGTGATGCGCAAGCTGCAGTCGGGTCCGGCTTTCCGGAAACTGGCGGTCAACGAGTACGACGTGCTGTTCACGCTCTCCCGCTGCCCGTCCGGGTGGCTCCGGCTCAACGAGCTCAACGACAACGTCCTGTTGAGCCAGTCCAGCCTGAGCCGGCTGGTGGAACGGCTGGAAAAGCGGGGCCTGGTCGCCCGGATGCCGGCGCCGGAGGACGGCCGCGGCGTGCTGCTCAAACTGACGGATGAGGGACGCGAGCTCCAGAAGGAGATCGGCCGGGAGCACGTGCGGGACATTTCCGCCCTGGTGACCCCGGCACTGACCCCGGCCGAGCAAAAGGAACTGGCGCGGCTGACCGACAAGCTGCGGAATTCGCTGGGGAAACGCTAGCCCAGCTGCACCAGCTGCGAAGGATCCTCCACCGGAAGGTCGCCATCCACCACGGCCGTTACGCGCAGCTGGTTCAGGGTGAGGCTGCCTCCCACGGTGGAAAGGAAGGCGGTGTCCGACGAGTCCCGCCCGGCGGTGATCCGCAGCATCGACTCCCGCGGGGCAAGCCCCGTGGGGTCGATGACGTGCCACGCGCCCTCCACGTACGCCTCCGCCACGGCATGGAAGTCCATCGGGCTCAGGCCCGGGGCGTACACGGCCGCGAGGCGTGCGGGGATGTCCTTGGAGCGCAACAGCGCGATGGCCAGGTGGGCAAAGTCGCGGCACACGCCACGCCGGCTCAGGAGGGTTTCCACCGCGCCGTCCGTGCCCCTGGAGGAGCCGCTGAGGTACCGCAGTTCACCGTTCACCCAGTTGCGGACCGCCTGCAGCAGGCCGGCACCCTGCACTCCCTCGAATTCCGCGTAGGCCGTGGGCAGCAGCCGGTCCGATTCCGCGTAGCGGCTGGGCCGGACGTAGCGGATCCGCTCCGCCAGGCCTGCTGCTTCCGGCTCGCCGCGGCCGGTGACGGTGGCGGAATACTCCACGGTGACTTCGGCAGGTTCGGCGAACTCCATGTAGTGGAAACGTCCGCCGTGGTGGTCCGCGATTTCGGTCAGCGGCACCTCACTGCCGCCGGCCACCACGGACAGAGCCTCCTCGAAGGACGAATACCCGCTGTTCCTCGCTGCGGCGATGGCCATGGCCACCTTGGTGTTGGCTGCGGTCCTGAAGACCAGGCGTGCGGAAACAGAACGTTCCATGTCTCTCCGGGGGTGTGGGGGCGGACGGAAAGTCGCGTGCCCCGGCACCTCGTGGGAGCGGGCAGCGGGACTAGTTTTTGACCTTCAGCGACATTAGCATCCGCTGCACGTTGGCGAAGTCGGAGCTTTCGTTGACGTACTGGGCGGCCTGGGCGAGCGTGTCGAACGCCAGCGCCGGGGCCACCTTCTCGTCGGGGGCGAAGGCCTTGAGCGACACAACGTCGCCGAAGGAGTAGTCCCCCTGGCCCGCCGGGCCGCGGACCACGTTGCGCAGCTCGCACGCCTGCCCGTCCGCGCCGCCCACCACGTTGGTGATGCCGTAGGACCCGAAGAAGCGGTAGCCCTGGATCACCCGGTAGACCATCCGCGGCGGTATGGTTCCCTCCCCGCCGGCCGCAGGCAGCTCCATCGGCACGCTGCTGATCACCGTGTACGGACGCCGGGCAGTGTCGGGGCAGTCGGCGGACGACGGCGGCAGTCCCGTCCGCAGCGCTGCCATGAAGGTTCCGTCGGGCTTCTTCACTTCCACCTTCAGTGCACCGGCAAGGGCGCCGTCCTCCGGCGGCACCGACTGTGCGATCCAGTCCTGCGGCAAATCGAAGCTGACGGTCTTGCCCGGGTCCGAGAAGGTCTTCCACGAGGATGCGGTGGCGGCGGGCTGCGGGGCAGTGGGCGACGCGCTGGGCGGGGCGGTGCCGGAAGGGGAGGCGGCGGTTGGACCTGCAGGCGTGGGCGATCCGGTGCCTGGCGATTCCTGCCCCGGCTGCGCCGTCCAGGCCGGTGCCTGCGGCTGGGTGCCGGCGCACCCCGCGAGGAGCAGCCCCGTGAACAGCAGGGACATGCCGGAAAGAGCGGTTGATGCTGCCTTGCCTACCATGCACGCCAGCCTAGCCGTGCCGGCGGCCAACCGGCGGCCACCGCGCTGGCATGTCACGACCCTTCCCCGGCAGCCTCTCCCCCCGGCCCGCAGCCCCGGCACCAGCCGGGCGTGTCGCCGTCGTGCGCTTCCAGCGGCGGCGTGGCACTAGGGTGGAAGGTATGGCGGAAGAGCAGCCCGGCGCAGCAGAAGACAACCCCGCGGACATCTCCGCCCTCGATATCGCTGACTGGCGCCTGCGGACGTTCGCCATGTACGCCAATGTGCGCAAGCTGGCAGCCGACGACCCGGCGGAGGCGCACTCGTACTGGCGGCACCATCGGGACCTCATGTTCGCCACCCACCCCGCATCCGCGCTGACCGCGGCCGGGAGGGCAACCTTCGACGGGCTGAAGACCGCGTTCTACGATCCCATCTACCGGTTCCACGTGCCCCTGACGAAAGAGGGCGCCGGACGCACAATGAGCGTGGAGACGGGAACCGACGGCGTGGTCAACTTCGTCCGGCTGGGCACGTTCGACCTGCCGGAGATGGGGCAGCTGGCCGTGTGGAAAATCCACGGCTACGGCGGCGGCATCTTCGTTCCATTCCGCGACGCCACCGCCGGCCAGCCCGGCGGCAGCTACGGCGCGGGGCGCTACCTGCTGGACACCATCAAGGGCGCCTTCCACGGTGTCAACGGGACCGGCCCAGGCGCCACGTTCGTCCTCGACTTCAACTTCGCCTACAACCCCTCGTGCGCCTATAACGAGGCGTGGGCCTGCCCCCTCGCCGGCCCCGCCAACAGGCTGGCCGTGGACATCCCCGTCGGCGAGCTGTACTGAGCCATGGCTGTTCTTCCGGGGCGCGTTGCCCGCGTCCGTCCGCTGTCCGCTGCCCGGCCCCGCGAACAGTTCTTCGTCGCGGGCGGCGCCGCCGGCGACGCCTGGACCGTCATCGACTCCCCTTTTCCGGGGTCTGCGGCCAACGCTTCCAGTCCGTGGCGTGACGGCTGGCGGCCGGGAACGACGGTGCTGCAGGATGGCTTCGTGTTCCTCGCCCCGAGCGTCCCGGCCAATGTCGTGGGCATGGCGCACAACACCGGCCGCGCGGGCCGTGACCTGCCGCCGCAGGCATTCCACAAGGCGGCGACCAGCGTGATCGGCCCCGGCGAGCAGATCCTGCTGGCCCCCGGCATGGGGCAGGTGGAGCCCGAGGCCGAACTGGCCGTGGTGATCGGCAGGACCGCCAGGGCGCTGACGGCTGCTACCGCACGGGAGGCGGTGCTCGGCTTCACCATCGCGAATGACGTCACCTGCCGGGACCTGCAAAAGACCGACGACCTGTGGTTCAGCGCCAAGAGCCAGGACACGTTCACGCCGGCGGGCCCCTGGATTGCTACCGGGCTGGATGAGTCCGACGTGCAGATCGGCGTGGTGCTCAACGGCACTGCCCTGGAGGCCGCCAGCACCGCAGACCTGGGCTGGAAGGTTGATGAAATCCTGGTCTACGTCACCTCCGTGCTGACGCTGCACCCCGGCGACCTGGTGCTGACCGGCTGCCCTGCCGCAACCGCGCCGCTGTCCCCCGGCGACTCCGTGGTGTGCAGGGTCGAGGGGATCGGTGAGCTGGCCAATCCGGTTGGGGTGTCGCAGTGGCCCGGGGTGCCGGGGAGGATCCGTGCCGGTGGGATGACGGAGTGAGGGACGGGCCTGCCCCAGTTGCCCTGGAGCCTGTTGTGGAGCCTGTTGTGGAGCCTGCCCTGGAGCCGTCCGCGCGCCGGTTCACCGCCACCCGGCGCTACCGCGGGATCCTGCGGTTCCCGGTGGTCCGGCAGCTGATCAGGTTCTCCGGCGTCGGGGTGGTCTGCACGGCGGCGTCCCTGGCCCTGTACGCGGTCCTGCGGCCGTGGTTGGGGGCCCAGCTGGCCAACGCGGCGGCACTGGTGGTGACTTCCCTGCTGAACACGGCGTTGAACCGCCGGCTGACGTTCAAGATTGCGGGCCGGCAGCGCCAGGCCCGGGACCACCTCCACGGCCTGGTGGTGATCGCCGTGGCGCTGGTGATCACGGGCGGAAGCCTGGGCGTGCTGCATTGGGTCAATCCGGAGGCCACGGTGGGTGACGAGCTGACGGCGACCACGCTCTCAGGGTTCGTGGCCACCGCGGTCCGCTTCAGCCTGCTCCGGCACTGGATCTTCCGCCGCGCACGGCACCGCTAGCACTGCCGCCGGAGGCCCGCCCCGGCGAAGGCCCGGCGGGCGGCGAAGGCGCGGGCGGGAAACGCTCAGCGGGCGCCCAACGCCTTCACGCCGGCGACGGCGGCCCGGACGGCCAGGGCCGCTGCGTCCAGGTCGTCGCGGGTCACGGAGGAGTCGAAGCTGAACCGCACCGCGGTCTGGGCAACCCCGGCGGGGATGCCCAGGGCGGTGAGCACGGGCGAGGGCGCGTCCGAGCCGGCGGCGCAGGCCGAGCCGCTGGAGCACACAATCCCCTGCCGTTCCAGTTCCAGCAGGACGGCTTCGCCGCTGGTGCCCGGGAAGCAGAACGAGGCAACGGACGGCAAGCGCTCAGTGGGGTGGCCGGTGAGGATGGCGTCGGGCACGCCGGAGAGCACGGCGGCGATGAACCCGTCCCGCAGGGCGGCCACCCTCTGCCGCTGCTCGGCCTGCCGGCCGTGGGCCAGGGCCAAAGCCGTGGCCACGCCCACCGCCCCGGCCACGTTTTCGGTGCCCGACCGGCGGCCGCGCTCCTGGCCGCCGCCATGGACCAGCGGTTCCAGCCGAGTGCGGCTCCGGACGAACAGGAGCCCGCAGCCCTTGGGGGCGCCCAGTTTGTGGCCCGAGATGCTCAGGGCGTCCACACCCAGCGCGCGCACATCCAGCGGAAGCCAGCCGGCTGCCTGGACGGCATCGGTGTGGAACGGGATGCCGCGCGCGTGCGCCGCTTCCGCCAGCGCGGCGACCGGCTGCACGGTGCCCACCTCGTTGTTGGCGTACATGACGCTGACCAGGGCCGTCTCCGGCCGCAGCACCGCCGCGAGGGCGTCCGGCGTGACCAGCCCGGCGGCGTCCACGGGCACCAGGTCCACCGCGAAACCGTGGAAGCGTTCCAGGTAGCGGGCGGATTCCTCCACCGCGGGGTGTTCGATGGCGCTGATCACCACCCGGTCAAGCTCCGGCCGGGCGGCCTGCCGGGCAAGGGCGATCCCCTTGACGGCGAGGTTGTCCGCCTCCGTCCCGCCGGAGGTGAACACGATTTCCCCGGGCCGGCAGCCGAGGACAGCGGCCGCCGAAGCCCGGGCGGCTGCGAGCGCGGTGGCCGCCGCGTTGCCCAGCCCGTGGTGGCTGGACGGGTTGCCGAATTCGCCCGTGAGGAAGGGCCACATGGCGTCCAGTACCTCGCGGCGGACGGGGGTGGTGGCGGCGGCATCAAGGAAGATCACGGGTCAGCCCGCCGTCAGCTCGACATCCAGGCCGAGGTCCAGCGCGGCGACCGAGTGGGTGAGCGCACCGACGGAAATCACGTCCACGCCCGTGGCGGCGATGTCGCGGACAGTGCCGAGGTTGACGTTCCCGCTGGCCTCCACCCGGGCGCGTCCTGCCACCAGGGCTACTCCGGCCCGCAGTTCCTCCACCGTGAAGTTGTCCAGCATGATCGTGTCCACCCCGGCGGCGAGGACTGGTTCGATCTGGTCCATGCTGTCCACCTCCACTTCGAAGTGCGTGGTGTGGCCCAGCTGTGCCTTGGCGGCCCGCAGGAGCTCCGTCAGCAGGGCGGGGTCGCCGCCGGTCATCACCGCAAGGTGGTTGTCCTTGGCCAGGACGGCATCGGAGAGGCTGTACCGGTGGTTCATGCCCCCGCCGCAGCGGACGGCGAAACGCTCGAGGACCCGCAGGCCGGGGGTGGTCTTGCGGGTGTCGGTGATGCGCGCCGGTGTTCCCTCGGTCAGCCGGACGAACTCCGCGGTCTTCGTCGCGATCGCCGACATCCGCTGGACGAGGTTCAGGGCCACGCGTTCTGCCATCAGCACGGAGCGGGCGGCGCCGCTGACCCGCGCAAGGTGGGTGCCGGCGTCGAACCTTTTACCGTCCGCCACCAGCAGCTCGACGTCCGTGGCCGGGTCCACCAGCTGCATGGCATCACGGAACACGGTGGCCCCGCTGAGCACGCCCGGCACCCGGGCGTTCAGGACGGCGGTGGCCCGGGCCCCGGCCGGGATGAGCAGCTGCGAGGTGATGTCGCCGGAGGGCGCGTCCTCGGCGAACGCCCGTTCCAGGATCTCCCGGACGGGAGCCGCCGGCAGGGTGAGGTCCAGTGCCGGGCGGATAACGGCGGTTTCAGTCATGGAGGAGGCTCGCTTTCGGGCGCAGGGAGTACGTGTCGTCGGGTTCGGCAGGGGCGGCGGTTTCGTCGCTGCGGTAATGCGCGCCCAGGGAGTCCCGGCGTGCCAATGCTGCCGAGACCAGCAGCCGGGCGGCCAGGAGCAGGTTGCTGTCTTCATGGGCGGTCGGATCGGCGGACACGGGCACGTCGACAGGACGGACGACGGCGGCCCACCGGTCAAGCGTCCGGCCGGCCTGAGCCAACAAGTCACCAGAGCGCAGCACCCCGGCATGCGAAGTCATCAAGGAGCGAAGAGCCTGGCGGGAAAAGGGTTCCCCGGCCCCTACTCCCCCGCCGAAGCTGGCCGGAGGGCCCTCATTGCAGGCACCCAAGCCATCCGCCAAGCCCACTGATGCCGCACCCAAGGCGGATCGGCCAACGGCGCCTGCCGGTACCCCGGAAGCGTGCGTCAAGGGGAGGCCGCCCGCGGCCGAGACAGCACGCGGAGGGGTGCCGGCAGGCGCCACCCAGCCAGGACGGTCAGAGAGGAAAGCTTCAACAGCGCGGCGGCCGAAGACGAGGCCCTCAAGGAGGGAGTTGCTGGCCAGCCGGTTAGCCCCTTGGACCCCCGTGCACGCAGCCTCGCCGGCGGCATAGAGTCCGGGAACGGTGGTGCGGCCGGAGTGGTCGGTGGCGACCCCGCCCATCCAGTAGTGGGCGGCGGGTGCCACCGGGACCAGTTCACGGGTCCAGTCGATGCCGGCCTCGAGGGTCTTGCGGGTGAGGGTGGGGAACCGCCGGCGCAGGAAACCGCTGCCCTTGGCCTGTTCGATGACGCGGGCGTCCAGGTAGACGTGGCCGGTGGGGTCGCCCAGCTTGGCCAGGTGCAGGGCGATGCTGCGGGAGACGACGTCGCGGGGCGCGAGTTCGGCGTCGGGGTGGTAGGCCTTCATGAAGCGGCGGCCGCCGGCATCCACCAGGATGGCCCCCTCGCCGCGGACGGCTTCGGAAATCAGCAGCGGTCCGCCGAGGCGCGCCTGCTCCCCGGTCTCTGCAAGGCACGTGGGGTGGAACTGGAAGAACTCCAGGTCCGCGACTGCGGCTCCCGCCCGGACCGCGAGCGCCAGCCCGTCGGCGGTGGCCACGGCAGGGTTGGTGGTCTGGGCGAACAGCTGGCCGGCTCCCCCGGTGGCGAGCAGGACGGCGTCGGCATGGATGCTGCCGGGCCGGCCGGCACGGAGGTAGTCCACTCCGGTGACGGTTCCGGCGCTCATGCGCAGGGCCGTGGCGTGCGCTTCGGAGATGATCCCGAGCCGTCCGGCATCCCGCCGCGCGAGGACCGCCTGGATCAGGGCGGAGGCGACGCGGGCGCCGGTGGCGTCGCCGCCGGCGTGCAGGATCCGGGGGGCACTATGGGCCGCTTCAAGGCCCAGTGCCGGTCCGCCGTCGTGGTTTGTGCTGCCGTGGCCCGCGTCAAAGCTGACCCCGTAGCGCTGCAACCCGGCGATGTCGCCGGCCGCGGCGGTGCACATCAGCTCGACGGCAACCGCGTTGCAGTGCCCTGCGCCGGCCCGGAGCGTGTCCGCGACGTGCACGGCAACGGTATCGCCGGGGGCGGGTGTGCCAAGGACCGCCGAGATGCCGCCCTGCGCGTACCAGGTGTTGCTGTGTTCCAGCGCGCCCTTGGTCAGCAGCACCACGTCGGCACCGGCGTCCGTGGCCTGCAGCGCCGCGTACAGGCCGGCGATGCCGCTTCCGACGACGGCAAGCCGCCGTGGCGGCAGGGCGGCCCAAGCCTGCCGGGTCACTATGGCCTCGCTGCCAGCATGCGCTCAAGCGCCGTCCGGGCGTTAGCCTGCACGTCGTCGTCCACGGTGATGCGGTTGACCACGCGCCCGGCCCCCAGTTCCTCCAGCACCCAGGCAAGGTAGCCGGGGTGGATGCGGTACATCGTGGAGCAGGGGCAGATCACCGGGTCCAGGCAGAAGATGGTGTGCTGCGGGTACTCGGCGGCGAGCCGGTTCACCATGTTGATTTCGGTGCCGATGGCGAACGTCGTGGGCTCGGTGGCGGCGGCGATCGCCTTCTTGATGAAGTCGGTGGATCCGGCGGAATCGGCGGCATCCACCACCTCCATGGGGCACTCGGGGTGGACGATGACCTGCACTCCGGGGAAGTCGGCGCGGGCCTTCTCGATCTGCGCCACGCTGAAGCGCTTGTGCACGGAGCAGAAGCCATGCCAGAGGATGACGCGGGAGTCGAGCAGGACCTGTTCGTCGTTGCCGCCGAGGTCCTTGCGCGGGTTCCACATGGGCATCTGCTCCAGGGGCACCCCGAGCGCCTTGGCGGTGTTCCGGCCCAGGTGCTGGTCGGGGAAGAACAGCACGCGCTGCGCGCGCTGGAAGGCCCATTCCAGGACGGTCCTGGCGTTGGAGGAGGTGCAGACGATGCCGCCGTGTTCGCCGCAGAACGCCTTCAGCGCGGCCGAGGAGTTCATGTAGGTGACGGGGATGACCGGGACCCGGCCGTCGGTGTCGGGTTCGGTGCCGAAAATCTCCTCCAGTTGCTCCCAGCACTCTTCCACGGAATCTGCGTCCGCCATGTCGGCCATGGAGCAGCCGGCCGCAAGGTTGGGCAGGATGACTGCCTGTTCCGGGGTGGAGAGGATGTCGGCCGTCTCCGCCATGAAGTGGACGCCGCAGAACACAATCGCCTCCGCGTCGGGCCTGGTGAGCGCCGCGTTTGCCAGCTGGAACGAGTCGCCCACGAAGTCGGCGTGCTGGATGACCTCGTCCCGCTGGTAGAAGTGGCCCAGGATCACCGCCCGGTCGCCCAGGGTGGCCTTCGCCGCGCGGATACGCTGGGCGAGTTCAGCGTCGCTGGCGGACTTGTATTCCTCCGGCAGCTGGCCCTGGCGGGGGGTGGCTGCCGGGGCGGTGTCGGCGCTGGACGCGCCCGGGCCGTAGGCGGGGATGCCGGCGAGCGCTTCGGCCAGGTCGTAGTCCCACGGGCCCTTGGCGAGCGCGGGGCTGCAGGTGCTGCGGTCTGCGGCAGCGCCCTGTTCGGCCTGTTCGCGCGTGATCAGCTGGATCGCTGTGTTGACGCTGCTCATGGTGTGCTCCTGTTGTCGGGGTCGAGGCCGGGCCGGCCGGTGTAGCGGTAGAGGCGTGGCGGGCGGTGTTTTCCGCCCTGGAGGAATTCGCCGGTTTCTTCGATTTCCGGGGTGGCTTTGAGTTGCCGGCGGAAGTTGGCGGGGTCCAGTTCGCGGTCCAGGACGGCTTCGTAGACTTCGCGGACCTGGGCCAGGGTGAAGTACTCCCCCAGCAGGTGGTAGGCCACCGACCCGTAGGCCAGCTTGTTGCGCAGCCGCCACAGCGCGTAGTCGACGATGGCGTTGTGGTCGAAGGCCAGCTCGCCGAGGCGGTCGGCGCGGAACCACCGGACGTTTTCCGATTCGTCGGCGAGGGCGGCTTCCGTGGGCTGGACCAAGGCCCAGTACACGATCGACACCACCCGCTGTGTCGGTGAGCGGTGCAGGCCGCCGAAGGCGTAGAGCTGCTCGAGGTAGCTGGGGGCCAGTCCGGTGGTCTCGCGAAGGTTGCGGGCGGCAGCATCCTGGAGCGACTCGCTGTGGCTCAGGGGGCCGCCGGGCAGCGCCCACAGGCCCTTGAAAGGCTCCCTGATCCGCCGGACCAGTGGCAGCCACAGCGTGGGCCGCCCTGACGTGGCACTCGGCCGGAGGGCGAAGATCACGGTGGAGATCGCCAGCGACGGCGGCGCGGCCTGCCGCTCGGAAACATTTGCCGAGCTGTAGTACATCCGTTCCACCGCCTTCCGCCATTCCGACCGCCTCTCCAAGGGCAGCTTGCTTAGTTATGGTCATCCTGACCAAAACTAATAATACGTCCAGCCGGGGGCGAAGTGAAAATATTTCCCGGGCGCAAACCGAGGCTTCGCCGCCGGTCCCCCGCCGGCTGGTCCGCGGGGCGCCGCTGGAGGCGGTAAATTCAAGTGGTCCCACAAGGAACGCGCCCCGAACCAAGCCCCAAGAAGGTTGACCGCCCATGACGATGAAGTCTGCCCCTGCCACATCCTCCGGAACCCGCAACGCCAGTCCGGCCATGCACACCATGAAGCCGCGCCAGCTCACCATGATGGGGCTTGGCAGCGCCATCGGGGCGGGTCTTTTCCTGGGCTCCGGTGCGGGAGTCCAGGCCGCCGGCCCCGCGGTGCTGGTTTCCTACCTGGTGGCCGGAACGCTGATCATCCTGGTGATGTGGGCCCTGGGCGAAATGGCGGCGGCCAACCCGAACAGCGGCGCGTTTTCCGTTTACGCCGGCCGCGCCCTGGGCCGTACTGCCGGCGCCACCATCGGGTGGCTGTGGTGGCTTCAGCTGGTGGTGGTGATCGCCGCCGAGGCGCTGGGTGCCGCCGGTTTGCTGTTCTCGGTCTGGCCGGTGGTTCCGGTCTGGGCGCTGGCCCTGTTGTTCATGGTGGTGTTCACCGGCATCAACCTCACCGGGGTCCGCAACTTTGGCGAGTTCGAGTTCTGGTTCGCCATCCTCAAGGTGGCCGTCATTGTGCTGTTCCTTGCCATGGGCACCGCGCTGCTCCTTGGCCTGCTGCCCGCCGTCGCGTCCCCCGGCCTGGCGAACCTCACCGGCAACTTTGCGCCGCACGGGCTGGGCGGGGTTGCCGCGGCGCTGTTCGTGGTGATCTTCGCGTTCGGCGGCACGGAGATCGTTTCGGTGGCCGCGGCCGAGACCGAAAACCCCGAACGCAGCGTGGGCAAGGCCATCCGGACCGTGGTGTGGCGCATCCTGGTTTTCTACGTGGGCTCCGTCTTCGTCATCGCCGCCGTCCTGCCGGCAACGTCGCCGGGCCTTGCCTCGCCCTTCGCGGGCGTCCTCGACGCAGCCCGGATCCCCGGTGCCTCGGCAGCGATCACGCTGGTCGCCGTCGTCGCCCTTCTCTCGGCGCTGAACGCCAACCTCTACGGGGCTTCGCGCATGGTGCACTCCCTGGCGCAGCGGGGCGAGGCGCCGCGGGTCCTGACCCGGCTCAACGGCTCGGGCGTTCCCCTCCTTGCGGTGGTCGTGTCGGTGGCCTTCGGGTTCATCGCCACGGTGCTGGAGCTGTTGTTCCCGGAACGGATCCTGCCTGCGCTGTTCCAGCTGGTGGGCTCGACGTGCCTGGTGGTCTGGGGCAGCGCGCTGGTGTCCCAACTGGTCCTCCGCAAACGCGCTGACCGGGACGGGGTACGGCTGCCCCTGCGGATGAGGGGCTTTCCCGGCCTGACGTACCTGGGGCTTGCACTGCTCGGCCTTATTTTCGTTGTGGGCTTCAGCGCCGAGGGCAGCCGGGTGCAGCTTCTGGGCACTTTCGGGCTGGTTGCCGGGATCGCGCTGGCCTGCGCGGCGGGCGCCCGGGTTACCGCCGGACGGCGGCCTTCCGGCGGGTAGAGTGGTGGTGACTTGCGGGGGCAGGCTGTTGGCGGTCCCCGGCATGACAGACGCACGGAAGCGCCGGGTCCGCCTTGGCGCCGAACCTGATGAGGACTGAGAGCATGAGCGGCAGGCACACCGGACAGCAGCACCCGCACACCGTGGAAGGCACCGACCCGCAGATGTACGTCGCGGTCCATGAGCCGGCCAACGATGCCGGGCTCCGGCCGGTGCTGCTGCTGCACGGGTTCTCCTCGTCTGCGAAGCTCAACTGGGAAGACACCGGCTGGGTTTCGGCGCTGCTCGACGCCGGCCGCCGGGTGGTCACCGTGGATCTTCCGGGCCACGGCCGCAGCGGCGCACCCGAGGACATGGACTCCTATTCCCCCAGCAGGATCCGGGCGGACCTGCTCCAGGTGGCGTTCGACGCCGGGGCGCGGCCGCTGCACGACGGCGATCCTTCCAGCGGGCTGGATCTGGTGGGCTACTCGCTGGGTTCACGGCTGGCGTGGGAATTCGCCGCAACGCAGCCCGAGCTGGTCCACCGCCTGGTCCTGGGCGGGCCAAACACCTCGGACCCGCTGGCCGAGTTCGATCTCGTGGCCGCGCAGGACTACCTGGCGGACGGCACGCCCATTCAGGACGAATCCACGGCCCAGCTGCTCAAGATGGCGCTGCTGCTGCCCAGCAACAACATCTTCGCGCTGCTTTCCCTGGTGGAGGCCATCAAGGCCGAACCCTACGACCCCGCGGAAGCGGTCCCGCACGTGCCGGTGCTGCTGGTGGCCGGGGACAAGGACGAGCGGCTCGCCAGCCTGCCCAAGCTCGCAGAATTGGCCCGGGGCGCCGGATCCATGGCAGAACAGCTTGTCCTTCCGGGCCGCAACCACACCAATGCCATCACCAGCAGGGCGTTCAAGCAGGCCGCCATTTCCTTCCTGGCTGTCTGACCTGGCCGGGAGCGTGCGGTGTTCCGGCGGCAGCCTGGAGGGAGGGCCGGGAGGGAATCATGGCCACGCGTTTTGAGGACAGAACAGAGGCCGGGGAGCGCCTGGCAGCCGTGCTGGCGCAGTTCCGGGACCGGCCGGACGCCATAGTCCTGGGCCTGGCCCGCGGCGGGATCCCCGTGGCCGCCGCCGTCGCCAAGGCACTCGGCCTGCCCCTGGGTGCCATGCTGGTGGGGAAGCTGGGGATTCCCGGCCACGAGGAAACCGCCTACGGTGCCCTCGCCTGGACACGGGGCCGCGTGGTCAGGGTGGTGAACAAGCCACTGCTGGACCGCGTCCTGGAACACGGTGTGCGGCAGGAATGGCTCGCGGAAGTGGAAACCCGCGAACGTGCCGAACTGCTGCGCAGGGCCGGTCGCTATCCGGAAACCCGGCACGATGTTGCCGGCCGGACCGTGCTGCTGGTGGATGACGGCCTGGCCACGGGTGCCACCATGCGGGCCGCCGTCGAAGCCGCACGTTCGGGCGGCGCGGCCGCCGTCGTCGCTGCCGCCCCCGTGGCGTCCATCGACGCCGAAGCCTCGCTCGAGCGGGTGTGCGATGCCGTGTTCTGCCTCCACATGCCGGGCAAGTTCCGCGCCGTGGGCAGCTTCTACCGGCACTTCGGGCAGCTGACCGACGACGACGCAGTCGCCTTCCTCAATCCCTGACGGCGGCCGCAGCCCTGGGGTGGCCCGGACATGCTGCAGGCCCGGACCGCGGTCCGGGCCGGCAGCGAATGGCCCCCGTCAAGGGGCGGCGCGGTTAGTGGTGGGTGCTGACGCCGAGGGGGCGGCCCTTGGTTTCCTTGGCCAGGACCACGCCGATGGCGGAGATGACGCAGAGCGCCATGATGTAGATGCCGATGGAACCGGTCCACTTGGTGGACTGCAGCAGCGACTCCGCAATCGTTGCCGCGAAGGCGCCGCCCAGGATGGCACCGAACGCGTAGCCGATCGAGATGCCGGAGTACCTGACGTTGGCCGGGAACATCTCGGCGTACATGGCGGACATGGGTCCGTAGGACAGGCCGAGTCCGATGGTCAGGACGAACAGGGCAACGCCGTACAGCACGATGTCCTTCGTATCGATCAGGGCGAACATGGGAATCATCCACGCGAACACGATGGCGTAGCCCAGCAGGAAGGTCCGGACTCGGCCAATGCGGTCAGACAGCCAGCCACCCACCAGGGTGAACACCAGCCACCCGAAGGACGCCAGTGTGGTGGCCAGCAGGATTTGCGGGGTGGGCATCTTCAGCGTCTTGGTGGCATACGAGATGAAGAACGCAATCAGCAGGTAGCCCGCCGCGTTGTTGCCGATGAAGATCAGAGTGGAGTAAAGGACGGGCTTCTTGTAGTTGCGGACCAACTCGCCCAGGGGTGCCTTGCTTTCCTTCTTCCGCAGCGCCATTTCCTGGAAGACCGGGCTCTCCGCCACGGCGCGCCGGATCAGGAAGCCCACCACGATCAGGACAATGGACAGCAGGAACGGCACCCGCCAGCCCCAGGCGGCGAAGTCCTCCTTGGACATGCCGCTGTTGAGGAAGAACAACAGTCCCGTGGCGAGGATCATGCCGACCGGCACGCCGATCTGCGGGTAGGCGCCGAAGAGCCCGCGCCGGTTCAGCGGCGCATGTTCGACGGCCATCAGCGCGGCCCCGCCCCACTCGCCGCCGGCGGAGAAGCCCTGGATGATGCGCAGCAGGATGAGCAGGACCGGCGCCCAGGCGCCGATCTGGGCGTAGGTGGGCAGAACGCCGATCAGGGCCGTGGCAGCGCCCATCATCACCAGGGTGAAGACCAGCATGGCCTTGCGCCCCAGCCGGTCACCGAGGTGCCCCGCAATGACGGCTCCGAGGGGGCGGAAGAGGAAGCTGATGCCGATGAGGGCGAAGGACAGGATCTGCGCCAGTCCCGGGTTGGACTCGTTCAGCGGTGCCAGGAACAGCGGTGACAGCAGCGTCGCGGTCAGCTGGGCGAAGATGAAGAAGTCGTACCACTCGATGGTGGTGCCGACGAGGGTACCGGCGAGGACCTTGCGTTCCTCCCTGCGGCTGCTGGGGCCGGAGAGCGTATCCACCTTGGAAGGTGTGGTCATTGAAACTCCATTGTTCATTGGGCGGCGATGCGCCCGGACGCCTTCATGATTACCGACAGAACGGTCAGTTAGTTAGTAGGGTACTACGGAAATGTGATGCTGGACACGCATTCGCGGGAACTGGCCTGCAGGTGGACGGAGAGAGGTGCGAGTTCTATATTTGAATAGCCAGTTCGCATTGAGGACACTACCCTTCTGCAGTGCACAAAACAAGGGTCACGGGACAGTGGCCGCAGCCACCTAGGATGGAATCCATGACCCCTCCAGCCGCAGCCCGGGCGGGAGCCGAGCAGCAGCAGGCTTCCGCTTCGCCGTCCCAGACGCTCTCGCGCGGAATCCGCGCCCTCGAGATCCTGGCAGCGGCGCCGGGGCCGCTCACCATCGCCGAACTTGCGGACGCCATGGGCGTCCACCGCTCCGTCGCCTACCGGATCCTGCGGACCTTGGAGGACCATTCGCTCCTGGTGCGGGACGACGCGGGCAAGGTGCAGCCCGGACCCGGCCTGGCTGTCCTGGCCCGCGGGGTGTCCCGCAACCTCCAGAGCGCTGCCCTGCCTGAGCTCACGCACCTTGCCAACCTGCTGGACATGACGGCGTTCGTGGCGGTCTGGGACCACCACGACTGCATCACGCTGGTAACCGTCGAGCCCAGGCACTCCGGCGCAACCGTGGCCCAGCACCCCGGAACCCGGCATCCCATCAACGCCGGCGCTCCCGGGATCGCCATCCAGTCGGCCCTGTCCGAGGCCGAGTGGAACCGGCTGGACACGGGCATCGCGTACCGCCCCGAGGCGGCCGAGGCCCGAAGGACGGGGTACTCGGCCAGCCATGACGAAGTCATCGCCGGAGTGTCCTCCCTGGCGGCACCCGTGCGTGTTCCGGGCGGACGGCCGGCGGCCCTCGCCGTCGTCTACATCCGTTCCGCCCACGAACCGGAGGTCGTGGGTGCGGCGCTGGCCGAAAGCGCAGCGCGGATCGAGCGCCAGTTGGCGTAGCGCCGGCCCGCGAACCGCGGGCCAGGTGCGGGGCCGGGACTAAGGTGCCAGGGCGCGTGCGTTGGCTTCGGGGATGCGGGCGTCAGGTGCGGCGAAGGACGACGGCGGCTCCCCCGCCCAGCACTGCAAGGGCCCCTGCGGCGCAGGCCGGGACCAGGAACGCGGCGCCGTAGCCCTGGGCCTGGGCCAGCTGGCCGCCGATGGCTGAACCCACCGCGGTTCCGGCAACAATGCCGCTGGCCAGGCCGGTCATGACCGTGCCGAGCCGGCCCGCGGGGGCCAGGGTGCCGCCCACCGCGAAGACCGTGACCATGACCGGCCCCACCGGAATGCCCAGGAGCAGCAGGACCGCCGCCATGCCGGCAAGCGACGAGGGCAACAGCAGCAGGACCGCCAGGGCCGCCATTACCGCCGCACAGAGTATCCAGCGCAGGGGGAGGCCTGCGCGCCGGGGCCAGTAGGCCACCGACAGGGCTGCCACCGCGGAGCTCAGGCCCATCACGGCGTACAGCAGCCCGGCAATTTCGGCGCCCGCAAGGCCTGCCGAGAAGGCGCTCAACGCGGCCTGCGTGGAGCCGAAGAACGTGCCCATGCACACCATCGCGGCGACGGGCACGGCCACAGTCCAGGGCATCCTGCCTGCGGTTCCGGTGCGGCGCCCCTGGCCGGCCGCCGGCCGCCGAGCCGCCGGCTTGGCACGGTGTGTGGGGTGCACGGCACGGTGTGTGGGGTGCACGGCAAAGGCGGGAACCAGCGTCATGGTCATCGCTGCCGCAAGGGCCAGGGGCAGCCAGGGCGCAACCCCGCTGGCAAGGACGCCCACCAGTGCCGGGCCGAGCACGAAGGTCACCTCGTCCGCGGTGCTCTCATAGGACAGCGCGGTGTCCAGGTCACGGGCTGCGCCGGCGCAAGCTCCGGGGGCTGCGCTGGCGGTCAGGGCCATCCAGCGGACGCGGGCCAGCGGGCCGACCTGCGGGCAGCTGGCGCCGGCGGCGAAGGCTGCCGCCAGTACCGCCAGCGGGAAGTTGTCGCCCCGTCCCACAGCGGCTGCGGCGAGGATCAGGAGCACCACCGCCACGGTGTTCAGGACTGCGGCCAGCAGCAGCACCGGGCGCTGGCCCCGGCGGTCGGCCAGGAATCCCAGGACGGGCGCACCCACTGCCGACCCGATGCCCACGGCGCCTGCCGCTGCCCCGCCGGTGGCGAAGGAGCTGCTGGCGGCCGTAACGAGGGTCAGGGTGCCCATGGTCAGCATGGCCAGCGGCAGCCGGGCAAAGAGTCCCAGCGGCAGGAAACCGCGGCCGGCCAGAAGGGGAAGCCGTGCAAAGCGCCTATCCCGTGCCGCGACCCGCGGGCGTGGGGTGCCGGCTTCCCTGGCAGCTGATGGGGATGTTTGAGGTGTCAATTCCGGGCTCGTTCAGTCAGTGCGCATCGTCCCTCCTCCCGATGCGCGCAACCCGGTAACGGTCCCAAGTATATCGGCCGCCGGAGACGAGCCGGGCCCGTCAGAGGACGGCGTCCGCGCTTTCCGAGATCCTGAGCGTGGACCCGTCGCGGCCCTTGAGCACCTGCAGCTGCGTGCTGATCCGCTGCTTCATCTCGGCAACATGGCTGACCAGGCCCACCACCCTGCCGCCGTCGCGGAGGCCTTCAAGGGCGTCCATGACCTGTTCCAGGGATTGCTCGTCGAGGCTGCCGAACCCCTCGTCCACGAACAGGGTTTCGATCTCCACGCCTCCGGATTCCTGCTGCACCACGTCAGCGAGGCCCAGGGCGAGGGACAGCGATGCCATGAAGGATTCGCCGCCGGAGAGGGTGGAGGTGTCCCGGTGGTGGCCCGTCCATTGGTCCACCACCTCCAGGCCCAGTCCCGATTTGGCCCCGCGGGCTGCCTTGGCGTCGGTGTGCTGCAGGAGGTACCGGCCGTCGCTCATGGCCACAAGGCGCTCGGAGGCGGCAATCGCCACCTGCTCCAGCCGGGCCGCCAGGACATAGCTGTTCAGGCTCATCCGGTAGGTGTTCTCGCCTCTGCCGGCGGCGGCGTCCGCCAGCGAGGCGAGCATCCGGGCACGCTCCGCCGGTTCCCTGGCGGAACCTGCGAGTACATCGTACTCGCCGGCGATGGAGGCCAGGGAGGCCACGCAGCGACGCGCGAGTCCGGCGGCGAGATCGGCGGCGCGGGCCTCCTGCTGGGCGGCGTCCGCCTCGCGGCGCAGGGCTGAGAGCCGATCGCCGTCC
Source organism: Arthrobacter sp. C152 (assembly GCF_054890965.1). Classification (NCBI taxonomy): domain Bacteria; kingdom Bacillati; phylum Actinomycetota; class Actinomycetes; order Micrococcales; family Micrococcaceae; genus Arthrobacter; species Arthrobacter sp. C152. The sequence continues at coordinate 109,288 of NZ_JBTZSU010000011.1, forward strand.
ACCACGAAGCCGCCGGCTGCTTCCTCCTGGGCCAGCAGGACGTCCCGCGACGCGAACAGTTCGGCAACGCGCGCGGCCTCGTCCTGGGCCGCACGTATGCCGGACTCCAGCGCAGCCACCTCCTGTGCGGCCAGAAGCTGGCTGCGGACTTCACCGGCGGTGGCGAACCCGGCTCCGGGAAGTGCCTGTTCCAGCTGTTCCTGCGCGTCAGCAGCCTGGCTCCGCGCTGCCCCGAGGCGTTCCTGGGCCAGGACCGCCTGGTCCAGGGCGGCGACGGCGGCTTCAAGTGACCGCAGCCGCCGGGCCAGGCTGGGGTGGCTCCCCCGGAGGACCGCGAGCGCCCGGTCCAGCGACTCGTCCTGTTCGGCAAGGTCGGCGAGCAGGCCCGACGCCTGGGCAAGCCCTGCCTCGGCCCCGGACAGCTCTTCCTTGTTTGCGGTGATGTCCGCGTCGAGTGTCTCCAGCCGCCGGCGTGCGCCAAGGAGTTCCTCGGCAGCCTGCTCGGCATCGGCTGCGGCCGACAACGCATGCCCCGCTGCGGCACGTGCTTCCTCTTCCGGGGTTTCCCCGCCCTGCCCGGCGAGGACGGCCACCAGTTGCCCGGCCTCCCCCAGCTCGGCAGCGACCGCAGCGTGGGCTGCCTCTGCCTGCTCATACTCAGCGTGCGCGGCTTCCTCGTCCTGGGCCAGGCCCGGTCCCCCGCCTCCCGCAGCGGCGGGCTGGGGGTGCTCTTCGCTGCCACACACCGGGCACGGGCCGCCCGGGGCCAGTTGTGCGGCCAGTTCGGAGGCTGCGTTGGCCAGGCGCTCTTCCCGCAGGTCCAGCCAGCGGCGCTTCGCTTCCAGCAGGGTTTCCCGCGAGTCGTCGTGGCGCAGCTTGATCCGGTCCCTGGCCTGGCAGGCCGTGCGGTAACGGCGGACGACGTCCAGCAGTTCCTGCGCGGCACCGGCTTCCTTGCGGCGCAAGGCAGCCTCGCCGGCACGCGCCTCCAGCTGGTGCATGCCCGACGCCAGAAGTCCGCGTTCGGACAGAAGCTGCCCGGCGCGGGCCTCCAGCGTCCCAACGGCGGCATGGAGCGCGGCCTGCCGGTCCAGCAGGCTGCCGCGCCGTTTCCGCAGGGACAGCAGCCTCTCCTCGTCAGGGAGCCGGGCCTCGACGACGGCCAGCAGCGATCGAAGGCGGCCCAATTCCTCTGCCGCAGCGGCCGCATGATGATCCGCGGCGGAGGCAGCCGGAGCATCATCCGCCGCCGGCAGCTGGAGCTGTGCCAGTTCCCCGTCCTCGTCCGCGGCCAGGCGGAGCAGGGTCAGGGCGGACTCGGCGGCGCGCTCGGAGCTGCGGACCTTTGCGGCCGCTGCGTCCACGGCCTGCACCTGGCCCACCAGGACCTCGGCCCGCCGGTGCCGGCCGAGCCGCACAACGAGCTCCTCCAGGTGTGGTTCTGCGTCCGCCACCGCTGCCTTGCGCGCGGCCGCCGCGGCCAGCTTGGCGTGCCGCTCATGCCGCGCGGCTTCCGCGTCGGCGGCCTCCCGGCGTTCCCGGCTACCGGCCTCCGCCGTCTCCGCCAGGGCGCCACGTTCCCGCAGCCGCGCGGCAACGGCTCCCTGGAGCCACGCCAGCCTTCCCGGGATGTCCTCCACCGGCGGGGCTCCGGCGTCATCGAGCTCCAGCTGCGCGGCTTCTGCCTCGGCGCGGGAGCCGAGCAGCCCGAGCTGCGCGGCCAGGGCAGCGACATCCTCGCGCGCGGCGGCCGCCTGCCGGGACAGCTCCTGTTCCAGGGCCTCAAAGCGATGCGTGCCGAAGAGCTTTTGCAGCAGGTCCAGCCGGTCGGCGGCCTTGGAGCGGAGGAAGGCCGCGAAGTCACCCTGCGGCAGCATCACAACCCGGGTGAACTGGTCCCGGTCCATCCCCAGCAGGGCCATGATCTCGGCCCCCGCCTCGTCATTGCGGGCTGACTTCTCCACCCAGGCCCCGCCTACGCGCTCGCGCAGCAGCGTCTTGGCCTGCTGGAGGGTGAAGCCATTCTTGCCTCGGGCGCTCGGCTTTTCCCAGGCCGGCGAACGGGTCACTTCGAAACGGCGGCCCTGGGCGGAGAACTCGCACGTCACGGCAGGTTCCTGGGCAGGTTCGGCGTGGTCGCTGCGCAGCCGTTTGCCGTCCTGGCGAGCCCCGGGAACGGATCCGTACAGGGCAAAGCAGATGGCATCCAGCACGCTGGTCTTGCCGGCACCGGTGGGACCGTTAAGCAGGAACAGGCCGTGGGCGCTGAGCCGGTCGAAGTCCACGTCCTCCGTGCCCGCGAACGGACCGAACCCGGAGATTTTCAGGTGGTGGATCCTCACCGCGAGACCTCCAGGAGCCGGACGTTTTCCAGTGCGGCGGCGAGCGCGGCCTTCTCGGCGTCATCGGGAACCCGCCCCCGCACGTGTTCCAGGAACCCGCAGCAAACAGCGAGGTCGTCCGGCGCCTCCGCAAGCCGGCTGCTGTACGACGCCTGTTTGCTGGCCCCGGATCCCTGCGGATCGAAGGCGAGGACCAGGGTGTCGGGGAAGCGGGAGCGCAGCTGCTCCATGGCGCGGGGAGGGCGCTGGGCGTCCGTCAGGGTGACCTGGCACCAGGCGGTCTCCGCCCAGGCATGTTCCGGTGCTTCCAGGAGTTCGGACAGCCGCCCGCGCAGGACGGCCAGGGCGCGCGGAGCTTCCCACTGGACTTCCTCCACGGCGGTCACCCCATCGGCGCCGATGTCCACGAGCCAGGCGCCTTTCCGGTGCGCCGCTTCGGAAAAGGAGTACGCCAGCGGCGATCCGGAATACCTGACCCGGTCGGAGAGGGTTTGCCGGCCATGCAGGTGGCCCAGCGCGGCATAGCTGAACCCGTCAAAGAGGTCCAGCGGCACGGCGCCCACGCCCCCGATGCTGAGGTCGCGTTCGCTGTCCGAGCTGATTCCCCCGCTGGCGAACGTATGGGCCAGGACCACGGAATGGACGCTTGCAGAGCCGGAGCGGCGGCCGATGTCTTCCCGGATCAGGGCTGTTGCCGCGCGCGTGACCTCGAAGTGGCTGGCTGTCTCCACACCCAAATGCTCCGCAGTGAGCCGGGGTGCAAGCCAGGGAATGCCATAGATGGCCACGACAGCCTCCCGGCCGGCGGCATCCGGCCCAAGGGGCAGCAGCAGCGGCTGGTCGAGCTCCTCCACCCGCGTCCGGAGGTGCACTCCCCCGCGTTCGAGCAGGCGGGAGGCGAAACCCAGGCGGATGGCGGAGTCGTGGTTGCCGCTGGTGAGGACCACCTTTGCCCCTGCCGAGGTCAGGCGCACGAGGGCGTCGTCGAGCAGGTGGACCACGTCCACCCCGGGCAGCGCACGGTCGTAGACGTCTCCGGCGATCAGGACGACGTCCACATGGTGCCGGCCCACGGCCGCGACCAGCTGGTCAACGAAACCGCGTTGGGCCTCCAGCATTCCGACGCCATGGAAGGAACGGCCAAGGTGCCAGTCCGATGTGTGAAGTAACCGCATGTTCCTAAGCTATCGGCAGCCACTGACAGTACCCGTATCGGCCCACCGGCACCGTGCCGGCCCCGTGGACCGTCAGGACCGTTTGCCCTCGAAAAACTCCTGCGCCTCGCTCATGCCGGCGGCCTTGTCCCGGACTGTGCCCGCACGCGGGGCGGGCACGGCTGCGTCCGGTTCCAGCCCGTCGTCGTCCACGTCATCCCCAACCCTTGCGTCACCGTCGCCGGCCTTGTCGTCGTCCATATTTGCATCCCGGGTGTCAGGCCGGGCTTCCTCCGCCGGAGCTGCCGCGGCCGCGGTTCCGGCGCCGCGGAACACCAACCCGGCGATGGCGGCGCCGACCAGGGGTGCGGCCAGGAAGACCCACAGCTGCCCTGCCGCCCAGCCGGAGCTGAAGACCGCGGAAGCCACGGCGCGGGCAGGATTGAACGGCAGGTTGCCCACGGACTGGCCCAGCTGCAGGAGCGCCGCGAAGGAGAGGCCGACGGCGAACGGTGCCACGGTGCCACCGCCGTTGTCACGTCCGGCGGCGCCCAGGAAGACGGCCACGATGATTGCTGCGCCCAGGACCTCAAGGAGCAGCACCGCGGCCATCGGCGCCTGGATGATGGAGTGCTCGCCGAATCCCGCTGCCACCGTATCGAAGGCGGTCCGGCTGTCCTGGATGCCCGGCAGTGTGCTCAGGATCCCGAACAGGGCCAGGGCTCCCAGCAGGGCACCGGCCACCTGTGCCAGGACGTAGGCAGCCGCGGCGCCCGGGCGGATCCTCCCCGCCAGGAGGTGTCCCACGGTGATGGCCGGGTTGAAGTGGCCGCCGGAGAGGTGCCCGAAGGCCAGCATCGCGGCTGTCACGGCAAGGCCCGCGGCCAGGGCGGCCGGCACCGGGCTGGACTGCGGGATGCTGAACAGCGGCACGCCAAGTCCGGCCACCGCCAGGAAGAGGCTGCCAAACGCCTCGGCCCACAGCCGGGGCAGCAGCGCGGTCTGCGCGTCAGCCGGAGCGGCGGGCTCCTGTGCGTCACGGCCGGGAACATGGGTGCTCATGGTGGAACCTTCAGTCGATGGGGTCTTGGGGCTGCCGCCGGGCAACCCGAGCAGTATTCCAGTCCAGTCTGTGCGTTTGCTGGACAGTTCCCGGTGGGGCAGGTGCTCCTGTTGCCGGCAGGGGCGTGCCGCACGGTCGTCCGCCGCGGAAGCCGGCGTACAGCCACGGTAAATTTACTGCATGAGTACCGAACCCGGCGTCCCCGCCCCCACCCTGAAGTCCCGCATCCATGGCTGCCTGCTCGGCGGGGCGCTGGGGGACGCGGCGGGTTACGCCGTGCAGCGTGAACTCGACGGCCCCGGCCGGTTCACCGACGACACCCAGCTGACCCTGTACACCGTGGACGGCCTGGTGGAGGCTCTGGAGTGGGCCAATGCGGGGGTGGGGGCCGACGTCAATGCGTGCCTGTGGCTGGCATACCTGCGCTGGCTCGCCGGCCAGGGCGGGGACGCCGGCCCTTCCGCGCCCGTCCCCCAGCCCCGCTGGATCGATGGCAACGAGGTCCTGCGCGAGCGCCGGGATCCTGAACCGGACTGCATCTCCGGGCTCGCCACCGGCGAGATGGGCACCGCGGCGCGTCCCGTCAACCCGACGTCGAAGGGCCGCGGGACGGTCATGCGGTCGGCGCCCTTTGGCCTGGTGCCGCATATTGCGCCCGACGCCGTCTATAAGTTGAGTGCCGACGCCGCCGCCCTGACGCACGGGCATCCGTCGGCACGCCAAAGCGCGGGCATCTTCAGCCTCCTGATCCACCGGCTGGTGTCCGGCGAGGACGTGCGGGCCGCGGCCGCCGCCGTCACGGCGCACGCCGCGGCCCTCCCCGACGCGTCTCCGGAGCTGCCGCAACGGCTGGAGGCCGCCCTCAGGCTGGCGGACACGGCCGGAGCCGGGGCGGAAGGCCTGGTGGAGGCACTTGGCGGGGGCGAGGCAGCGGAGGAAGCCCTCGCCGTCGCGCTCTACTCCGTCCTTGCCACCCTCCCGCGCGACGGCGGTGAAGCGGAGCCGTCCCGGCACTTCAGCGATGCGGTGGCCCTGGCAGTGGGCCACGGCGGCGGCCAGGACACCGCCGGCGCCTTGGCAGGCAACATCCTCGGGGCCAGGTACGGGGAGGACTGCCTCCCTGGCCAGTGGCTGCAGGCCCTCGAGGGGGCCGACGTGGTCCGCGGCATGGCCGACCAGCTGGTGGGGGTCACAAGCGCCGAAGGCTGATGTCGTTGCATGCCTCGCAGACGTCGTCCGGGATGAGCCCGCGCCGCTGCAGGAACCCGAAGATGGCGCACCCGAGGCAGAAGCCGGCGAAGGCTTCCAGCGACGCCGCGGCCACCAGGATTCCCAGGAGCGTCCAGGCCGCCGGTGCGGCCCCCGCGGCCAGGAGCAGCAGGGCGGCGGTGGACACCGCGGCGCCGATCCCCTGGGCAAAGCGCTTGGGCGGCCCGGGCACCAGCTTCACCTTGCCCAGGCGCGGTGTGATGATCTTCACGGACAGCAGGGCCAGCGGGGAAATCCGAGGGCCGAACAGCACACGCAGCCAGAAGCCGACGGCGATGGCCAACAGGCCCCACACCGAACCCGCGGCGGCGGTGACGGCGGCGAGCAGCACGACGAGCCCGGCCGTCACGCGCGCGGCATACTCATTGACGGGATTCGGAAACGCGAACAGGGTGCCCATCAGGCAAGGCTAGGAGGCGGCCACCGGGAGGAAAAGGTTTGTTGCGCCGGATGAACCTGCGTGCCCGTGGCCGACCATCTGCAGGAACTCCCCCTCGGACAGCACCTCGATCGCCTGCCCCCGTTCATGGAGTTCCAGGACACGCCGCGCTTTACCGGTCAGGCGGCCCGAGCGCAGGTCCGAGGCGACGAAACCGTCACCCACCACCAGGACGGTGGTCCTGCCCGTCACCCGGCTCTCCGTCCGTGCGCCGCAGCGCGCCGAACGCTGCTTCGCCTCAGGACGGGCGATGGACAACTGCCCGGTGAAGACGACGGTCTGCCCGTACAGCGGGTGGGCCGGCTCGGCGTCGGGGTCCGGTTCCGGGTTCAGGCCCTCCTCAGGCCAGCCGGACTGGAACCGCCGCACCAGCGCCGCCCCGTTGCCGGAGGCGCCCGCCAGGTTACCGGAGGCGCCCGCCAGGGCGGCACGGCTGGGCTTTGACAGCTCGCCGGCGGCCGGGTCGAAGGCCTGCTGCCGCGGCAGGGCCAGGCCCAGCGACAGGTACAGCTCGGCGATGCTGTTGGCGCCGTTGCGGGCGGCAATGTCGATCAGGATGCCGGCGCAGGCCCGGGCATCCTCGGCGGCGTCGTGGTGGTTGACGAGCGGAACGCCGGCTTCCTCGGCTGCGAACGGCAGGGAGTTGGACACCAGGGAGTAGCAGCGGCGGGACAGCATGACGGTGCAGACGTAGTCATAGGCCGGACCGGGCAGCCCGGAGACCTCCAGCGCGGAGCGGATCACGCCGAGGTCGAACGCCGCGTTGTGCGCAACCAGGACGTCGTCGCCGATGAAGCCGCCGATCTCCGGAAACAGCTCACCGAACCGCGGCCGCCCCGACACGTCGGCAGGGGTGATCCCGTGGATGCGCACATTGTGGTGGTCGAAGTGGTCGTGGCCGGCAGGCGGACGCATCAGCCAGGAGGCTTCCGCCACGATCTTTCCGCCCCTGACCTTCGTCAGCCCCACCGAGCACGGAGAGCCCCGGAAGCCGTTCGCTGTTTCGAAGTCAATCGCCGTAAAGTCCAAACCCACGGGCCCCACCTTACCGCCGGAAGCGGCGCAACCCGGGAGGCACAGGCCCGTCAAGTACCCTTGAGGGGTGAACTTTCCTGTAATGAACGACCTCGCTGTGTCCATGCTGGGCGGTGCGGGACCGGTCCAGCCGCAGCTGGCCTCCTTCCTGCCCGACTGGCTGAACCCCCAGGTGTTCCTGGCCGACCCCGCCCTGGCGCCCTGGGTGGTCCTGCTGGTGTGCGGGATCGTTTTCGCGGAAACCGGCCTGCTGGTGGGGTTCTTCCTCCCGGGAGATTCCATGCTGTTCACCGCGGGCCTGCTGGTGGCCACGGACACCATCAAGTTCAACGTCTGGCTCCTGGCCCTGCTGATCGCGGTCTCGGCGATCATCGGCAACCAGACCGGCTACCTGATCGGGTCCAAGGCCGGCCCTGCGATCTTCAACAAGCCCAACTCGCGGCTGTTCAAGCGGGAAAACGTTGAGAACGCCCACGCCTTCTTCGAAAAGCACGGCGGCAAGGCCCTGATCCTGGCCCGCTTCGTGCCCATCATCCGCACCTTCGTTCCGGTGATCGTGGGTGTCGCGCAGATGAGCCGCAGGAAGTTCTTCCTCTACAACGTCATCGGCGCGGTGCTCTGGGGCGGCGGCGTCACGCTCCTGGGCTACCTGCTGGGCGACAAGGTCCCGTGGGTCCGCGACAACCTCGACATCATTTTCATCGCCATCGTGCTGGTCTCGGTGATCCCCATCGGCATTGAGGTCCTGCGCGGCCTGTCCGCCAAGCGCCAGGCACAGGCCTACGGCACGGACACCGTGGATGAGTTCATCGAGGAGCACGAGCCGCACGAGGAGCAGAAGACTCCGCGCAACATCCACCGCACGCGGCCGGAGTAGCCGGCCGCCGCACCCGGAACAGTAGAGCATCCGAACACAAAAGGTGCGCGCCCCTGACCAGTTCAGGGGCGCGCACCTTTTGTGTTGCTAGTCGGCAGCCTGCAGCGCTTCCACGATGGACGGGAGCAGGGCCCGGAAGGCCTTGCCGCGGTGGCTGATGGCGTTCTTTTCGTCCGCCGAGAGTTCCGCGCAGCTCCGGTCCTCGCCGGCCGGCTGCAGCACGGGGTCATAGCCGAAGCCCCCGTTCCCCCGCGGTTCCCGCAGGAGGAAGCCTTCCAGCTGCCCGTACTCCACCACCTCGCGGCCCGGGCCGCCGCCCGCGCCGGGTACCGCCAAAGCCGCGGCGCACACGAACGCCGCCCCGCGGTGCCTGTCCGGCACGTCGGAGAGCTGCTTGCGCAGGAGTTCAAGGTTGGCCGCGTCATCACCGTGGCGCCCCGCCCAGCGGGCGGAGAAAATACCGGGGGCCCCGCCCATCACGTCCACCGACAGGCCGGAATCGTCGGCGATGGCCACCAGCCCTGTGGCGCCGGCCACCGCCCGCGCCTTCAGCAGCGAGTTCTCGGCAAACGTGACGCCGGTTTCGACGACGTCCGGCGCACCTGCCGCCGCAGCGTCCACCACCTGGGTGTCGACGTCGAGCCCGGGGACCTGCCCCCGCAGCAGTTCGCGCAGTTCACGCAGCTTGCCCTTGTTGTGGGTGGCGAGGACCAGCCGCGGGGCCGTCCCGCTCACAGGGCGTCCGCGAGGGTTTCGCGCTGGATCGCGGCCAGCTGCGTGGTGCCCAGCAGGGCCAGGTCCAGCAGCTGGTTCAATTCCTCCCGGTCGAACGGGGCGCCCTCGGCGGTCCCCTGCACTTCGACAAATTTGCCCGAACCGGTGACCACGACGTTCATGTCGGTCTCAGCCCGCACATCCTCAACATATGGCAGGTCCAGCATGGGCACGCCGTCGATGATGCCCACCGAAACGGCCGCGATGGTGTCGAGCAGGGGCTGCGCGTTCCTGGCAATCAGCTTGGTGTCGCGGGCAAACCGGATCGCGTCGGCGAGGGCCACGTAGGCGCCGGTGATCGCGGCGGTGCGCGTGCCGCCGTCGGCCTGCAGGACATCGCAGTCCAGCACGATAGTGTTTTCGCCCAGCGCCTTGGTGTCGATGATGGAACGCAGCGAGCGTCCGATCAGCCGCGAGATCTCGTGCGTGCGGCCGCCGATCTTGCCCTTGACCGATTCCCGGTCGGAGCGGGTGTTCGTGGCACGCGGCAGCATGGCGTACTCGGCAGTGACCCACCCGCGGCCTTCGCCCTTGAGCCAGCGCGGAACGCCGGCGGTCAGGGAGGCCGTGCACAGCACCCGCGTGTTGCCGAACTCGATCAGCGCGGATCCCTCGGCCTGGTTGGACCATCCGCGGGTGATGCTGATGGGCCGGAGCTGGTCGGGGGCACGGCCGTCGGCGCGCACGATGGGCACTGCTGTTGCTTCAGATGTCATGTCTTTAGCTTATCGAGTGCCGCTCCGCCGGGCGCGCGCGGGAGCAGCGGCCCCTGGCCCGTGGCGGGCCCTAGACCGTGTAGTGCACGCCTGCCACAGCCACTGCCACGTCGCCGGGGAACACCGGGCGGGCCTCGGCCATGACGGTGGTCTGGGACGTCCACACGGGGATGTGCGTCAGCAGCAGGCGGCGCGCCCCGGCGGCTGCGGCGGCCTCGCCGGCCCGCTTCCCCGTAAGGTGCACATCCTTGATGTCGCTGTCGCGGCCTTCCTCGAAGGCTGCCTCGCACAGGAACAGGTCGGCGTCCCGTGCGGCATCCTCAAGCCCGGGGCAGGAGTCGGTGTCGCCCGAGTACGTCAGGGTCCGGTGGACGGGGGTCCCGTCCTTGCCCGGCTCCACCACGTCCACGCGCAGCGCGTAGGCCTCCTCGATGGGATGGTTCACCGAGTACGGGGTGACGGTGAAGGGCCCCACGGAGACGGGCTTGCGCTCCGCCCAATTGGTGAAGTCGAACTCCTCGTGCATCCCCGGGTCCAGGTCCAGGCCGTAGGCGGTGGCCATCCTGTCGGCAGTGGCCGCCGGCCCCCAGACGGGAATCCTGCCGCGGCCCCAGCCGCCGGGCTTCCAGCGGATGGCCACGTGCAGTCCGCACAGGTCCATGCAGTGGTCCGGGTGCAGGTGGGTGAGGAAGATCGCGTCGATGTCCTCCAGGTCCGTGTAACGCTGGATGGCCCCCAGCGCCCCGCTGCCAAGGTCCATCACCACCTTCCACGTCCGTTCGCCGTCGGTGGCAGTCAGGAGGTAGCACGACGCCGGGGAGCCGGGCCCGGGGAACGAGCCCGTGCACCCCACAATGGTCAGCTTCACAGGGCGGGTCCCCCGGCGCGGCCGGCGTCGGCGAACCCGCCGCCCACGAAGTTCGAGATGCGCGGGCGTTGCCGGGCGCTTTGGGCTGCCGCGATCATCTCCGGCGTGATCCGGGCCAGGCTTCCGGTGGGGTACTGCGCGGCCACGTGGTCCACGTGGCGGACGGACAGCACCTCGGGGCCAAGGAACCGCCGGGCCAGCGCCTCGAACTGCCCGGCATCGCCGGTGGCCACGAAATGGTGTTCCGGCGGGGTCTCGGACGTGCGCTGGAGGTTGTGGGTGGCGAGGGCGCGGTAGACGTCCTTGGCGGTTTCCTCCGCGCTGGAGACGAGGGTGACGTCGGCGCCCATGACGTAGGAGATCACACCGGTCAGCAGAGGGTAGTGCGTGCAGCCCAGGACCACGGTGTCCACGGCGGCGGCCTTCAGCGGTGCCAGGTATTCCTCGGCGACGGCCAGCAGGGCCGGACCGGTGGTGATGCCGGCCTCCACGTAGCTGACGAATTCCGGGCACGCCACGGAGGTGATGTTGAGGTCCGGCGCCGCGGCAAAGGTGTCCTCGTAGGCGCGTGAACCCACGGTGGCGGACGTGCCGATCACGCCCACCTTGCCGGTGCGGGTGGCCGCGACGGCGCGGCGCACGGCCGGCTGGATCACTTCGATCACCGGGATGCCGTACTTGGCGGTATACCGCTCGCGGGCGTCGCGCAACACAGCGGCCGACGCCGAGTTGCAGGCAATGGTCAGCAGTTTGACTCCGGAGTCCACCAGTTCGTCCATCACGCCCAGGGCGTTGGCCCGGACCTCCGCGATGGGGAGCGGGCCGTACGGCCCATGGGCGGTGTCCCCCACGTACAGGATGGACTCGTTGGGAAGCTGGTCGATGATGGAGCGGGCCACGGTGAGTCCGCCAACTCCGGAGTCGAAGACGCCGATGGGCCGGGTTTCCAGGGCGGTGGCCGCAGGGTCGCCGGCCACGGGCGCCGCTTCAGTGTGCGCTGACGGGTCCGTGCTCGAGGCTGTTGTCATGATTATTCGAGGATAGGTCTTCCCTGAAGGCTCAGCCATCATGTTGTGGCCTGCAACTCGTGTCGGCTCGGTCACAGCGGCCACGCGAACGGCGGCGGCCGCCCGTCAACGCCGGGATTCCATCGACTGCAGCATCGCCTGGACCAGGGATTCCTGCAGCCAGGTGGTGAAGTTGTACACCAGCGCCAGGTAGCTCTCCACGTCCTCGGCCTGGGACCAGTCCTGCATGCGGTGCACGTGCTCGGCGTCCGCCTCGTCCCGGATGTCCAGCCGCTCGGCCAGGACAAGGCGCACATCGTTCAGCGCCATGGACCAGTGCCGTGCCGCCTCGGGGGTCAGCACGATCTCGTCCTTGTCCAGGTCCAGGGCCGCCGCGCGCAGGGCGCCGATCTTTGTTTCCCGCAGCGAACGCTCGGTGAGCTGGCGGAACTCAAGGCTGGCGGCGCCGTCGTCCTTCACCACGTTGGGCAGCAGACGGCGCACGGCGCGGTCCGTCGGCTCGGCCACCTCCATGTCCAGCCCGATCAGGGCCGCCAGAGGGTCCTGCCCCTCGCGTTCCTCCGGCTGCAGCATGGAGATGACGTCGTCGATCAGGCTGCGCAGCAGGTCGCGTTCGGCCGGTTCCAGGTAGCCGGTAATGCCCTTGAGCCCGTATTTGAATGCCTTAGCCACGTTTCCCCTTGCCCTGGCCCGGACCGCCGGATTTGCCTGATGCGCCGCCGGCCCCGCCGCTGGCCTTCTCCACCGTGGCCCAGAGCCCGAAGCCGTGCATGGCCACGGCGTGCCGCTCCACCTGTTCCCTGCTGCCCGAGGCGACGATGGAGCGGCCCTTCTTGTGGACCTCCATCATCAGCTTGTTCGCCTTGCTCTCGGAGTAGCCGAAGTAGCTTTGGAACACGTAGCTGACGTAGCTCATGAGATTGACGGGATCGTTCCAGATCACCAGGTTCCAGGGAATGTCCGGCGCGGTCAGGGAGTCGGTGGACTCTGCTGTGCCGGTCCGGATGCCCTCCTGTGTATCAGGGCCGGGCGCAACGCTTATGGTCATCTGTCCATTCTATGAGGTGCCTGGGGCCACGCCGGCGAGGGCCCCGCGGCGATGCGAAGCGAGACGTGGGAGACGGTGGGGAGGGCCACGCCGTCGAGGGCCCCGCGGCGAAGCGAAGCGAGACGTGG
>NZ_JBTZSU010000012.1:0-119146 GCF_054890965.1 Arthrobacter sp. C152
CGGCCACCCCGAGGTGTACATCATCGCGCTGCCGTTCTTCGGCATCGTCTCCGAGGTCTTCCCGGTGTTCAGCCGCAAGCCGATCTTCGGCTACAAGGGCCTGGTGTACGCCACCATCGCGATCGCCGCGCTGTCCATGACGGTGTGGGCGCACCACATGTACGTCACCGGCGCGGTGTTTCTGCCGTTCTTTGCGTTCATGACCATGCTCATCGCGGTCCCCACGGGGGTGAAGTTCTTCAACTGGATCGGCACCATGTGGGGCGGGTCCCTGACGTTCGAAACCCCGATGCTGTGGAGCATGGGCTTCCTTGCCACGTTCCTCTTTGGCGGCCTGACCGGGATCATCCTGGCCTCGCCGCCCATGGACTTCCACGTCTCGGACTCCTACTTCGTGGTGGCGCACTTCCACTACGTGGTGTTCGGCACGGTGGTGTTCGCCATGTTCGCCGGGTTCTACTTCTGGTGGCCCAAGTTCACGGGCAAGATGCTCAACGAGCGCCTCGGCAAGATCCACTTCTGGATGCTCTTCCTGGGCTTCCATGCCACGTTCCTGATCCAGCACTGGCTCGGTGCCCTGGGCATGCCGCGCCGGTACGCGGACTACATGCCGGAGGACAACTTCACGGGCATGAACCAGTTCTCCACCATTGGGTCCTACCTGCTGGGCGCGTCCCTGATCCCGTTCCTCTGGAACGTCTACATCACCTGGCGCACGGGCCGGAAGGTTACCGTGGACGACCCCTGGGGCTTCGGCGCCTCCCTGGAGTGGGCCACGTCCTGCCCGCCGCCGCGGCACAATTTCACCTCGCTTCCGAGGATCCGGTCCGAACGTCCCGCCCTGGACCTGCACCACCCCGAGTTGAGCATCCGCGAACATCCGCCGGTCCACGGGGCTGCCGCCGGCGTCCTGGGCGCGGCGGACATCGGCGAGAAGGACGTCCGGTCCCCGAACCCCAACGAATAACAACGCAAGGTTCGACGGCGGCACTCACGCGGGTGCCGCCGTCGTCCTGTTCCCGCCGCTGCAAGCGCGGCAATTACGTCACGCAACGTTTTCGTAATTGATGTGAACCTCGTCACTTAAAGCGCTTTCCGGCTTTATGCTTAGGTTTGCCTACCCTACAGTTTCCTGACAGGGGCACCCTTCCGGGATGCCTCCCAGGACCTGTGGTCCACGCAGACTTTTCCCCACGAAAGCAGCCTCAATGAAGATCCGCAACAGCGCGCTGGCCGGCATCGCACTCGCCGCCTCCGCAGCACTCGGCCTGACCGCCTGCGGCGGCGGCACCCCCGGCGGCAGCTCCTCTGCAGCGTCCGGCGGCTCCTCCGCCGGTGAGATCACGGTGTACAACGCCCAGCACGAGAGCCTCACCAAGGAATGGGTAGACGCCTTCACCGCCGAAACCGGCATCAAGGTGACCCTCCGCCAGGGTGACGACACCGAGATGTCCAACCAGATCATCCAGGAAGGCCAGGCGTCCCCCGCCGACGTGTTCCTCACCGAGAACTCCCCCGCCATGACCCAGGTGGAGAACGCCGGCCTGTTCGCCGACGTGGACAAGGACACCCTGGCCCAGGTCCCGTCCGAGTTCTCGCCGTCCACCGGCAAGTGGACGGGCATCGCCGCCCGCTCCACCGTCCTGGTGTACAACAAGACCAAGCTCACCGAGGACCAGCTGCCCAAGTCCATGCTGGACCTGGCCAAGCCGGAGTGGAAGGGCCGCTGGGCCGCTTCCCCCACCGGCGCCGACTTCCAGGCCATCGTCTCCGCGCTGCTGGAACTCAAGGGCGAAGCCGCCACCGAGGAATGGCTCAAGGCCATGAAGGACAACTCCAAGGCGTACAAGGGCAACAGCACCGCCATGAAGGCAGTCAACGCCGGTGAAGTCGACGCCGCGCTGATCTACCACTACTACTACTACGGCGACCAGGCCAAGACCGGCGAGAACTCCAGCAACGTCACGCCGTACTACTTCAAGAACCAGGACCCGGGCGCGTTCCTGTCCGTCTCCGGCGGCGGCGTGCTGAAATCCTCCAAGAACGCAGCGGCCGCGCAGCAGTTCCTGAAGTTCATCACCGGCAAGAAGGGCCAGGAGGTCCTGAAGAACGGAACGTCCTTCGAGTACGCCATCGGCTCGGACGTTCCCGCCAACGACAAGCTGGTCCCCATCAAGGACCTGCAGGCCCCCAAGGTTGACGCCGCCAAGCTCAACTCCCAGAAGGTCAGCGACCTGATGACGCAGGCAGGACTCCTCTAAGTCAGTGACCACCGATCTATCGGCTCCGCCAAGGCAGGGCACGACGACGGCGGGCCGGGGCAAGCGCCCCCGCCCGCCTTTCGGCGTTTCCGCTGTGTCCATCCTGGCGGTGCTGATCGCCCTGTTCTCCCTCGTCCCGCTGGGGTACGTCGCCTACATGACGGCGGCAACCGGGTGGGACACCGCCGTCGCGCTCATCCTCCGGCCGCGCGTGGGCGAACTGCTGCTGAACACCCTGCTGCTGATGGCAGCCACCATCCCGCTGTGCCTGCTGCTTGGCGTGGCCGGGGCGTGGCTGGTGGAACGGACCAAACTGCGCGGCCACCGGATCTGGGCCGTGCTGCTGGCCGCGCCGCTGGCCATCCCGGCGTTCGTCAACAGCTACGCCTGGGTCTCGGCCATCCCGTCGCTGGGCGGCCTGGGCTCCGGCATCCTCATCTCCACGCTGTCCTACTTCCCGCTGGTCTACATCCCGGCGGCGGCCACGCTCAGCCGGCTGGACCCGGCGATCGAGCAGTCCGCCGCGGCCCTGGGCCTGGGCGCCTGGCGGTCGTTCTTCCGGGTGGTGCTCCCCCAGCTGAGGATCGCGATGACAGGCGGGGCGCTGCTGGTGGGGCTGCACCTGCTCGCCGAATACGGCGCCTTCGCGATGATCCGGTTCGATACCTTCACCACCGCGATCATGACCCAGTACCGGTCCACGTTCAACGGCGCGGCGGGCAACATGCTGGCCAGCGTGCTGGTGTTCTTCTGCCTCCTGCTGCTGATGGCCGAGGTGCGCAGCCGCGGCACCGCCCGGTACGCGCGGATCGGTTCCGGCGTCCAGGCCAGGGCGCTGCGGCTGCCGCTGCACGCCTACCAGGTCCCCGCCCAGCTCTTCCTCCTGGCCCTGACCGCCCTCGCGTTCGGGCTTCCCCTGTACTACGTGCTGCGCTGGACCGCGGCCGGCGGCGCGGATGCGTGGACGTCCGCGGAGTTCCTCCCCGCCCTCCTGGCCACGTTCTGGTACGGGCTCGCGGGCGCGGCAGCGACCATCGTGGTGGCCTTCCCGATGGCCTACCTCGCGGTGCGGCGTCCCGGCTGGTTCAGCAAGTCCCTGGAGCTGTCCAACTATGTCACCAGTTCCATGCCCGGCATCGTGGTGGCCCTGGCGTTCGTCACCGTCAGCATCCGCGTGGTTCCCGGGATCTACCAGACGGCGGGGGTCCTCGTGGCCGCGTACGTGCTGTTGTTCCTGCCCCGGGCCCTGGTCAATCTGCGCGCCGGCCTGGCCCAAGCCCCCAAGGAACTCGACGAGGCCGCCCAGGCGCTGGGCAAGCCGCCGCTGCTGGCGTTCATCCGGGTCACCCTGCGGCTCACCGCCCCCGCCGCCGCCGGAGGTGCGGCCCTGGTGTTCCTGGCCATCGCGAACGAGCTCACCGCCACCTTGCTGCTCTCCCCCAACGGCACCAGGACCCTGGCCACCGAATTCTGGATCAAGAGCAGCGAGATTGACTACGTGGGCGCCGCACCCTACGCGCTGCTGATGATCCTGCTCTCGGCCCCCATGACCTACCTCCTCTTCCAACAGTCCAAGAAAGTAGCCGGACAGTGACAGCACCATCCACGCGCAGGCTGCCCGAGCCGCGGGTCTCCCCCTCCGTGGCGGCAACCACCAACAGCCACCTGCAGATCACGGACGTCACCAAGAATTTCGGGCCCCAGGCGGTCCTGAAGGGCGTCAACCTGTCCGTGGCCAAGGGCGGCACTACCGCCATCGTGGGCCCGTCCGGCTCCGGCAAGACCACCCTCCTGCGCCTGATCGCCGGGTTCGAACACCCGGACAGCGGAACCATTTCGCTGAACGGAACCCTCGTGGCCGGTGACGGGGCATGGCTTCCGGCGCACAAGCGCCAGATCGGCTACGTCGCCCAGGATGGCGCCCTCTTCCCGCACCTCACGGTGGGCCAGAACGTTGCCTTCGGCCTGAACCCGGCCAGGCTCGACGGCGGCCGCCGTGCCGTCGCAGCGCGGGTGGCCGAGCTGCTCGAGATGGTCTCGCTGGACGCATCGATGGCCAAGCGCCGCCCGCACCAGCTCTCCGGCGGCCAGCAGCAGCGCGTGGCCCTGGCCCGGGCGCTGGCACGCGAACCGGAACTGATGCTGCTGGACGAACCGTTCTCCGCCCTGGACGCCGGGCTGCGCGTGGCCACCCGCCGGGCGGTGGCGAAGGTCCTGGCCGAGGCGGGCGTCACCACCATCCTGGTCACGCATGACCAGGCGGAGGCCCTCTCCTTCGCCGACCAGGTGGCCGTGATGCGCGGCGGCAGGCTGGCCCAGATCGGGAACCCGTTCGTGGTGTACACCCGCCCCGCGGACCGGGCCACCGCCGAATTCCTGGGCGACGCCGTCATCCTCGACGCCTGGCTTGAAGGCTCCCTGGCCACCTGCTCGCTGGGCGGTATCCCCGTCCGCCGGCCCCCGGCACAGGGCCGGGTACAGCTGATGCTGCGGCCCGAACAGATCCGCATCGCCGAGGAGGGACACATCCGCGGCGTGGTGGTGGACACCGACTACTTCGGCCCCGAAACCACGGTGCGGATCAAGCTGAACGTGCCCAAGGAAGTGGCCGAGCACGCCGACCACCGGTACCCCGGCGGCGGAGAAATCATCACCATCCGGCACTGGAACGCCTCCATCGCCCGGCCCGGAATGGAACTGTGCCTGCGCGTGGTGGGCGAGGGCGTGGCGTTCCCCGTCGAGGGCTGAGCACCCCCGCCGCCGACACAGAAAACTCACCACGCGGAAACACTCCGGCAACCTGTCCACGGCAAGCTGTGCATACGGGGATACAACAGCAGGAGGCAGCCCATTATGGAGGCACAAGGAATACTGACCGCCCAGCTTCGCATCGGGGACCAGATCGAAGCGTGGCACCGGGGCAAGCTCTTCCACCGCGGCCGGGTGACCGACGTCGTGCCGCACCTTGAACTGTTCTGGATCCTGGACGCCCGGACCGGCACGCGGAAGCTGCTGGACCCGGAGGCCCTGGAGATCCGCCACGTGCAGGACGCCGCCACGCCGCCGCTGGCCACCGCCTGACCCGCCGTACGCCGGGGGTTGCCGGGGACGGCTATGCGCGGCCCTGGTAAACGTCCGGGATGCCGTCGTGGTCGGCGTCGACCTTTTCCAGTTCCTCGGCCAGCCGGTACTGCCGGTTCCGGGTCCGCAACACCGTCGTCGCCAGCAGCGCGGCGATCAGCGATGCCGCCAGGATGCCCACCTTCGCGTGGTCGTCGTGCAGGCTGCCGTGGCCGAAGCTGAGCTCGGCCACGAGCAGTGACACCGTGAACCCGATGCCGGCCAGCAGGGCGACGCCAAACACGTCGATCCATTTGAACGAGCTGTCCAGGCTGGCCCTGGTGGCTTTGGTCAGCACCCAGGTGGTGCCCATGATGCCGATCGGCTTGCCCAGCACCAGGCCCAGGATGATGCCCAGCGCCACGGGATCTGCCAGCGCTGAGACCAGGCCGTCCCACCCGCCAACGGCCACGCCGGCTGAGAAGAACGCGAAGATGGGAACCGCCACGCCCGCCGAAATGGGCCGGAACCTGTGCTCGAAGATCTCGGCCAGCCCGGGGCCGGACTCAGGCCCGCCGGATGCCTGCGAACGGATCACGGGAACGGCGAAGCCGAGCAGGACACCGGCCACGGTGGCGTGGATGCCGGATGCATGGACCAGCGCCCAGGCCACGGCGCCGAGCGGGAGCAGGATCAGCCATGCCGCGGCGGCGTGCCGGCCAAAGAAGCGCCGGAACTTCTGCGCCAGGAAGGTGTAGACGGCCAGCGGAACAAGCGCCAGCAGCAGCGGTCCCACCTGGATGTCGGTGGAGTAGAAGAACGCGATGATGGTGATGGCGATCAGGTCGTCCACCACGGCCAGGGTCAGCAGGAAGATCCGCAGCGCGCTGGGCAGGTGCGATCCGATGATGGCCAGGACGGCGACGGCGAACGCAATGTCGGTGGCGGTAGGGATGGCCCAGCCGCGGAGCGTTTCCGGGCTGGTGGCGTTCACTACGGCGTAGATCACCGCCGGGACCGCCACGCCTCCCACGGCTGCCGCAACCGGCACGATCGACTTGCTGATCTGCCGCAGGTCCCCTGCCACGAATTCGCGTTTGAGTTCCAGCCCCACGAGGAAGAAGAAGATCGCCAGCAGCCCGTCCGCTGCCCAGGCGCCCAGGCTGAGTTCCAGGTGCCAGGGCTCATAGCCCACCGTGAAGTCGCGGAGGGCAAAGTAGCTTTCCGACGCCGGGGAATTGGCCCAGATGAGGGCGGCCACCGCTGCGATGACCAGGAGGGCGCCGCCCACGGTTTCCTTGCGGAGGATCTCCCCGATCCGCAGCGCCTCGGCGTAGCTGCCGCGCGAGAAGACGGTGGAGCCCAGGAACGTGCTGCGCTTGGGTGTTGGCGGGGTGGAGTTCATGGTGGCGTCCTTAAATCCGGGTTCGGCAAAGCAATGCCGACCAGACTTCCCGGCGCACCTTCCCCTATCCTACGGTGAAACGCCCCTGGCCCGCCCGGTGCCCGGCCACGCCGGCCGGCTGGCCGTGCTGCTGGATGGCCCGGACGGCCCGGTCCAGGTAGGTGCGCGACCCGGCGGAGTTGGCCAGCTGCACCAGTTCCGCAGCCACCACCACCAGCTTGACGTTCCGGTGGCTGCTGGTGCTGACCAGCATCTGGAAGGCCTCGTCCGAGCCCAGCTTCAGCTGGCCCATGAGGATCCCGCGGGCCTGGTCGATCATGGTCCGGGTGGAGGTGGCACCGGCCACGGCATCCCGCGCGGTCTTTTCGGTCTCGCGCTGCAGGGTGCGGGTCAGGTCCACGGCCACGCCCTCGACGACAACCGTCCCGTCGGGGGCCAGGATGGCTTCGCCTGAGGTGATAACCCGCCGGGTGCGCCCCCTGGCATCGACGATCCGGTGGTACATGCAGAAGAACCCGCCGGTCTGCGCCACCTGGCGCACGATCCCCTCGCAGCGGGCCCGGTCCTCGGGGTGCTTGTGGGCGAAGATGAGGTCCAGGCTGGGCACAACCTCGCCGCGCTGGTACCCGTGCAGGCGGAACATGCCATCGGACCAGTGGACTTTGCCGCCGCCGAGTTCGATACGGAAGGCGCCCGCGTCACACTCATCGCCGTCCAGGGCGCTTGAATACGTGTAGAGATCGCTCAGCTCCGCCACAGGTCCACCTCCCGTGCAAATACCGGCCCCCAGCGGGCCCGCACCGTGCGCGCTCCTTCAAGTATGGGCGCGTCCGGCCGGCGAAGGTAGGGGCGGGAGTCCCGAAAACGCGGTAGCCCCACCCTTGACGCATATACCCCTAGGGGGTATATTGGCGGTGTTGTCAGTGAAGTGGTATGTCCCGGCTGGTGCCCCGCACCGCCTTCACAGCCGTTCAACCCCAGCACCCATTGATCCTCTTCAAGGAATGGAACTGACGATGCAGGACCAGCACGGCATGCACCAGCATGGCATGCCTGACCATGACCACGCCGACAGGCAGACGCTGACCGAACCGCCGGCCTCCGCCGACGCACATGCCATGCATGGCGGAGACCACCGGCACGGCGGCCATCCCGACGATGACCACACCGTCCACACCCATGGCCAGCACGCCGGGCACAGCACCGCCATGTTCAAGAACAGGTTCTGGCTGACGCTGGCGCTGTCCGTACCGGTGGTGTACTTCAGCCCGATGGTGGGCCACCTCCTCGGCTACATGGCGCCGGAATTCCCCGGCGCCGCCTGGATCCCGCCCGTCCTGGGCACCGTGATCTTCCTCTATGGGGGCCAGCCGTTCCTCAAGGGCGGCCTGCAGGAGCTCAGGGACCGCACACCGGGCATGATGCTGCTGATCGGGATGGCCATCACCGTGGCCTTCGCCGCGTCCTGGGTCACCAGCCTGGGCATCGGCGGCTTCGACCTCGACTTCTGGTGGGAGCTCGCGCTGCTGGTGGCCATCATGCTGCTGGGCCACTGGATCGAAATGCGGGCCCTGGGCTCGGCGCAGGGCGCCCTGGACGCCCTGGCCGCCCTGCTTCCTGATGAGGCCGAGCGCATCACGGACAGCGGGACCGAAACCGTGCCCGTCTCCGAACTGAACCCCGGCGACCTGGTCCTGGTCCGTTCCGGAGCCCGGATGCCGGCGGACGGCACCGTGGCCCAGGGCCAGGCCGAGTTCGACGAATCCATGATCACCGGCGAATCCAAGACCGTGCCGCGCGGCCCCGGCGACGCCGTGGTGGCCGGAACCGTCGCCACCGACAGCAGCGTCCGGGTGCGGGTCACCGCCGTGGGCGACGACACCGCGCTGGCCGGCATCCAGCGGCTGGTGGCCGAAGCGCAGGAGTCCTCCTCCCGGGCGCAGGCGCTGGCGGACCGTGCCGCGGCGTTCCTGTTCTACTTCGCCGCCGGCGCCGGTGTCCTGACGTTCATCGCCTGGACGCTGATGGGCAGCATCCCCGAGGCCGTCACCCGCACCGTCACGGTGCTGGTGATCGCCTGCCCGCACGCCCTTGGGCTGGCCATCCCGCTGGTCATCGCCATCTCCACCGAGCAGGCCGCCCGCGCCGGCGTGCTGATCAAGAACCGGATGGCGCTGGAGCGGATGCGCACCATCGACGTTGTCCTGTTCGACAAGACCGGCACGCTGACCACCGGCGCCCCCGAGCTCATGGACGTGGCCGTGGCCGACGGCGGGGACCCGGACCGGCTGCTGGCCCTGGCCGCCGCCGTCGAATCCGACAGCGAGCACCCCGTGGCCCGGGCCATCGTCCGGGCCGCCCGCAGCCGCAACCTGGACATGCCCGCCGCCGCGGACTTCACCTCCCTCACCGGCCGGGGCGTGCAGGCCAGCGTGGACGGACGCACGCTGCACGTGGGCGGGCCGGCGCTCCTTCGCGAGCTGGGCGCCGTCGAGCCCCCCGCCGTTGCCACCGCCACGCGCGGCTGGATGGGCCGCGGGGCGGCAGTGCTGCACGTGCTCGACGGCGGCCGCGTCCTGGGTGCCGTCAGCCTGGAGGATTCGGTGCGGCCGGAGTCCCGGCAGGCCGTCACAGCGCTGCAGAGCCGCGGGGTCAAGGTGGCCATGGTCACCGGCGACGCGCGCCAGGTGGCGCAGGCGGTGGCGGCGGACCTGGGCATGGACGAGGTGTTCGCCGAGGTGCTGCCCGCAGACAAGGACAAGAAGGTGGCGGAACTGCAGGCCCGGGGCCTGAAGGTGGCCATGGTGGGCGACGGCGTCAACGACTCCCCCGCACTCGCCCGCGCCGAGGTGGGCATCGCCATCGGCGCCGGCACGGACGTGGCCATGGAGTCCGCCGGCGTGGTGCTGGCCGGCAACGATCCGCGGGCCGTGCTCTCCATGGTGGACCTCTCCCGTGCCAGCTACCGCAAGATGTGGCAGAACCTGGTCTGGGCCACCGGATACAACATCCTCTCCGTGCCGCTCGCCGCGGGCGTCCTGGCCTTCGCCGGCGTGGTGCTCTCGCCCGCCGCCGGAGCGGTGCTGATGTCCGCGTCCACGATCGTGGTGGCCCTGAACGCCCAGCTCCTGCGGCGCCTGAAACTGAACCCGGCCGAGGTACGTTAGAAACCGTGATGCCCCGCCACCCAGGCCGCGACAAGGACGGAAGGACCGCCATGACCGGGCTTGCCCGCGCCCTGGCGCCCCTGCTCCGTGCAGCCTGGCTGCTGGCGGCCACCCTTGCCCTGACCGCCGGGATCCTGGGCATGCACGTCCTGACGGCCGGCCACGCGTCACATGCTTCGGTTTCAAACGCCACGCACGGGGCCGGGCACACCGCCGTCGCGCATTCTGCCGGTGCTGGCCATGCCGGGCACGCGGCGCCCGCTGCTGACGCTCCGGAACCCGCCGCCGCCACATGCGGCGATACATGCCCCGGCGTGCATGAATCGGGGGCGCCCTGCGTACCCACCGCACCCGGCAACCCCGTCACGCTCTACCCGCCGGAGGCAGGGCCGGCCGCCCTGCCGGCACCGCCCGTCGCCGGCACACGGACGCCCGTCCATGGCTACCGGCCGCCCAGCCCCACGCCCTGCGAGTTGTCCATCAGCCGGACGTAAACCGGACTGCGCCCACACCCAGGCCCAGTTCCGATTAACCTCCCTGAAGGACAACCATGAACACGATTAAGACCCTGTCCATTGCTGCTGCCCTGGCGGCCTCGCTCGGCCTGGCCGGCTGCGCCCCGGGCCCAAGCTCCGGCAACTCCATGCCGATGGACCACGGCAGCTCCGGTCCCATGCCGGGCACGATGCCCAGCCCCGGCGCGTCGCCAGGCTCCAGCATGATGGCCAGCACCGGCGCGGACCACAACCAGGCCGACATCATGTTCGCCCAGATGATGATCCCGCACCACGCCCAGGCCGTGGAGATGAGTGGCATCATCCTGGCCAAGCCGGACATGCCCGCCGAAATCACCGCGCTTGCCACGAAGATCAAGGACGCCCAGGCGCCGGAGATCGAGCAGATGACGGGCTGGCTCCAGGACTGGAACGTGCCCACCATGATGAGCGACCATTCCGGGCACGGCATGTCCGGCATGGTGGACGATGCCGGAATCGACAAGCTCAGGGCAGCCACGGGCACGGACGCCCAGCGCCTGTTCCTGGAGCAGATGATCGGCCACCACGAAGGCGCCATCGACATGGCCCAGCAGGAAATCAGCGCCGGGAAGTTCCCCGGCGCGCTCCAGCTCAGCCACGCGATCGTGGACGCCCAGCAGGCGGAAATCACACAGATGAAGCAGCTGCTGGCAGCCCTCTGACCCGTCCATCACGCGGGCCCTCCCACCTTCCGCCACCAAGGCGGGAGGGCTCCGTGTTAAGTTGAAAGACACGGGCCGGACGGCCCGGGGCACCGGCTGGAAAGAGACAACCTCCCTTGGAAACATCCGCACCAGTAAGAATCCTGACCGTCTGCACCGGCAACATCTGCCGGTCCCCCGTGGCCGAGCGGCTGCTGCAGGCAGGGCTCAACCAGGCGGTGCCCGGCGGCTTCGAGGTGGCCAGCGCCGGCACCCGGGCGCTCGTGGGCGAGCCGATGCAACCCCTCTCGGCGGACATCGTGCGGACCTTCGGCGGGGACCCGGAAGGCTTTGCGGCGCGGCAGCTCACCCCGAAGATCCTGCGGGACGTGGACCTGGTCCTCACCATGACCGCAGGCCACCGCGGCGAGGTGCTGCAGCTCGATGCCTCCCTGCTGAAGCGCACCTTCACCATCCGCGAGTTCGCCCGCATGCTCGACGTCCTGGACGAGCGGGGCCAGGGTGGGCCCGCCACCGCACAGGACGCGTCCGACGACGGCGGCCGGCTGGCTGCCAACGCCGCGTTCTGGCGGGGCTTGCCGGCCCGGGCCGCCGGGGTACGCCACCTGGCGCTGCCCACGGATCCGGCCGACAACGACATCGTGGACCCGTACCGGCGGGCCCCGGAGGTCTACCGGCAGATGGAGGACCAGCTGGCCCCGGCGATCGTGTCCGTCCTCCGGCACGCCCGGCTCAACGCCCCGGGTCGCCGGAACGCGTCCACTTCGCCGTAACCGGCCTGTGCGGTCCGCAGGTTTCCGGCGATACGGGCGGCTAACACTGCGGACCACACTGCGGGTTTTCTGTGGGTTCCCCCGATGTAAGGCTTTTCCGCCGATGCTAATTTTCCGAAATGGGCATCCAGCTGAACCCTCCCCGCACCCACGCCGGCCGCGCACCAGAGCCAACCACGCGCCGTCGGCACCCCCTGCGGACCACCCTGCTGGTGCTCGCCGGCGTCGTGGTCCTGGTGGCCGCCATAGCCGGCTCCTACCTCTATAGCCTGGGGCAGGCCTTCGACTCGCAGGCCAAAATCATCGAAAACCCGTTCCCGCCCGAATCCAGCCGCCCGCAGCCCGGCTCCCAGCCGGCGGCAGGTGACGCGGCGGGAGGAGCGCCGGACGCTCCGGGCAGCGTGCCCGCCGCCGGAACCGCGGCGGAGGAGGCAGCCAAGCCGGCGGCCGGCGCCCTGAACATCCTGGTGATGGGCAGCGACAGCCGCGGTGCAACGGTGGATGAGGCGGTAGCCGGCGGCAGCTCCAACCAGCGCGCCGACACCCTCATGCTGGTGCACATCCCCGCGGACCGCTCCGGGATCTACGCGATCTCCCTCATGCGCGACCTGTGGGTGGACATTCCCGGGAACGGCCGCGCCAAGATCAACGCCGCGCTCGCCTACGGCGGCGTGCCGCTGATGGTGCAGACCGTGGAATCGATGTTCAACCAGCGCATCGACCACGTGGCCATGGTCGACTTCGAAGGCTTCGTTGGCCTCACCGACGCCCTGGGCGGGGTGGAAGTCACCATCAAGCAGCCCTTTGTCTCCGCGCATGACGGGTTCAATTTCAAGCAGGGGCCCAAGGTCCTGGACGGCAGGCACGCCCTCGAGTTCGTCCGCGAGCGTTATGCCTTCGCCGACGGCGACTACCAGCGGGTGCGGAACCAGCAGGCCTTCCTGAAGGCGCTGTTCGCCAAGAACCTCAGCCCGGAAACCCTCCTCAATCCGGTGAAGGTGCACAACGTGGTCAGCGCCATCGCACCGTTCATCAGCGTGGACAGCGGGCTCAACGCGGCGGCCCTGGCGGGACTGGCCGTGGACCTGCGCAACGTGCGGGCCGGGGACATTCAAATGTTCACCCTCCCCACGCTGGGCGTGGGCACGTCCGCCGACGGCCAGTCGATCGTCCTGCCGAACTACGCGGCGATCAGGGACATCGGCCAGGCGCTCGCAGGTGACAGTTTGGAAACGTATGTAGCCAGCAAGGGGTTGCCGGACGGACACTGATCGCACCTAACACGATGAGGTGGAGGCGTCATGAGCATCCCAGGCGGTCCTGATCCATCCGGCCCCGGCGGCCCGGCCAACCCGGGCACGCCCGCAGAGCATCACCGGCCGGCATGGATCGTTGCCCTGGGCCGGCGCCGCTGGATCGCCGCGCTGCTGGCCCTGGCCCTGGTCGCGGCTGCCGGGATCGCCGTCTTCAGCCTGAACCGTGCGGGCCAACAGGCGCAGCCTGCGGCAACGCAGACCCAGACAATGACGCCGTCGCCCACTGAAACAGCCACGCCCACCCCCTCCGAGACCCCGCCGCCGGCACCGGCAGCGCCGCCACCGCCGGCGCCCATCCCCGACCTGCCGGCAGCGCCGATGAACATCCTGATCATCGGCAGCGACATCCGCGGCACACCGGCGCGCGATGCCGCGGCCCACACCGCAGCCACGGGCGAGTCCGCGGACCAGCGCTCGGATGCGTTGATGGTGGTCCACGTTCCCGCCGACCGCCACACCCTCTACATCATCTCGATCATGCGCGACCTCTGGGTGGACGTCCCCGGCGTCGGCGGCTCCAAGATCAACGCGGCGCTCGAGTACGGCGGCATCGACCTGACCACCCAGACGGTGCAGCAGCTGCTGGGCATCACCATCGACCACACGCTGATGCTGGACTTCGGCGGGTTCAAGGCCATGGTGGACGGCCTGGGCGGCATCGACGTGAATGTGCCGTTCGAATTCCAATCCACCATCGAAACCGAACACTACTTCACGCAGGGCGTGAACCATCTGGACGGGCAGGCGGCCCTGGAGTTCAGCCGGGAACGCCACGCCTTCACCGACGGGGACTACCAGCGGGTGGTGAACCAGCGCACCATGGTCCGCGCCGTCCTGGCCCGGTTCACCAGCAGCGGCGCCCTCACCGACGTGAACGCGGTCCGGTCCCTGGTGGACTTCGCGTCCTGCTGCCTCACCGTGGACAAGGGCTTCGACCCCGTCCAGGCCGCCATCCTCGCCTACAGCCTGCGCAACCTGGATGTGAACGCGATCGGCACCATGACACTGCCCACCGCGGGGACGGGCATGGCGGCCGGCCAGTCGGTGGTCTTCCCCGATTACGGCGGCATTGCGGCGGTGGGCGCAGCGCTGCGGGACGGCAGGATCGCGGACTTCGCGGTGCCGTAGCGGCCCCGGCCGTGCCGGCCTGCGCTGGCGAGCCGTGCTCACTGCGCAGGGACTGCCCGTGCGCACTGAGCCTGGGTTTCGGTGCGCAGATCTGCTCATGTTCAATACCGGCTCGCCCCAGGTTCACCTTCCGGACAGAATCCGTGTGCCCGGCCGCGGAAACCTGAGGGCATGACCCTCAACTCCCCCGTTTCCCGCCGCACCCTCGTCAGAGGCTCCGTCCTGGCCGCAGCGCTGGCATCCGTCCCCGCCGCCGCCCAGGCACAGACAGCACCCGTGGCACTGGTCCGCAACCGCCTGACCCTGCCCAGCGGCATCGCCACCGGCGACGTCACCTCCGACTCCGCCGTCCTGTGGTCGCGTGCGTCGGGCGCGGGCAGGATGACGGCGGTGCTGCGGGCCGTGGACGACGGCGGCGGGATCCTGCGTGGGCGCGGCGCCTTCGAGCGGGTGCTCCGCGGGCCCCGGGCCACCCAGGCGTCCGACTTCACCGCCAAGATCCACGCCGGGAACCTGCCGGCCAACACCCGGTTCGCGCTGGAGATCAGCTTCGAGGACGACGGCGGTGCTGCCGGCGAGGTGGTCCGCGGCATCTTCCGCACGGCCCCCGATGCCGGCGCGGTCAACGGCAAGGGCCGCACCGGCGACACCAGCAACGGCGGCGACGTCCCGGCGTCGTACGCGCAAAGCTTCGTGTGGACCGGCGACACCGCCGGCCAGGG
Source organism: Arthrobacter sp. C152 (assembly GCF_054890965.1). Taxonomy (NCBI): domain Bacteria; kingdom Bacillati; phylum Actinomycetota; class Actinomycetes; order Micrococcales; family Micrococcaceae; genus Arthrobacter; species Arthrobacter sp. C152. The sequence goes on from NZ_JBTZSU010000012.1 coordinate 15,031, forward strand.
CTGGGGCATCAACGAGGACCTCGGCGGCATGCGCGGCTACCGGGCCATGCACCAGACCCGCCCGGACTTCTTCATCCACTCCGGGGACACCATCTACGCCGACGGCCCCATCGCCGAAACCGTCACCGAAAAGGACGGGCAGGTGTGGCGGAACCTGGTCACGGAGGAAGTGTCCAAGGTGGCCGAAACGCTCACCGAGTACCGCGGCCGGCACCGCTACAACTCCCTGGATGCCAACATGCGCGCCATGTTCGCGGACGTGCCCGTGATCGCCCAGTGGGACGACCACGAGACCCACAACAACTGGTACCCGGGCCAGATCCTGGACGATCCCCGGTACAGCGTCCGCGACGTCAACACCCTGGCCGCGCGCGGCCGGCAGGCGTGGCAGGAGAACATGCCCATCGCGGACAGCTCGGCCCTGTGGCGGCCAGGGACATTCGACGACGCAGGCCAGTACCAGCCCGCCCGCATCTACCGGAAGATCCCCCGCGGGCCCCAGCTGGATATCTTCTGCCTCGATATGCGCACCTACAAGTCCCCCAACACGGACGGCAAGGAACCTTACGCCACGAACATCCTGGGCCAGGAGCAGGTGGACTGGCTCATCCGGGAAGTGTCCGCCTCCAAGGCCACGTGGAAGGTGATCGCCGCGGACCTGCCACTGGGCATTGTGGTCCCGGACGGCCCCGTCAACCAGGAGAGCCTGTCCAACCGCGAGGCCGGGGCGCCGCTGGGCCGCGAGCTGGAGATCGCCGGGGTGCTCAGCGCCTTCAAGCGCAACGGCGTGAAGAACACGGTATGGCTCACCGCCGACGTGCACTACTGCGCCGCGCACCACTACTCCCCCGAGCGCGCCGCCTTCACCGACTTCAACCCGTTCTGGGAATTCGTGGCAGGCCCCATCGCCGCCGGGTCCTTCGGCCCCAACGCCATGGACGGCACGTTCGGCCCCGAGGTGGTGTTCTCCAAGGCGGGCCGTTTCGCCGGAGAATCCCCGCGCGACGGCGAGAACCAGTTCTTCGGGCACGTCCAGCTGGGCGAAGACAACAGTTTCACCGTCAGCCTCCGGAACGCGAACGGCGGCACGGTGTTTTCCCAGGTGTTGACCCCGGAACGGTAGCCCGGCCGTTATTTTTGCCGGCCCGCTGGGTACACCGCTGGTAGTGTTCCTGCATTCGGCACGGCAATCGACGGGGTGGTTTTTTGACCGGCAATTCCACGAACAGCAAAGCCTCCAACGAGGACGGCCTGACCGGGGCGGTCCAGGAGGCCGGGGCGGTGGAGCTGCTCCTGGTCCGCCATGGCGAGAGCGAAGGCAACGTGGCTGCCACCGAGGCCCGCGATGCCGGCGTGGAAGTGATCGAGGTTCCCGCCCGCGATGCCGACGTGGACCTGTCCGGCACGGGCAAGGAACAGGCCACGGCGCTGGGCAAGGCGCTGGCCCGCATCGCGGAGGAGTTCCGCCCGGACGCCGTCGTCTCCTCCCCGTACGCCCGCGCCAGGCAGACGGCGGAGATCGCCGTGGACACCGCTGGCTGGCCGCTGAAGGTGCGCACCGACGAGCGGCTCCGGGACCGTGAACTGGGCATCCTGGACCGGCTCACCCGGCTGGGGGTGGAAAACCGGTACCCCGGTGAAGCGGAGCGTCGGGACTGGCTGGGCAAGTTCTACTACCGGCCGCCGGGCGGGGAATCGTGGGCGGATGTGGCCCTGCGGCTGCGGTCCGTGCTGGCCGAGCTGAACAGCCTGGGCATGGGCCACCGGGTCCTGCTGGTGTGCCACGACGCCGTGATCATGCTGTTCCGGTACGTCCTGGAGGGCCTCAGCGAGCAGGAGCTGCTGGACCTGGCGGCCAGGGAGGCCATCCTGAACGCCTCCCTGACCCGGTTTGTCCGCCCGTCCGGCGCCGGCCCCTGGACGCTGGAGAGCTTCAATGTGGCGGACCACCTGACCGAGTTCGGCGTCACCGTGACCGAGCATGCCGGGGATACCCGTGTCCAGCCGCAAGGATGACATGGCCGCCGCCACGCTGGTGACGCCGTCGCTCCTGCGCGAATGGCCGCTTCCGGCGCCCGGCGAGGACAAGTACTCGCGCGGGTCGGTGCTGGTGGTGGGTGGTGCCCGAGCCACGCCCGGCGCTGCCATGCTGGCGGGCGCGGCCGCCCTCCGCGCGGGGGCCGGGAAGCTGACCCTGGCGGTGGCGGAATCGGTCGCCGTCCAGGTGGGTGTGGCGCTGCCCGAGTGCGGGGCGCTGGGCCTGCCGGAAACCGCGGAGGGTTCGGTCAAGCCGGAGCTGGACCGGATCGATTCCTACCTGGACCAGGCGGACACCATCCTGGTGGGGCCCGGGCTGGATGACCTGGACCTGGCCGGCGGGCTGCTGCGGGAACTGCTCACGCGGGAGGAAAGGGAAGGCGCCCGCCCGGGAGGTCCCGCCGTCGTGCTTGATGCCTACGCCCTGGGCGCACTCCCGGGGCTGGAGGACCGGCTGGACCCGTGGCGCGGCCGCCTGATCCTCACCCCCAACCCCACCGAGGCGGGGATCCTGCTGGGCCGTGACCCGGGTGACCTCGAAGCGGATGTGGCAGCCATCGCCCGCCGCTATGACGCGGTGGTCAGCTGCCAGGGGCTGATCGCCCGGCCTCCGGGGGCTGCGCCCGAGGAATCCGACCTGTGGAAGATCACCACCGGCTACGGCGGCCTGGGGACGTCCGGCAGCGGCGACGTCCTGGCGGGCGCCATCGCCGGGATCCGGGCCCGCGGCACATCCAACGCGCAGGCCGCCTGCTGGGGAACCCACCTGCACGCGGCGGCAGCGGACCGCCTGGCCAGCAGGCTGGGACCGCTGGGATTCCTGGCAAGGGAGCTCTCCGACGAACTGCCGGCCCTGATGCTCGAGCTCGGCTCCTGACACAAGGATGGCCTGAGACAGGGATGGCCTGGGACAGGGATGGCCCCCGGCCGAAGCCGGGGGCCACCGGGTCGGGAAGCTCAGGCCCTCGCTGCCGATGCGCTGTCTGGCGCTGTGGCGTGCACAGAATGGCGATCCGCCCCAAAAAGGCAGTCAACAGATCTACCCGCTTCCCGATTCTTTCCAGGAACTATGCGGCGATTTCCTGCTTGGCCCCCTTCGTTTCAATCTCGATCCTGCGCGGCTTCGCCTTTTCGGCGACGGGGATCCGCAACGTCAGGACGCCTGCGTCGTAGCTGGCCTTCACGTGCTCGGTATCCAGTGTGTCGCCGAGGATCAGCTGGCGGCTGAAGACGCCGCGCGGCCGCTCGGAGGCGATGAGTTCGGTGTCCTTGCCGACGGGGTCCGGGCGCTCCGCGCGCACCGTCAGCACGTTCCGTTCGATGTCCAGATCCACCGAGTCCACAGCGACGCCGGGCAAATCGAAGGCGACGACAAAGTCGTGGTCCTCACGCCACGCATCCATCGGCATGGCCGCCGGACGTGCCGCCGTGCCGAGGACCTGCTGGGCCAGCCTGTCCAACTCGCGGAACGGATCGGTTCGCATCAACATGGCTTCCCTCCTCGTAAGAGATGGTCCAACATGGTTTCCCACTCAGCCTGATCTGTATTGGCTGATATAGATTTTTTAGCACCGGAGAAAGAGGTCTTCAAGGGGTTGCGGACCGGATTTTTGGAACTTTTTCAGGGCTGCGCAGGGCACGGAAAAGGGGCTCCCCGCACCGCTGCCGCAGGCGCGGAAAGCCCCTTCTTCCAGTGTTACCGCGGGCCGTACGTCAGTCGCGGGTGGGGTCCGGCCGGAGCGGCGCGGGCCCGGGATCCGGGATGGGCAACGGCCCGGGCGGCTGCGGGGCGGGGAACGGATTCGGCGACGGCGGTCCCGGCTGGGTGGGATCCGGTGATGTGGGTTCGGGGCCGGGTTCGGGCGGGAACGGCTCAGGTTCGTGCACTGGCGGGATGGTCATGCAACTTCCCCTCTCACGCTGGGCGGATGTGCCTTGAAGGAAACAGGATACGCCTGCCGCCGTCCGGCAACTACCCTCCCGTTGCCCTATCAGCTTTGGTCGTTAAGGCGGCGGTTTGGGGGCCAAAAGTGATAGAGCATCACGGCTGTCAGTCCCGGACCGCGCCCACCAGCCGCAGCCAGGCGCGCAGCTGCACCGGATCCGCCTCCGCGCAGCGGAAGCCCACGTACCCGTCCGGCCGGACCGCCACGAGGCCCCGGCCCGGGTGGCTGGTGAGCCGGTGGATGTGGACGAGAGGGCCGCGTCCGGCCGCCACCGGCCCGGCGAGGTCGGGCAGGTCGGCAAGGTCGGCAAGGTCGGCACCCAGGGCGCCAGGGACGGCGTCGCGCTCCAGCAGGACGTGGACCCCGGGCACCGCGGTCAGCTCGTGCAGCTGGACGGAGCGTTCCGCCACACTGGCCGGTGCATCCGGCAGGCGGTCGCCGGGCCGCGGCCACCGGACACTGCGCGGCGTCTCGTCCAGGGACAGGGGGCTGTGCCGGTACCGCACAAACGGCTGCGCCAGCAGCCTGATCCCCAGGGCTGTGAGGCGCCGGCGGCGGAGCAGCACCGGCAGCAGCGGAGCCGAGGACGGCAGCAGGCCACGGACCAGGCGCGCGGCCGGATGCGGCGAGGCCTCGAAGAAGAAGATGAGATGGGTCAGGGCAAGCACCCGCCGCGCCGCCAGCTGCCGCTCCTGCCCGTAGGACCCGAGCAGTTCCGGAACGGCCCTGCCGGCGGTGGAGGCGAACCCGAGTTTCCAGCCGAGGTTCAGGGCATCCAGGATGCCGTTGTTCATTCCCTGGCCCCCGGCGGGTGAGTGGGCGTGCGCCGCATCCCCGGCGAGGAAGATGCGGCCGCCGCCGAAGGTGCCGGCCAGGCGGTGCTGGAGCGGGACCTGCGCCGACCAGCGCACGTCCCGGACAGTGGCTTCCAGGCCGGACCCGGCCAGCAGCCGGGCCACCTCCGCGGCGGGGACGGGCGGGCCCAGCTGGCCGAAGCGTGCGTCCGGCGCCGGTTCGGCGGGGCGGGTGGCCAGCAGGCGCCACGTGGCCCCCTCCCCGAGCGCGAACAGGAACGCCAGTCCGGAACGGCCGACGGCGGCGTGCAGCACGCCGGGGTCCAGGCCGCCGTCGAGCTCCAGGTCCGCCAACACGGCTTGAACCGGGTAGGGCCCGCCCCGCCACGGGGCCCCGAGGACCGTGCGGACGGTGCTGGACTGCCCGTCGCAGCCAGCCAGGAAATGGCAGCGGAACTGCTCCTGCCCGTGCCCATGAAGGGTGGCGGTGAGGCCGCCGGTTTCCGGTCGTTCAAGGCCGCGGAACTCCACACCCCAGTCCACGGGGATCCCCCGGGCCTGCAGTTCCTGCCAGAGAACGTCTTCGACGTCGGCCTGCCGGACCAGGGTCAGGTGCGGAAAGGCGGTGTCCGGCAGGTCGGCGTGGCCCAGCCGGGCCTGGACGACGCGCCGGCCGAGGTGGAGGCGCGCCTCCGGCCCAGTGTCGGCGCGGGCCAGCAGCGCACCGGTGACGCCCAGCGGGCGCAGGCCCTCCAGTGCCCGGGCGTGCAGCATCATGGCCCGGGAGGGGCGGAACCGCTCCGGCCGACGGTCCACCACGCGGACCGAGGCTCCGTGCGCATGGGCCTGCAGCGCTGTGGTGAGTCCCGCCGGCCCGGCGCCGACCACCAGGACGTCCGTGTCTGCCATCGGTTCTTCCCCGGCCGCCATGCCCCGTTGAGCAGCGCCGTTACGCAGGGCTGAGGAGCCGCCACCAGGCGTGGCCGGTTTCCTCCGCACCTTCCATGGTGGCCGGGTTTGCGAGGACCTCGTCGCGGCGCAATCCGGGCAGCACCTTGTAGCTGATGGACCCGGGAACGCTGACCAGTTCAAGGACACGCCACAGTGCGGCGGCGTAATCGCCCGCGCGCTGCGCGCCGTCCCACTCGTAGAGGCCGCGGTACGCGCCGAACGTGTCGTGGGCGCACCACAGCTTGGAGACGAACCCGGGGAAGCCGACGAACAGCGGAGTGTTCAGGATGCTTTCGGCCTCGAACAGCCGGTGGGCCCGGCCGCGCACCAGCCGGAGCCGGAACGACACAACCAGGACACAGGGCTCGCCGGGCGGTTGACGGCGGACGGCGGTCTCCCGGTAGACACGCGACGTGCTCCCGTCCGCGAAGCGCAGCACCATACCCACGCGCCCCTTCGGCAGGTGCACCTGGCCGCGGGCCAGCATGGCAGTGCTGGTTCCCACGCAGCGGGCAACCGCCCGCCATGCCCTGGCCCTGGGCGCCGGACCTGGTTCGGGTGACATGGCATCTCCTTCCTGCCCCCCTGCGACTCTTCTCCAGCCTGCCGCGACCGGCGGCAGGGCCCCAGAGTCTTTGGCCCTTTTTGAGGCCACGTTCTCCCCCGTCAGCGAACGTCCCGCCTGCTTGCCAGGGCCGGTCTATATATTGAATCCATGACCTCCACTCCCCTGCAGGACGCTGCCAACACCGCGATCCCGGCACCTCCGGTTGCCAAGCGGATCCCCACCGAACGCACCCACCACGGGGAGACGTACGTGGACAACTACGAATGGCTCCGGGACAAGGAATCCACCGAGGTCATTGAGCATCTGCGGGCCGAAAATTCCTACCAGGAGGCCGTCACCGCGCACCAGGAACCATTGCGCGAGGCGATCTTCCAGGAGATCAAGGGCCGCACCCAGGAAACCGACCTGTCCGTCCCGCACCGCAAGGACGGGTGGTGGTACTTCAGCCGCTCGGCCGAGGGCAAGGAGTACGGCATCCACTGCCGGGTCAAGGCGGAGGACACGGGCGACAAGGTGGCCGACTGGACCCCGCCCGCGGTGGAGGCCGGCGTCGAAATCCCCGGCGAGGAAGTCCTGCTGGACGGCAACGTCGAAGCCGAGGGCAAGCCCTTCTTTTCGGTGGGCGGCACGGCCGTGACCATCGACGGCCACCTCTACGCCTACGCCGTGGACAACTCCGGCGACGAACGCTTCACCCTCCGGATCAAGGACCTGCGCACCGGGGAACTGCTGCCGGACGTCATCGAGAACATCTTCTACGGGGTTGCGTTCTCGCCCGACGGCAGCCGGATCTTCTACACCGTGGTGGACGACTCCTGGCGGCCGTACCAGGTCAAAGCGCACGTGCTGGGCACGCCCGTGGCCGAGGACGTGGTGATCTACAAGGAAGACGACGCCGCCATGTGGCTGGGCTTCGAACTCTCGGCGGACCGGCGGCACCTGGTGCTGGGCATCGGCTGCTCGGAGTACAGCGAGACCCGTCTGCTGCGCTTCGACGACCCCGCCCAGGCCGTGACCACGGTCATCTCGCGCAACGAGCGGGTGCTCTACGAGGCCGAGCCCTTCCTGCTCGACGGGCAGGAACGCATCCTGCTCACGCACAACCGCGGCGCCATCAACTCCATGGTCTCCCTGGCGGACCCGGCCGAGCTGGAGAAGCCGCTGGCCGCGCAGGCCTGGCAGACCGTCGTCGAACATTCCGACGACGTCCGCGTCAACGGCGCGGGCGTCACCGCCACGCACCTGATTGTCTCCATCCGCAAGGACACGATCGAACGGGTGCAGGTGATGGGCCTGGCCGGGCTGGGCACGCCGGCGCAGGAGGCACCCGTGGAGCCGGCCTTCGACGAAGAGCTTTACACGGCCGGCGTGGGCGGCGCGGACTATGACGCGCCGGTCATCCGGCTCGGCTACACGTCCTACTTCACGCCGTCGCGCATCTACGATTTCGTGCTGCCCACCGCGGAGCACCCGGCCGGCGAACTGCTGCTGCGCAAGGAAAGTCCCGTGCTGGGCGGCTACGACGGCAGCGACTACGTTGCCACCCGCGAATGGGCGACGGCGGGCGACGGCACCCGCATTCCCCTTTCGGTGCTGCGCCACAAGGCCGTGCAACGGGACGCGACGGCGGCCGGGCTGGTCTACGGGTACGGCTCCTACGAGATGAGCATGGATCCCGGGTTCGGCATCGCCAGGCTCTCGCTGCTGGACCGGGGCATCGTGTTCGTGATCGCGCACATCCGCGGCGGCGGCGAACTGGGCCGGCACTGGTACGAGGACGGCAAGAAGCTCACGAAGAAGAACACCTTCACGGATTTCATTGACGCCACCGACTGGCTGGCGGGCTCGGGCTGGGTTGACCCGGCCCGGATCGCCGCCTTGGGCGGCTCCGCGGGCGGCCTGCTGATGGGCGCGGTGGCCAACATGGCGCCGGAGAAGTACGCGGCCATCGTGGCGCAGGTGCCGTTTGTGGACCCCCTGACCAGCATCCTCGATCCGGACCTGCCGCTGTCGGCGCTGGAGTGGGAGGAATGGGGCAACCCGATCACCGACCCGGCGGCCTACGCCTACATGAAGTCCTACTCCCCCTACGAGAACGTGCGGGAGGTCGCCTACCCGAAGATCGCCGCCGTGACGTCCTTCAACGACACCCGCGTCCTGTACGTGGAGCCGGCCAAGTGGGTGCAGGAGCTGCGGAACAAGACCACGGGCACCGAACCGATTGTCATGAAGATCGAGATGGACGGCGGGCACGGCGGCGCGTCCGGCCGGTACGTGCAATGGCGGGAGCGGGCCTGGGATTACGCGTTCATCGCCGATTCGCTGGGCGCCACCGAGCTCCTTCCCGGGGCGGGCCTCAAGGGGGCGGCTGCCGGATAGGGCTGGGTATTTCTCCAGTGTCTTTCCTATGACGCCGCATTTTGTTAGGTAAGGCTTAACTAATAACATCGTCGGATGACCACGCAGCTTGACCATGCGCGGGCCCCGTTCATTACCGGCCTTGCCGGGTATGGGGACAGCCCTGCCATCCACGCCGACGGGCTTACGCTGACCTACCGCGAGCTTGCCGGGCGCGTTGGAGACCTCGCCGGCAGGCTGGGCACCGAACGCCGGCTGGTCGCGCTGGCGGCGTCCAACGACGTCGATTCCCTGGTGGCCTACCTTGCCGCACTGGCCGGCGGACACCCGCTGATCCTGTTGCCGGAGGACAAGCCCGCCGCCTTGGCATCGCTCGTGGCCGCCTACGACCCCGACGTGGTCCTGCAGCCGGCCAACGGGACGCTCCGGCTGGACGAACGCCGCCCCGGGACCCGGCACGACCTGCATCCGGACCTGGCCCTGCTGCTGAGCACGTCCGGTTCCACGGGGTCGCCCAAGCTGGTGCGGCTCTCCCACGGGAACCTGCAGGCCAACGCCGAGTCAATTGCCACCTACCTCGGCATTACCGCCGCAGACCGCGCCGCCACCACCTTGCCCATGTCCTACTGCTACGGCCTCTCGGTGATCAACAGCCACCTGCTGCGCGGCGCCAGCCTGATCCTCACCGGGCTGTCCGTGGTGGACCCGTGCTTCTGGGAGCTGTTCCGGCGCCACGGGGCCACCTCCTTCGCGGCCGTGCCCTACACCTTCGAGCTGCTCGAACGCGTAGGGTTCGCCGGGATGGAACTGCCGGACCTGCGCTACGTCACCCAGGCCGGCGGGCGGCTCGAACCCGGCCGGGTCAGGCATTTCGCGGGCCTGGGGCGCCGAAAGGGCTGGGACCTGGTCGTCATGTACGGGCAGACGGAAGCCACGGCGCGGATGGCGTACCTGCCGCCGGACCTGGCCGCCGCGCACCCCGGCGCCATCGGCGTCCCGGTTCCCGGCGGGGCCTTCCGCATCGACCCCGTGGACGGCCTGGACGACGGCGAGCCGGCGCAGGGCGAACTGGTGTACACCGGGCCGAACGTCATGCTGGGCTACGCCGAGACCCCCGCGGACCTGGCCCTCGGCCGCACCGTGACGGAACTGCGCACCGGCGACCTTGCCCGGGTGAATGGCGCGGGCCTCTACGAACTGCTCGGCCGGCGCAGCCGGTTCGTGAAGATCGTGGGGCTCCGGGTCGACCTCGGCCAGGTGGAGCGCCTCCTGGCGGACATGGGCGTCAGGGCCGCGAGCACCGGCACCGACCGGGGCATCGTCGTCGCCGTGGAAGGCGGCCACGACACCGACCTGCTGGCCAAGGTGCTGGCGCAGGGCCTTGGCGTGCCGCGCGCCGCCGTCGGCCTCCATGCGGTGGACGAGCTGCCGCGCCTGGCGACAGGCAAGATCGACTACCCCGCCGTCGCGGCACTGTCCGACGCCGGCGGTACCCCTTCCGGTACCGGGCCCTCCGCCGTCCCGGCGGGGCCGGATACTGTCCGCCGAGTCTTCGAGGACACCCTGGAGCGGACGGACATCGCCGGCACGGACACCTTCGTGTCGCTCGGCGGCGACTCCCTCTCCTACGTGGCGGCCTCGGTACGGCTCGAGCAGGTGCTGGGCCATCTGCCGCCGGACTGGCACGTCACGGCCGTCCAGGACCTGGAACCGAAGCCGCAGGCCGTTCCGGACCCGATGCCCGGGAAGCGGCCCCTCCTGAACCGGCTCCTCGCGCCCGTGGACACCAGCATCCTCCTGCGCGCGGTGGGCATCGTCTTCATCGTCAGCACCCACATCGGCCTGTTCGAGTGGCAGGGCATGGCGCACGTGCTGATCGCGGCCGCGGGCTTCAACTTCGCCCGGTTCCAGCTGGCCGGCGGGAGGGTCGCGCGCCTGCGCCGCCAGCTCACCAGCGTGGCACGGATCGTGGTGCCCAGCATGGTGTTCATCGCCGCCGCCTACCTGGCCACCGACCGCTACAGCCCGCTGAACATCGTGCTGCTCAACGCCATGCTCGGTTCGGAGCAGGTGACAACCCAGTGGCATTTCTGGTTCATCGAGGTCATCGTCTACATCCTCCTCGCGATGACGGCCCTGCTCGCCATACCGTGGCTGCACCGGGGTGAACGCCGGTTCCCGTTCCTCTACCCCCTGGCACTGTTCGGCGCCGGACTGCTGACACGGTTCGAACTGGTGGATATCGACGTACCGCACACCGTGCCCGCATTCTGGCTGTTCGCACTCGGCTGGGCGGTAGCGCGCGCACGCAACGTCGCACAGCGCTGCCTGGTCTCGACGCTGGCGCTGCTCACCGTCCCGGGTTTCTTCGAGAATCCCCACCGGGACCTGACCGTGATCGCCGGCATCCTGCTGCTCACCTGGCTCCCGGCCCTCCCCGTGCCGCGGGTGCTGAGCCGCCCGACGGTGCTGCTGGCCAGCGCGTCGATGCACATCTACCTGGTGCACTGGCTGGTGTATCCCCCGCTGGCCGATGTAGGCCTGCCCCTGGCGGTGGGCGGGTCGCTGGCGGCAGGGATCGCGTACTGGGCCGCCTGTACCAAAGCCACGGCAGCGGTGCGCCGGTACCGCGCCCGCCTTGGCGTTCGACGGCGTCCTGCCGCCGTCGTGCGTTGAAGTGCCGCCCCATGACTTTGCTGGTTCCCCGTCCATGGGTGCCCACTCCCACGGGTCCGTCGCCGACCCGCTCCGACGAGGTGACCGAGGAATCGTAGACAGCGACATTGTCGAAGTCCGACAGGAAATCGAAGACCTCCTGCGGCGGCCGGGGAAGGACGACGCTTTCTTCTACAACAGGCACAGCGTTCTCCTTCGAAGGGCACCTGATGCCGGCCGGGCGTGGCCGGCTGGGACAGCATGGCCCTGGACACGGACGGTGTCAATGCCCGCCATCCCGCTGCAGGCAGGCCGGCCCTGCTGTCCGATCGGTAGCTGCCAAAACAAGGTCATCATGCTTACTATTGGCTTCCGGACGCCCGCCCGGGCGGTAACCGGGCCGCAGGACAGCTCACCCACCGCATCACCCACCAGAGGAGCCGGCAAGGTCATTGAGCAAGGGAACCCGCGTGGAGTGGAACACTTCCCAGGGCAAGACGCACGGGAAGATCGTGGAGAAGAAGACCAGTGATTTCGAGCTGGACGGCAACGCGCACCGCGCCAGCGAGGACGAACCGCAGTATGTGGTGGAGTCGGAGAAAACCGGCGCCCGGGCGGCGCACAAGGCATCGGCCCTGACCGAGAAAAAGTAGCGCCGTGGCTGCCCGGCATGAGGTCCTCATCATCGGCGGAGGCAACGCCGGCATCTCCCTGGCGGCCCGGCTTCACCGCTACGGGGTTGACGATGTGGCAGTGGTCGAGCCCAGGGACCACCACCTGTACCAGCCGCTGTTTTCGCACATCGCGGGCGGCCGTGCCCAGGCAAAGGAAGCGGTCAGGACCCAGGAATCCGTCACCCCCCAAGGCGTGACCTGGATCCACGAAGCCGCCGCAGGCATCGATCCGGAAGCCAACACCGTCACGCTCGGATCAGGCTCCACCGTCGGCTACGGCCAGCTGGTGGTGTGCCCGGGGCTGCAGTTTGACTGGGCGGCCGTGCCGGGGCTGGCCGAGGCGGTGCACTCGCCGTACGGGGCCTCGCATTACGTGTTCGACCTCGCCCCCAAAGCCTGGACGCTGCTGAGCAGCCTGCGGTCCGGCACCGCCGTTTTCAGCATGCCGGCCGGGCCCATCAAGTGCGGGGGTGCCAGCCAGAAGCCCATGTACCTGGCCTGCGACTACTGGCGGGAGCAGGGGGTCCTGGACAAGATCCGGGTGGTGATGGTCCAGCCCTACCCCACCGTGTTCGGCATCCCGGAAGTGGACCGGGAGCTGGACCGCAAGATCGCCGAGTACGGGATCGAACTGCGCACCAACAGCGAACTGGTAGCGGTGGACCCGGCCGGCCACAAGGCCACCATCCGCGACAACGACGCCAACACCACCGAGGACCTGGAGTATGACGTGCTCAACGCGGTCCCGCCGCAGTCGGCCCCGGACTGGCTGAAGGCCACCGTCCTGCCGGCCGCCGGGGACGCCGGCGGCTTCGTGGAGGTGGACCGGCAGACGCTGCGGCACCTGCGCTACCCCAACGTATGGTCCCTGGGCGATGCCGCCGGCACCACGAATTCCAAGTCGGGCGGCGCGCTGCGCAAGCAGACCAAGGTCCTGGCGAAGAACCTGGTGGCAGCCCGGAAGGGCAGGCCGTTGAAAGCCAAGTACAACGGGTACTCGGTGTGCCCGTTCACGGTTTCGCGGGACACGGTGGTGTTCGCCGAGTTCGACGACCGCTACCGGCCCATGCCCACCATCCCCCGGGTCCCCACCTGGAACGAGAGCAAACTGTCCTGGGTGGTGGACCGGGACCTGTTCCCGAAGCTGTACTGGAACCTGATCCTCAAGGGCCGGCTCTAGGCTGCCGGCGGCTCAACCACTGGGCTCTGGTCAGGTGCCGGCGCTCACGACGGCGGCCGTCGCCTCCGCGATGGCGCGCTCCTCGTCCGTGGGGACCACCAGGACGGGAATCGCGGACGACGCCGTGGAAACCATCCGGGGTTCCTTGGACCGCGCGGTGTTCAGGCCGGCGTCGAGCTCGATGCCCAGCGCGCCCAGCCGCTCGGCGACCAGCGCCCGGAACTGGTGCGAGTTTTCGCCGATGCCCGCGGTGAACACCAGCGCCTTGGCCCCGCCGACGGCCACGTGGTATCCGCCGATGTATTTGGCCAGCCGGTAGGAGGCCACCGCCAGCGCCACGGAAGCCCTGGGATCGCCGCTTTCCGAGGCTTCCACCACGGTGCGCATGTCGTTGTTGCCGGCCAGGCCCTTGAGCCCGGATTCGCGGTTCAGCATCGAATCGATGTCCTCCGGTGTCCAGCCCGCCCGGCCCAGGAACACCAGGATGGAGGGGTCCAGGTCGCCGGACCGCGTGCCCATGACCAGGCCCTCCAGCGGGGTGAAGCCCATGGAAGTGTCCACCGAATGGCCGCCCTTGATGGCCGTGACGGAGGCGCCGTTGCCCAGGTGGGCGATGACGCCGTCGAACTCCTCCACGGGGATGTCCAGCAAAGCCGCGGCCCGGCGCCCCACGTATTCGTGCGAGGTGCCGTGGAAGCCGTACCGGCGGATGCCGTGGTTGGTGTAGAGCTCGTCCGGGACGGCGTAGCGCCAGGCGTGCTCCGGGAGGGTCCGGTGGAAGGCGGTATCGAACACGGCCACCTGCGGCATCTGCGGCCACTTTTTGGTGATGGCCCGGATGCCGAGAACATTGGCGGGGTTGTGGAGCGGTGCCAGCGGGTTGAGCCGCTCGATGGCGCGGGTGATCTCGTTGTCGATCAGCACCGGCTCGGCGAACCGCTCCCCGCCGTGCACCACGCGGTGGCCCACGGCCGCCAGCTCCTGGTTGCCCAGTTCCCGGTGGATGGCGGCGTCCACCAATTCCAGCGCCTCGGCATGGTCCCGCGGGCCCTCGATCTCACCGTCGCCGCCACCGCCGTTGCCCATGCCGATCTTCTCGATCAGCCCCTCGGTCAGCACGGTCTCCTGCGCCACATCACGGACTTGGTACTTGAGCGAGGACGAGCCGGAGTTGATGACGAGCACGAGCATGACGGGCCTCCCGGGGCTGGCTTCTGCAGTTCCATCCAGCCTATAGGCGGCGCCCCGTCCGCGAGATGGCACGTCACGGCAGTGTCGGCCCCCGGGACTGCCGTGAAATGCCATCTCGCGGGGTCCTTGCGGATGAACGCCGCCTGTGCCTATGGTCGGCGGGACACGCTGGACCAGGCCGAGAGGAACATTTCCATGACGAACGAGCCCACTTCCATCGACGAGAACGACCCCAGCAACACGGGATCCAGCAGCACCGCACCGCTCAACGCGCAGCCGGACTCCGGTTCAAAAAAGCAGGACCCCACCGGCGTGGAGGGAGCCAACCCTGCGCTGGACGACACCGGCAACCTCAAGGCCGCCGAGACCGGCGAAGCCCCCGAGCCGCCGGAGAACCCGCAGGACCTTGACCTCACCCCGCAGGGGCTCTCCGACGAGCCCGCCAAGCAGGAAGACAAGGAAAGCCTGGCCAAGCCGGACAACAGCTAAGCCAACGCAGGCAACGGGCGACGGCGGCACCCACCGGGGTGCCGCCGTCGCCCGTTGCCGTTGTGCAGCTAGGCCCGCGCTTCCTGCCGCTGCCCGGCCAGGTAGCTGAACAGCTCCCGCAGGCCGAAGCTCCACGCCGGGAGCTCCTCGCATGGCCCCACCCGGTTGACCAGGGCACCGAGGTGGCGGCTGCGGATGGTCACCACGTCGCCGTGCTTGTGCGTGAAGCCCTGCCCCGGCACGTCCCGGTCCTGGGTGGGGGCGAACAGCGTCCCCGTGTACAGGGCGAACCCGTCCGGGTACTGGTGGTGCTTTCCGTGGGTTGCCGCCACCAGTTCCTCGAACGGCCGGCTGATCCGTGCCATGCTGTTCCGGCCCTCCAGCACGTACCCGTCCGGGCCTTCCACCCGCAGCAGGATCTCCTCGTCCCGCAGGGTGTCCAGGGTGAACGCGCCGTCGAAGAGCCGGATCAGTGGGCCGAGCGCGCTGGAGGCGTTGTTGTCCTTGGCCTTGCCCAGCAGCAGGGCGCTGCGGCCTTCGACATCGCGGAGGTTGACGTCGTTGCCGAGCGTCGCCCCCACCACTGCGCCCCGGGACGTGGCGATCAGCACCAGTTCCGGCTCGGGGTTGTTCCAGGAGGAGAACGCGGGGATGCCGATGTCGGCGCCCAGCCCCACCGAGGACAGGACCGGCGCCTTGGTGAACACCTCCGGGTCCGGGCCGATCCCCACCTCGAGGTACTGCGACCACAGGCCCTCGGCCATCAGGACCCGCTTGGCCTCGGCCGCCTGCGCCGAGCCGGGACGCAGGTCGGCGAGGCTGCCGCCCAGGGCGCGGCCCACGAGTTCGCGCACTTCCGCGGCCCGCGCCGCGTCACCGGCGCAGCGTTCCTCGATGACGCGCTCGATCATGCTGTCCACGAAGGTCACCCCGCAGGCCTTGATGACCTGCAGGTCGACGGGGGCCAGCAGGCGTGCGTTGCCGGCGTGCCCCGCTAAGGAGGCGCTGACGACGTCGGCCGTCGCCCAGCGCGGTTCGGCCAGGGCGGGATCCGCCAGGGCTGAGCGGACGGCGTCGGCCGGGTTGGGCAGTTCCAGCAGGTCCGCGACGGTCCCGGCCAGGCGGTGCAGATCGAAGACGGTGTCCCCGCTGACGGCGACGACGCGCGGGCCGCCGGTCTCCGGGTCCCAGACGCGGCCAATGAGCAGCGCCTGGCCGGCGTCCTGGGGAAGGACGGAGCGGACTGCTTCCGGGAGAGTCACTGCAGTGCCTCCTGTCCGGCCCCCGCAAGGGAGGCAGCCGGGCGCCGCCAGACGCCGTCGACCCGCTGGGGGACACCCCAGGGGTTGTCGTCACGCAGCGGCTCGGGCAGGCGCTGTGCCGGGAACTGCTGGAACGCCACGGGCCGCAGGAAACGGCGGATGGCCGCCGTTCCAACCGAGGTGGTGTTCGAGGTCGTGGCCGGGTACGGCCCGCCGTGGTGCTGCGCATAGCTGACCGTGACGCCCGTGGGCCAGCCGTTCCAGAGGACCCGGCCGCTGATGTCGGTGAGCCGGGCGGCCAGGGCGGCGACGTCGTCGTCCGCTTCCGCCTGCAGCGTGGTGGTGAGCTGCCCTTCCAGGCGTCCAGCCAGCGCCGGCAGCTCAGCCTCGTCCGTGTACTCCACCACCAGGCTGGCCGGGCCGAACATCTCCTGCCGGAGCAGCTCCGGGTTGCGGCGCACTGCTTCCGCCGTGGTGTGCAGGACCGTGGGCGCGGGTTCCTCGGCGAAATCGCCCTTCACCAGGACGCCCACCCCGCCGCTGCCGCGCAGCCTGGCGACGGCGTCCGCGTAGCCGGCGTGCAGGCGCGGGCTCAGCAGCCGGGCGGGCGTGAACCCGGCCAGCGCCTCTGCCAGCTCGCTGCGGATCCCCTCGGTCCCGCCGGCGGGGACGAACAGCAGCCCGGGCTTGGTGCAGAACTGGCCCATGCCCAGGGTGAAGGAGCCCGCGTAGCCGCTGAGGATTTCGGCACGCCGCACGGCCCATGCGCGGGGGGTTACGAAGACGGCGTTGATGCCGCCCAGCTCGCCGAAGAACGGAATCGGTTCGGGCCGCGCGGCGATGCGGTTCAGCAGGGCCCGGCCGCCCGCCGTCGAGCCGGTGAAGCCCACGGCCTTGACCAGCGGGTGGTCCACGAGCGCCTCGCCGGCCTGCCGGCCGGTCACCATCGAGAACAGGCCCGACGGCGCGCCGGCGCCTTCCAGCGCGCCGAGCACGGCACGTGCCGTGCGGGCAGCGAGCTCACGGTGGGCGTCGTGGGCTTTGTGCACCACGGCGCAGCCGGCAGCCAGCGCCGAGGCCGTGTCCCCGCCCATCACGCTGAAGGCGAAGGGGAAGTTGGAGGCGCCGAAGACCCCCACGACGCCCAGCGGCACGTTGCAGCGGCGCAGGTCGGGGCGCGGGCCCATCCCCCATTCCGGGTCCGCGTGGTCGATGGTGGCGTCGAAGTGCTCGCCGCTGCGGATCTCCTGCGCGAAGAGGCGCAGCTGGAAGACGGTACGCTTCAGCTCACCTTCCAGCCTGGCAGCTGCCAGGTGGGTCTCACGGACCGCCGTCTCCACGAGCCCCGGGGCGTCCTGCTCCAGCCCGGCAGCCACGGCCTCAAGCCAGGCGGCGCGGGTTCCAGGGTCCGCCAGGCGGCCCTGCTCAAAGGCAGCCTGGGCGGCTTCGACGGCCTCGTCCAGTTCTTCAGCGCTGGTCAGGTTGACGACGGCGGCCCCGGGCGCTGCGCTCATCGGCTGGCTCCGGCAGCGCTGAGGGACCCGCCGGTGACGGCGGCGCGGTTGCCCACTTCCTGCCAGCCCGCGCCGCCAGGGAACTCCCACCGGCTGCGCGAGGCGCTGAGCATCTCGGCCCCGGTGCCCGGCAGTTCCGGTGCGGCGTAGCGGCCATCGACGATCCGGACCGGTTCGGCGAAGTGCTCGTGCAGGTGGTCCACGAACTCGATCATCCTGTTCTCCTGGCTGCGGCCCACCACGGCGTAGTCGAAGAAGGAGAAGTGCTGGACCAGTTCGCACAGGCCCACGCCGCCGGCGTGCGGGCAGACCGGAACGCCGAACTTGGCGGCCAGGAGCAGGATGGCAATGTTCTCGTTGACCCCGGCCACGCGGGTGGAGTCAAGCTGCAGCACGTCGATGGAGCCGGCCTGGAGCAGCTGCTTGAAGATGATCCGGCTCTGCACGGCTTCGCCGGTGGCCACCCGGACCGGGCTGACGCCCTTGCGGATCTCGGCGTGGCCCAGGACGTCATCGGTGCTGGTGGGTTCTTCGATCCAGTACGGGTTGAACTCCGCCAGCTGGTTGACCCACTCCACGGCCTCGGACACCTCCCAGCGCTGGTTGGCATCAATGGCGATGGGGAGGGTGCCCACCGCTTCGCGGGCCAGGGCCATGCGGCGTCGGTCGTCATTGATGTCCCCGCCCACCTTGAGCTTGATCATGGAAAACCCGTCGGCTGCGGCTTCCTTGCTCAGGCGTACGAGCTTCTCGTCGCTGTACCCGAGCCAGCCCGGGGAGGTGGTGTAGGCGGGGAAGCCGTTGGCCTTGAGCTCGGCGATGCGCTGCTCCTTGCCGTCCTGGCCGGCGCGGAGGATCTCCAGCGCCTCCTCGGGGCTGAGGGCGTCACGGATGTGGGTGAAGTCCACCACGCTGACCAGTTCCTCGGGCGTCATCTCGCTAAGGAGGAGCCATAGGGGCTTGTTCTCCCGCCGGGCGCGGATGTCCCACAGGGCGCTGACCAGGGCACCGCAGGCCATCTGTGTAACGCCCTTTTCGGGTCCGAGCCAGCGGAGCTGGGAATCGTGGATGAGGAGGCGGGAGGCAGCACCGGGGTCGGAGATGAGTTCGTCGATGTCGCGGCCCAGCAGCAGGCGGGCATAAGCATCGATCGCCGCGGTCAGGATCTCGTTGCCGCGGCCGCAGCTGAAGACGAAACCGTGGCCTTCGTCGCCCGCGTCGGTGCGGATCACCACGTAGGCCGCGGAGTAGTCAGGGTCAACGTTGACCGCATCCGAGCCGTCGAGCTCCAGGGACGTGGGAAAGCGTACGTCCTGGGTCTTGATGGAGGTGATGGATGGCATGGGGTTCTTCTTTCCTGAAGGGTTGGACGTGGAAGATTCCTATATGAATTCCAATAATCATATAGGAACTGTGATGCACGTCAATCCGTCCAGGCACCCTGGAGTCGGATTGCACACGAAAAAGCCCCGCCGGCAGTGAACTGGCTGGTTCACTGCCGGCGGGGCCCGTGGCATGCGTGGCCACTTCAGGTGATGATGCGCCTGCGGGGCGGCCCGCTGTCCCCCAGCGGCTCCAGCTCACCCTGGAAGGCCTGGGCAAACCGGTCAAAGGAGTTGCGGATGTGGGTGGTCATGGCGGCTTCGGCACGCTCCGGATCGCAGGCCTCGATGGCTTCCCGGACGGCGGTGTGCTCGGCCACGGTGATGGCACCGTCCACGTCCGCCGGATACAGGCGGAACGTATGCAGGTGGCAGTGCGTCTGGGCGAACGCGTGCCGGACCACCGGGTTGCCGGAGGCGGCAAGGATGGTGTCATGGAAGCGGGTATCGTGCGCCACCAGGTCCTGGCGCAGGTCGCCGGCGGATTTCATGGCGTCCCGGAACCCGGCCAGTTCCTTCTCGAGTGCGGCCGCCGGGTTGGCCAGCCTGTCGACGGCGGCGGCGCGGGCCGCCCACGGTTCGACGAGGAGACGGAATTCGAACAGCGAGCGCAGCTCCGGCAGGTCGAGCAGCGGAGTGGTGCTGTAGCCGCGGCCTGGGTTGTAGACCACCAGGTTGTCGCCCTCGAGCCGCTGCAGCACTTCGCGCACGGGGGTCTGGGAAACCCCCAGGCTGCGCGCCACGCCGTCGATGTTGATGCGCGTTCCCGGCGCGATCTCGCCTTCCAGGATGGCCGCGCGCATGGAGGCGTAGACGTCTGCGGAGGCGGCCTTGCCTCGGGTGGTGTCGGACGATGGACGTGGGGGCACGCGCAGACCTCTGGGTTCTCAAAGTGGAAGGGACTTGCTGTGGGGAATCATAAGCCACCGCCGCGCCCGGGGCTGCCGGCAGCGCGGTTTTGGGCGGGGGCTTGATCCAGATCACAAAATCTATATGATTAACCAGATTCCTATATGATTCTGCGCCGCGTTCTTCGGCGTTCCTCCCCTCCCCGCCGGTGCCCCAGGCACCCAGAGCCATGTTTACGTCGAAGGAGACCGCATGACTGCGCTCGGCAACAACACCAATGCCGCCACCTCCACCGCACCGCCGCGACTGATGACCCGCAAACGCTGGATCATCATCTGGCTTGCCTTCATAGGCCTCAGCATCAATTACCTGGACCGCTCCAGCCTGAGCGTCGCCCTGCCGTTCATGGGCAAGGACTTCGAACTCAGCGCCACCCAGCAGGGCCTGATCTTCGCCGCGTTCTTCTGGGCGTACGATTTCTTCCAGCTCGCCGCCGGATGGTACGTGGACAAGGTCGGCCCGCGCCGGTCCTTCTCGCTGGCCGCTGTATGGTGGTCCGTGTTCACCATGGTGACCGCTGCGGCGTCGAGCTTCTGGACGCTCTTCGCCGCCCGCTTCCTGCTCGGCGTCGGCGAAAGCCCGGCCCCCAGCACCGCCGCCAAGGTGGTGGCCACGTGGTTCCCCGTCCGGGAACGCGCCTTCGCCACCAGCATCTGGGACTCCGGCTCCCGCGTCGGCGCCGTGATCGCCCTGCCCATCGTCACCCTCATCGTGGCGTTCACCTCCTGGCACGCCGTCTTCATCATCATTGGTGTCCTCGGAATCATCTGGGCCGCCGTGTGGTGGAAGTACTACCGCAGCCCGGAAGAGCACGCCGGGGCCAACGAGGCAGAGGTCAGCTACATCCAGGAAGGCGGCGCCCGCGGCGCCGCCAGCGATGACGAAGGCGCCGCCAAGCTCCCCTGGCGCGCACTGTTCAAGTACCGCACCATCCTCAGCATGATGTTCGGCTTCTTCTGCCTGAACAGCGCCATCTACTTCTTCATCACGTTCTTCCCCAGCTACCTGGTCAAGGAACGCGGTTTCGACCTGCTCAAGCTCGGCTTCTTCGGCGCCATCCCCGGCATCTGCGCCGTCCTGTTCGGCTGGCTCGGCGGCTACCTGGCAGACCGCGCCGTCCGCGCCGGCGCCCCGGTCAGCAAGGTCCGCAAGACCGCCATCGCCGGCGGCCTGGCCGGCGGCTCGGTGATCATGTTCGCCGCCCTCGTTCCGGAAGCCTGGATGGCCCTGGCGCTGTTGTCGGTCGCCTACTCCAGCCTGACCGTCGCCGCCACCGGCATCTGGTCGCTGCCGGCCGACGTCGCCCCCAGCTCCCGCCACGTCGGCTCCATCGGCGGCCTGCAGAACTTCGCCTCCAACCTGGCTGGCATCTTCACCCCCATCCTGATCGGCGTCCTAGTCGACCAGACCGGTTCCTTCGTGGCCCCGCTGGCCGTCATCGGCGCCGTCTCGCTCATCGGCGCGGCGAACTACCTGTTCGTCATCGGCAAGATCGAGCCGCTGAAGGTCAAGGCAGCCGCCTGACCCCCAAAGCACCCCCACCAAAAGGACGACGCCGGCACTTGCGAAAGTGCCGGCGTCGTCCTTTTCCGGGTGTACCTCACACGGCTGCCGGGGCCTGCGCCTGGATGGCGGTGATGGCCACCGTGTTCACGATGTCCTCCACCGTGCAGCCGCGCGAGAGGTCGTTCACCGGTTTCCGCAGCCCCTGGAGGACGGGCCCGACGGCCACCGCGCCCGAGCTCTGCTGGACCGCCTTGTAGGTGTTGTTGCCGGTGTTCAGGTCCGGGAAGATGAACACCGTGGCCTGACCGGCCACCGATGAGCCCGGCATCTTGGACGCCGCGATGGAGGCGTCCACGGCGGCGTCGTACTGGATGGGCCCCTCGACGGCGAGGTCCGGGCGGCGCTGGCGCACCAGCTCGGTGGCCTGCCGCACCTCGTCCACCGCCTCCCCCGCGCCGGAACCGCCCGTGGAGTAGGACAGCATGGCCACCCGCGGCTCCACCCCGAACTGCGCGGCGGTCTCGGCCGAGGCCAGCGCAATGTCCGCCAACTGTTCCACGTTCGGGTCCGGGTTCACGGCACAGTCGCCGTACACCAGCACCCGGTCCGGCATGAGCATCAGGAACACCGAGGACACGATCTTCACGCCGGGACGGGTCTTCACGAACTCCAGGGCCGGCCGAATGGTGTGGGCCGTGGTGTGCGCGGCGCCGGAGACCATGCCGTCCACCACGCCCAGCTGCACCATCATGGTGCCGAAGTAGCTCACGTCCTGCATGATCTCCAGCGACTTGGCCAGGTCCACGCCCTTGTGCGCGCGCAACTCGGCGTACTTTTCGGCGAACTTCTGCCGCAGGTCGGAGGTGGCCGGGTCAACGATCGTGATGCCCGTGAGGTCGATGCCGCTGGCCGCAGCGAGCTCGCGGACATCCGACTCGGGGCCCAGCACGGTGAGGTCGCAGACGTCGCGGCGGTGCAGGATTTCGGCCGCGCGCAGGATCCGGACGTCGGTCCCCTCCGGCAGCACCACGTGCCGGCGCTGCGCCCGGGCCCGCTCGATGAGGTCGTGCAGGAAGCGCAGCGGCGTCATCCTCTCGGCCCGGGGCAGGTGCAGGCGCTCCACCAGCTCGGTTTCGTCCACCCGGCGCGACCACAGGCCCAAGGCCGATGCAACCTTGCGCCGGTGCCCTGACCAGATCTCGCTGCGGACCTCGGAAACCCGCTTGGCGGTGGTGTAGGTGTCCTCCGTGGCGGCGAACACGGGGAACGGGGCCTGCGCCAGCAGCGGGTAGATGTTGGCGTCCGGGGCCAGGCCGCCGGTGAGGACCAGGGCGGAGGGAACCGGGAATTCCGGCGAGAACGACGACGCCAGGCAGGCCACCATCACGTCCGCCCGGTCCCCCGGCACGATCACCAGGGCGCCCTCGTCCAGCACGTTGAGGAAGTTGCCCACGTTCATGGCGGCCACCTTAATGTCCTTGACGTCGCGCTCCATGTCGGCCCGGCCCGCGATCTGCCGGACGCCCAGGGCAGCGGCCACTTCGCCGGTGGTGGGCCGGGCGATGTCCTCCAGCTCGGGGAAGATGTACACCGGCCGGTTCGAGGCGCCGGGCTTCAGCGCCGCGGCAATCGCGTCCAGCTCCTTCGGGTCGGCGCGGTTCACCATGATGGCCAGCAGGGCGCAGCGTTCGGCGGCCAGTTCCTTGCGGGCAACCTCGACGGCGGCCGCGGCCTCGGCGACAGTGCGGCCCTTGGCACCCACCACGGCCACCACGGGGGTGGCGAGGTTGTTGGCCAGGCGGGCGTTGAGGTCGAATTCGACGGCGGCGTCCTGCCCGGTCAGGTCCGTCCCCTCCACGATCACCACGTCGCAGCGCCGGGCGATCTCCGCGTAGATCTCCACGCAGCGGGCGTCGATTTCGGCGCGGTTGCCTTCGGCCAGCAAGGTCCGGACCTCCTCGAAGGTCAGGCCGCCGCGGCAGAGCCCGTCCTCGAGCGCGAACCGCGATTTCATCAGCGCCACCATGGGGTCATCGGAGGCGGTGCGGCCCGTGACCACCGGCTTGAAGAAGCCGATCCGGTCCGCGTGCCGGTGCAGGGTGTCCGCCAATCCCAAAGCGACCAGGGATTTGCCCGATCCGGGAGTGGTTGCGCTGACATAGATGCCCTTGGCCATGGTCCGCCCTTTGCGTGTGTGCTGGTGCCGGTTCCGTTCCATCCTTGCACTTCCCCCTGCGCGAGATGGCACTTCGCGGCAATGTCCACGGCCGGGACTGCGGTCAACTGCCACCTCGCGCGGGCCCCGGCCCTTGACACCGGGCCCCCACATGGGATTACCTAATGAACATTCGGTAAATAAAGCTGGAGGCAATGACGCATGGCTGAAGCAACACTTTCCGGGGCCACCCACCCCATCCTGGAAAACGACTACGCCTCCGAATGGATGGGCCTGGAGGTCCTTTCCCTCGGCGACGGGCACGCCACCATCCGCATGACCCTCCGGCAGGAAATGCTCAACGGCTTCGGCATGGCCCACGGCGGAATGATCTTCGCCTTCGCCGACTCGGCCTTCGCCCTGGCGTGCAACCCGGCCACCCCGGCGCCCGGCGAGGAAAACAACATCACCGTCGCCGCCGGCGTTGACATCAACTTCCTCAAGCCCGCCTACCGCGGCCAAATCATCACCGCCGTGGCCAACCGCCGCTCAACGGTGGGCCGCAGCGGCCTGTACGACATCCAGATCTTCGCCGCCGACCCCACCCAGCAGCCTGCCGCAGGTACCCCGGGCGAACTCATCGCCGAGTTCCGCGGACGCAGCCGCACCATCCCCAAGAAGTAGGAAAACCATGACCCTGCATGCCCCTGAAACCCCCGCCACCGCTGCATCCGCGTCCACGGACACCACGGACGCCGGCGCCCTGGACCGCGAGGAAACCATCTCCCGCGACGAACTCGAGGCGCTCCAGCTCAGCCGCCTGCAGCACACGGTCGCCTACGCCTACGAACGCGTCCCGCTGTACAAGCGCAAATTCGACGAAGCGGGCATCCACCCCAGCGACCTGCGCGAACTGGAGGACCTCGGCAACTTCCCCTTCACCACCAAGGACGACCTGCGCGCCGAATACCCGTTCGGCATGTTCGCCGTGCCGCAGAACGAAGTGGCCCGCATCCACGCCAGTTCCGGCACCACCGGCCGGCCTACCGTCGTCGGCTACACCAAGCAGGACCTGGCCGACTGGGCCAAGCTCGTGGCCCGCAGCTTCCGCGCCTCCGGCATCCGCCCCGGCATGAAGGTCCACAACGCCTACGGCTACGGCCTGTTCACCGGCGGCCTGGGCGCGCACGCCGGCGCCGAAGCCCTGGGCTGCACCGTCATCCCGATGTCCGGCGGCCAGACCGAACGCCAGATCCAGCTGATCCAGGACTTCCAGCCGGACGCCATCCTGGCCACGCCGACCTACCTGCTCACCATCGCCGACGCCATGGCGCATATGGGCATCGACCCCGCCTCCACCTCGCTGAAGTTCGCCGTGCTCGGCGCCGAGCCGTGGACCCAGGAGATGCGGCACGAGCTCGAAGTGATGATGAACATCAAAGCCTGCGACATCTACGGCCTGTCCGAGGTCATGGGCCCGGGCGTCGCCGGCGAAGCCGTGGAAACCCAGGACGGCAGCCACATCTGGGAGGACCACTTCCGCCCCGAGATCATCGACCCCTTCAACCCGGTGGCGGGCAAGGAGAACGTCCTGCGCGACGGCGAACACGGCGAACTGGTGTTCACGTCGCTGACCAAGGAGGCGCTGCCGATCATCCGCTACCGCACCAAGGACCTCACCCGGCTCCTGCCCGGCAGCGCCCGCCCGGCGCACCGGCGGATGGGCCGCATCACCGGCCGGAGCGACGACATGATCATCCTGCGCGGCGTGAACCTGTTCCCGTCCCAGATCGAGGAAATCGCGCTCCGCATCCCCGAGCTCAGCCCGCACTTCCAGCTCGAGCTCACCCGGCCCGAGGGCCAGCGGATGGACCAGCTGACCGTCCGGATCGAGCGCCGGGACGCCGTCACCGCCGAGCAGAGCACGACGGCGGGGCGCACCTTGAAGGAGCAGATCAAGATCCACGTGGGTTCTTCATGCACGGTGGACGTGGTGGAGCCGGGCTCGCTTGAGCGGTCCAACGGCAAGCTGCGCCGCATCTACGACCTGCGCCCGAAGGGATAGCCGCCCCGGCGCCGCCCACAGCCGGCGCCGGCGTCCCTGACCTACCGACCGTTCATGAGAAACTAGCCTCTATGCCCAGCCCCACTGAAACCACGAGCATCAACGGCACGGCCGTCAACGGCAGCGCTGCCAATGGCACGGCAAAACGGGGCCGGCCCGGCTACGACCAGCAGTCCGTGCTGCGCATCGCCGTGGACGTCTTCAACCGGCACGGCTACGACGCCACGTCGATGGGCATCCTCGCCGAGAACCTGGGCATCTCCAAGTCCGCCATCTACCACCACGTGCCGTCCAAGGGCGATCTGCTCAAGCTCGCCCTGGACCATGCCCTGGGCGGACTGGAGGCCATCCTGGAGCAGCCCGAGGCTACCTCCGGCGCGGCGGACGCCCGGCTCGAATTCGTCCTCCGGCAAACGGTGGCCGTGCTGGTGGACCGGCTGCCGTTCGTCACCCTGCTGCTGCGGCTGCGCGGGAACACGGAGATCGAGCGGGACGCACTGGAACGGCGGCGCACCTTCGACCACAAGGTGGCAGCCCTCATTTCCGCCGCCCGGGACGAGGGTTCGCTGCGCCAGGACATCGACCCCCGCACCGTCTCCCGGCTCCTGTTCGGCATGATCAACTCCATCGTGGAGTGGTACAAGCCGGGCGGGTCGCTGTCCCCCAAGCGGCTGGCCGACGACGTCATCACCATGGCGTTCGACGGCCTGCACGCCGAAGCCTAGCCTGCCCGCACAGCCCGTCAGGCACCGATACTAAGCGTGCTTGGTATTTGGGCCGCTCCCCGGCTACGGTGGTAGGAAACCACCGTCCGGAGGGAGGCCCTGATGAGCCAGGCCAGCGATCCGCAGCGTTCGCGCCGCCTCCAAACAGCAGTGGGCGCCGGAGTGCTCACGGCCGCCCTGGCACTCAGCGGCTGCACGGGAACGCCAAGTCCCCCCGCGCCCACCGGCACCTCCTCAAGCCAGCCGCCGTCGTCGGCCTCCACCAACTCCGCGACGCCGGGCTCTACCCCGGAGTCTGCGGCGCCCGCCACGGACAGCGGCTCCGGAACCGCGGCCGGCAACCTGCCGCAGCTCGTCGAAAACCTCTCGCCCTCCGTGGTCACCATCTTCACCGAGGGCGGCCTGGGCAGCGGCGTGGTGTACTCGGCGGACGGGCTGATCCTCACCAACGAACACGTCATCCGCGGCGCCACCACGGTGGAAGTCGGGTTCGCCGACGGCCAGCGGGTGGAAGGAACGGTCAAGGCCAGCGACGCTGTGACCGACCTCGCCCTGGTCCAGGCCAAGCGCACCGGGCTGCCGAAGCCCACCTACCAGGCCACGCTGCCCAAAGTGGGTGAAGGCGCCCTGGTCCTGGGCTCGCCGCTCGGTTTCGAAAACACCGCCACGGCCGGCATCATCTCCGGCCTGCACCGGTCCATTCCCGGCTCGGCGTCCAACAGCCTGTCCCTGGTGGACCTGATCCAAACCGACGCGCCGATCAGCCCAGGGAACTCCGGGGGCGCCGTCATCAACATGCGCGGCGAGGTCATAGGCATCAGCGAGGCCTACATCCCGCCGTCGTCCGGCGCGGTCTCCCTGGGCTTCGCCATTCCCGCGGCCACCGCCGTGGACGTTGCGGAGGAACTGCTCGCCACCGGCAGCGCCCGGCACGCCTACCTGGGACTGACCCCGGGCGAGCTCACCGCGCAGATCGCCGACCAGTTGCGCATCGATGCCGGGGCCGGCGTCGTGGTGCTCGCCGCCGGCCCCGACGGACCCGCGGGGCGCGCCGGAATCCGGCCCGGCGACGTCCTGGAGTCCATCGAAGGAGCGAAGCTGACCAGTCCCGAACAACTCCTGGCAGAACTGCGCAAGCGCAACCCCGGCGACGCCGTGGGCTTCAAGGTCAAGCGCGGGGACCAGAGCCTGGACATCAAGGTGGACCTCACCGACCGGCCCGCCAACACCGCCCGCTAAACCAGCCACTACGAGAGGAAGGCAAGACCATGAGCCACAAGGAAGAACCCGAGGCAGGCTTCATCGTCCCGGATCCGTCCAAGATCCGCGAGGACATCCCCGGCGACGCCGGCGACGAAGCAAACGTAATCCGCTTCAGCGAGGAGCAGGCCCTGATCGAGGAACAGTCGCACGGCATCCGCCCCGACACCTACAGCGTGCCGTCCGGCGGGCCCACCATGGAGGAGGCGCGGGGCAACATGGACCTCTCCGACCGCAGCGAGTCCGGCCGGGGCACCGGCCCGGAGGATGACAGCAGCGACGACAGCCTGCACGGCGGCGCCGAAAGCTGAGCCGCCCGCACAGACAGCAGCAGGGGCGCCCCGATCCGACCGGGGCGCCCCTGCTGCTTTTGATGCGGCTGAACCGGCGTGGCTAGAGCTGGTACTCGAGCTTGCCGCCGAGGGTTTCATGGACGCACAGGATGTTGTGCTCGGTGTCCATGAACCAGGCGCATTTCTCGGAGTCGGTGGTGCAGATGTGGTTTTCCGTCCTCAGGGTGGGCAGGTCGTAGTCCTGGAACCTGACGCCGCGGGCTTCCATGTCCCGCACCGTTGCCTCAATGTCCGTGACCTCGAAGCTCAGGGCGGTGTGCTCCGAGTGCTTCCCGTTGGAAACCGGCATCAACTCCAGCAGCGGGCCGCCGTCGATGCCGAGCAATTCGTTGCCATCGTCCGTCGTTCCGCGGTAGGGCAGCCCGAGCTTCTCGGTGTAGAAACTGTGGGCGCGGGCCGCGTCATCGACCGGCAGGATGGTTGTGGCCGAGCTCATTGTCAGATGCATGGGGCACCTCCTTGTGAGCAGAATCTTACGCCCGCGAAACCCAAAAGGAACCGGCAGAATTCCCCGATCATCACCTGCACCCAAACCCCAAACGCCCGCTCATTTTTGACGGCCAAAATCCAAACGCCCGCTCACTTTCTCAAGGAAAGTGAGCGGGCGTTCAGATGAAAGCCGCCAAAGGTGAGCGGGCGTTGGGGCTACTTCTCCACCAGGGTGAGGACGTCGTAGGTGGCCACGATCTCGTCGTCCTGGTTGGTCAGGACAGCGTCCCAGGCCACCTCGCCATACTCGTCGGTTTCGCGCGGGGTGATCTTCTTGGCCGTGAGGGTCACCCGGATGGAGTCGCCGGCGGCCACGGGGGTGATGAAGCGCAGGTTCTCCAGCCCGTAATTGGCCAGCACGGGACCCGGGGCGGGCTCCACGAACAGCCCGGCACCCCAGCTCAGCAGCAGGTAGCCGTGCGCCACGATGCCGGGGAAGAACGGGTTGGCTTCGGCGGCCTCCTGGTTGGTGTGGGCGTAGAACGTGTCCCCGGTGGAGTTGGCGAACGCCGTGATGTCCTCCAGGGTGACCTGCCGCAGGTCCGAGCGGACAGCATCGCCGATCCGGAGGGTGGACAGGTGCTTCCGGAACGGGTGCGTCCCCTCGGTCTCCACGGTGAAGTTGCGGTCGGCGCCGGTGTGCCAGACGCCGGTGACGGCGGTGAGCATGTTCGGGGAGCCCTGGATGGCGGTCCGCTGCATGTGGTGCAGCACGGAGCGGATGCCGCCCAGTTCCTCGCCGCCGCCGGCGCGGCCGGGGCCGCCGTGGACCAGGTGCGGCACGGGCGAGCCGTGGCCGGTGGAGGTGCGCGCGTCCTCCCGGTTGAGCATGAGGACGCGGCCGTGGTGCGCGGCGATGCCGGTGACCAGCTCGCGGGCCACCTCGGGATCATTGGTGCAGACCGATGCCACCAGGGACCCGCCGCCCCGGGCGGCGAGCCGGACGGCGTCGGCCAGGTCCGTGTATCCGATCACGGACGACACCGGCCCGAACGCTTCAAGCGAGTGGATGGCTTCGGCCTCGGGGTTGTCCCAGTTCAGGACGACGGGCGCCATGAACGCTCCGCCGTCCACTACCCCGGTGGTTCCGTCGGCGGAGGTGACCGACGGCGAATCGAGCGTTCCGTACGCAAGCTCACCGCCGGCGTCGAGCATGGACTGCACGGCCGCGCGGACGTCCTCAAGCTGCTCCACCGAGGCCAGAGCGCCCATGGTGACGCCCTCGCCGCGGGGGTCGCCGAGGACGATGCGTTCGGTGATCCGCTTGCCGATGGCGGCGGAGACGGCGGGGACCAGCTCCTGCGGCACGATGGCGCGCCGGATAGCGGTGCACTTCTGGCCGGCCTTGACGGTCATCTCGGTGACCACGGACTTGACGAACGCGTCGAACTCCGGCGTGCCCTCCACGGCGTCGGGCCCCAGGATGGCGGCGTTCAGGGAGTCGGTTTCGGAGGTGAACCGGACGCCGCCCTCCACCACGTTCGGGTGGGCCTTGAGGGACTTGGCGGTGGACGCGGAGCCGGTGAAGGACACCAGGTCGCGGTAGTCCAGGACGTCGAGCAGGCCGCGGACGGAGCCGGAGACCAGCTGCAGCGAGCCCTTGGGCAGGATGTTGGATTCGACGACCGCCTTGACCACGGCTGCGGCCACGTAGCCGGTGGGGGTGGCGGGCTTGACGATGGTGGGGACCCCGGCGATGAAGGCGGGCGCGAACTTCTCCAGCATGCCCCAGACCGGGAAGTTGAAGGCGTTGATCTGCACGGCGACGCCGGGGATGCGGGTGTAGATGTGCTCGCCGGCGAAGGAGCCGTCCTTGGACAGCACCTCCATGGGCCCGTCCACCACCACCTGGGAGTTGGGCAGCTCGCGGCGGCCCTTGGAACCGAACGTGAAGAGGACGCCGATGCCGCCGTCGACGTCCACCATCGAGTCCAGCTTGGTGGCGCCGGTCTGGAACGAGAAGTTGTAGAAGTGTTCGCGGCGGGCGTTCAGGTACTGGGCCAGTTCCTTGAGCTTAAGCGCACGCTGGTGGAAGGTCAGCTTGCCGAGTTCGGCCTGGCCGGTGGTGCGGCCGTAGTCCACGACGGCGGCAAGGTCCAGGCCCTCCGTGCTCACCTTGGCCAGGACCTCCCCGGTGCTGGCATCACGGACCGGGACGGCGGACGCCGACGAGCCGGCGTCCGGCGTCCACCAGGCGTCCATGACGAAGCTGGGCACTGTTTCCACGGTGTCGACCGTGGCCTGGGGAGCTGTGGCGGTGGTGGTCATCGTTGACGGGTCCTTCCAACAAGGGGGCAGGAAACAGGCAGATCATTACTGACCGTCCGTTCGGTAATATATGTACCATACAGGAATGTGCCCCTCTGCACACTAGGAGCCGGTGCACACTGGAAGCCAGCGCCTGTCCAGCCACCCGAAGGAGAGCACATGAGCGCCCCGACCCCCGACCACTCCCCCACCCAGCACGAACTGTGGAAGATCACCCTCGGCGAGCTGGACGAGAAGATGGGCGTGAAGATCCTGGAGGAATCAGTGGAGCGCGTGGTGGCCACCATGCCCGTGGAGGGGAACCGGCAGTCCTTCGGCCTGCTGCATGGCGGCGCCTCCCTGGCCGTGGGCGAGGCCGTGGGATCCTGGGCCGCCGTCATCCACGCCAGCACGATGGGCAAGACGGCGGTGGGCGTGGACGTTTCCGCCACGCACCACCGGTCCGCCCGCGAGGGCCAGGTGACCATCACGGCCACGCCGATCCACCTGGGCGGCACGCTCACCACGCATGAGGTGCTGATCACCGACGACGCCGGCCAGCGGCTGTGCACCCTGCGCATCACCAACCTGCTGATGCGCCGCCACAAGCAGTAGCGGTTACTTGGCCCGGCCCCGGTTCCGGCGCCGGACCACCACGGTCAGCACGGCCCCGACGACGATGGCCGTCACTGCGGCGATGGCTGCGGGGAGCAGCCCCGAAGACCCGGTGCGGGCAAGCCCGGCCGGGTTGGCCGGGTTTCCGCCCGTGCTGGCAAGATGCACCGGCGGGGCGTCCACGGAGAACGTGACGCCCACGGGGGCGGAGGCGACACCGTCCACCGCCTGCGTGACCGACACCGTGTGGCTGCCCACGGCCAGGCCTGAGGGAAACGGCGCAGACCATCCGCCGCCGGTCACCAGGACCAGCGGAGCCAGGGCGTTGCCCGCGGAGCGTGATCCCGCCGCCCCGCCAACCACCGTGCCGGTGACAGGCTGCCCGTCGACGGAAACAGTGACGTCCGCGCCGTCCAGCCCGGTTCCCGCTATGGTCGCCGGCAAAGCGTCCTGCACCAGATGCTGCCCGTCCGAGGGGATGGTCACGGCCGGTGGCGGCGGCATGACGGCAAAGGACGCGGTGTCCGCCGGACTGTCCGCAAGGCCCGGGTAGGACTGGACGGCAGTCACCGCCACCCGTCCGTACGGGGCGGGGGCCGCCAGCGCAACTGACCAGCGGCCGTCCACCCCCACCAGGGCCGCGCCGGAGACGCCACCGGACAGTGTGACGGTGGCGCCGGGCGTTCCAGTGCCCTCCACGGTCTGCAGCCGGGGCAGCGGCTGGCTGGCCGGTGTTGTGATGGTGGGTGCGGGAAGGAATGACGGTGAAATGACGATGTCCAGGGACACAGCACCGGATCTGCTGAATCCGTTGACCGTTTCTGCGGTGAAGCTGAAGGGGCCCGGTGCTTCCGGCGCCGTGAAGGACCAGTTGCCGGCGGCATCCACGGGCACATCGAACGGCTGCCGGCCCGCGTAGGTGATGCGGACCTTGGAGCCCGCGGCGACGGCGGAGGCGGGCGCGGCCGGTACCCGGCCTGTGATGCTGGTACCGGCTTTGACGGTCCTGTCCGCCGGCGCAAGCAGTTCGGGCTTGTTCAGGAAGAGCTCCAGCTGGTAGCCGGGGAGCATCCTGAGCGAGTCCTCAAGGGTGGCTGCAACAGCGAAGTTCTGGGGCCCGCCCCACTCACCGGCGCTGTGGGTGCCCACGCCGAAGTTTCCGCTGATCCAGGGCCCCCCGGAGTCGCCGCCGTTGGACTGCACGTCGTAGGACAGGAAACCGTTGAACGCACGGATGTCGGTTGGATCTGCGGGGTACGTGTGTCCGCCCACCAGGAAAATTCCCACGGCGCTGATGTGTCCGCAGGACCAGCCGGTCCGCCAGCCGGAGCGGCAGACCGGCATGCCGACCACCGGGGCGGAGGTGCCGATGATCTTGACGTCGGGTCCCGGCGTTGCGGGGTCGCCGTAGGTGCTGGCCGCCGGCAGCGGGTCCAGGTCCTGCCGGATGTTCCCCAGGACGGCGATGTCCGTGCCGACGTTGCCGGGTTGGGGGCTGTTGGGATTCAGGACGGTGGTGTTCCCGGGGCCGCCGAACTGGCTGAACACGAAGGAGCCCAGCCGCCCGTTGGGCACGCCCTGGAACAAGAGGTCGGCAGTCTGCGCCGCACCGTCGTCGGTGCAGTGCCCGGCCGTGAGGACTGCGGGCAGGCCTGCAGGATCGAAGGCGGAGAATCCCGTGGAGCAGATGGCCTGCCGGTCCGTCTGGTAGCCCACACCGCCGGGAACGTCCGCTTCCGGCTTGAGGGGGGCGGCGCCGTCGAGCTCCACGTTGGCGTACCGCGAGACAAATTCCGACGGCGAGATCTTGCCGGGAGCCGCGGCATCCGGTGCGCCGGGCGGGTTGGTTGCAGTGCCGGTGCCGCCGGCTTCCGTCGACTGGGCGGACGCAATGCTGCCTGTCCTGATCACGAACTTGCCGCCGGCGGTGACCACCGCCTGCAGCCCCGCGGTTCCCACCTGCCGGACGTACTCCTGGTAAAGCTGTTCCGTGCTCACGGCCAGCTCGGACCGGCTGCCCCCCGCGGCCGCCGCGGCGGAGGGACCGGCTGGGGGTGCTTCGAGTGACAGCCCGTGGATGCTCCCGGCGAGCGCGGCGACGGCAGCCTGAAGTTCGCTCCCGGAGCCTGTCACCACAATGGAGCTGGCCTCGATCCGGATCCCGGCGTAGCCCGGCACGTCGCGGAGCCGCACCGCTGCGGCGGCAGCCTGCGCGCCCAGCTCCCCGGCGGCCTCGAACTGCTGCGGCGTCAGCTTGAGGTCCCGCTGCACCGCGTCCGCCAGGGCTGCTTCGGAGAGGCCGGAGGAGGTGGCTGAACCGGACGGCGGCGCGGCTGTCGGCAGGGTGCTGGTGGGCTCTGCGGCCGCTGCCGTGGCCCCCGCGCCCGCCGAAGGGGCAGGGGTGGGATCTGCCTCCCCGGCGCCGAACGCTGGAAGGGCCGCGTACGCGGAGGATGCGAGCAGGCCCGCGGCAGCGCCGAGGCCGATCATTTTCCGGAGGGTCATCGCGTCACGCCCCGCCATTGCTGCCGCGGGGCGGTCCGGTTCCCCGCTGATGCCGTTCCGGTCATGTTCCGTCTCTCTGCCGATCGACGTGACTGAGGAACATCAGCACCTCATGTCACATAGGTCACATGAGTCCCATTCTATCCGCGCCCGTCCCGCAAAGTGCCAGGACCGCTTCCAGCTCCGCCTCCCCGAGCCCATGGGCCAGCAGGAAGGAGCGCGTGTCCAGTTCGCGGACGAACGCCACCACCGCCAGCCCGCGCTCCTCCAGGAGGGGCGCCAAATCCCGTTCCGGCAGGTACCGCTCCCGGTCGTGCGGCGGCCCGTGCGTGCGGTACCGCTCGTTGATCCCCCGGGCAGCCTGCCGGTAGCTCTCGGCGATGGCTTCATCGGAGTGGCCGGCAAGGTCCTGGACCATGGCCGCGACCAGCCCGCTCCGGTCCCGGCCGGCGGCACAGTGCAGCACCACGCGTCCCTTGGGTGCGGCCACCGCCAGCGCCCGGAAGACGCCCACCAGCTTGTGGGGGAACATCCGGGCGTTCTCGGAGTAGTGTGCGGGGTCATTCAGGTAGGGTCCGGTGACGGCGGCGAACCGGGGGTCGCCGGGCTCCTCGGTGGGCGCGGACACCACGTCGATGCCGGCCCAGGCCGCGGCGGCCACATCCGGGTCCTGGTCCCGGCGCCGCACCTCGGCAGGGTTACGAAGATCTACGACGGTGCGGACGCCGTCATCGAACGCCTGCCGCCAGCCCTCCTCGGTGAGCCATTCGCGCCGTCCCATCCGGTAGATCCCGCCGGCCACGTGCCATGCGTTGACGGCGCCCTCCCAGTCGATGGACCTGCGCCGGTTGCTCATCCGCACAGCTAACCACACCCGGCGCCACCCGTGACAGCCGGGACGGACGGGAGTACCGTGGCAGCCACGTGCCCGGGCCCGGGACAGCCATGAATTGGCAGCCATCTACAGGCAGTCACGTACTGAGGGGGAACTGATGACAACGTCTTTGGCACGACGGCGGAAGCCGGCCCTCGGAGCCGCCGCCGCCCTGGCAATCGCCGTGGGCATCGGCGCCGTTCCGGCCGCCGCGGCACCGCCGGCACCGCACGTCGACCTGGTGGCACTGGGGGATTCGTATACGGCGGGCACGGGCGCGGACGGCTGGGCGTGGACCTTCCCCTGCATCCAGACGGAGGGCGGCTACGTGGATGTGCTGGCCGCCGATCCGCTCGTGGAGTTGACCGGGAACGGCGCCTGCCACGGCGCGCTGCTGGACGCGGCGGCCCAGCCGGGGAATGTGCCGAGTGTCATGGACCAGGTGCGCGCCGCCACGGCTTCCGGCGAGCTGTCCGGGCGGACCGAGCTGGTCACCCTCACGGCCGGCGCCAACGACGTCGGCGTGAACACCACCCTGTTCGCGTGCAGCACCGGCACGTACCAGGCATGCCAGGACGCGGTACGGACCAGCACCGAGGCGCTCTACGCCCTGAAGCCTGCCCTGACCCAGGCCTATGTGGCCATCCACCAGGCGGCTCCCCGTGCGGCCATCGCCGTCCAGGGGTACCCGATGCTCTTCGACCCGGCCGCCGGATATCCCGTGATTCCCGTGGAGAACCAGGAACTGGTCAATCACGGCACAACGGCCCTCAACCAGGCGCTCGCCGAGGCCGCTGCGGACGCCACCAACAAGTTCCGGGCCAACGCGAGGTTCGTGGACGTCACCGCCCGCTTCACCGGGCACGCGGCGAACTCGCTGGACCCGTGGGTCTACTTCAGCCCGCTTCCCATCCCCAGCCTTGACGGCAGCCCGACCCCGGACCCGCGGAACTTCCACCCGAACAGCACCGGGCACCAGCAGTACGCGGCAGCGGTGGAAGCCGTGGTTCCGATTCCGGCGCTGGCCAGAAGGTAGGCCGCCTTAGCCGCGCCGGTCCAGCCGGTATTCGAGCCCGGCGCGGACGGCCGGCCATTCGTGCTCCAGGATGGAGAACACCACGGTGTCGCGCAGGTTCCCGTCACTGGTCCTCGAATGGTTGCGGAGCACCCCGTCCTGCTTGGCGCCCAGCCTGGCGATGGCTTCCCGGGACTGGTGGTTGAGCCAGTGGGTGCGGAATTCCACGGCCGGGCAGCCGATGGTTTCGAAGGCGTGCCGGAGCAGCAGCAGCTTGGAGTCGGGGTTGGTGCCGGTCCCCTGCGCCGACGCCGCGTTCCACGTGGAGCCGATTTCCACCCGGGGCGTGGCGGCGTCGATGTTCATGTAGGTGGTCATGCCGATGATGCGGCCGGGCCCGCCGGTGCCGGCGTCGATCAGCCGGGTGGTGAAAGGCAGCATGGATCCCTGCTCCTGCAGGGCCAGCCGGCGGCGGATTTCCGCCGCCATTCCTTCGGGGGCGGGCACGGGGGTGTACCAGAGTTTCCAGAGCTCACCGTCCCGGGCCGCTTCCACCAGGCCGTCGTGGTGGTCTTCCGCGAGCGGTTCCAGGATTACGTAGCGGCCGGTCAGGGTAAGGGGTTCAAGGAAAGTCACAGCACCAGCCTAGGCCCGCCCACGGGGCGGTTACGCTGGGGAACGCACCAGGACGGCAACCGAGGGAGTTATCGTGTCAGGCACCAACCCGGATCCGCAGGACGACAACATCACTGGCCTGGAACCTGGCGGCGGGGTTCCGCCGGGAGAGACACCACCGGGCGAAGCATCGACGGCAGGCCCGCAGGGGCACGAGGAACACGGAACCCGCAAGGGAACGCAGTTCCTGTGGATCGCCATCATCGGCGTCGTGGTCCTGCTGTGCCTGCTGTACTTCATCGGCTACATCGTGGGTTTCTTCGACTAATACGGGATTCCTAGCTGGGCCAGTCGAAGAAACCTTTGCCGGTCTTGCGGCCCAGCTCGCCCCGGGCCACCTTGTCCTTGAGGATCTGCGGCGGCGCGAAGCGCTCACCCAGGGTTGAGTGGAGGTATTCGGCGATGCCCAGGCGGACGTCGAGGCCCACAATGTCGGTAGTGCGCAGCGGTCCGGTGGGGTGTTTGTAGCCCAATACCATGGCGGCGTCGATGTCCTCCGCGGACGCCACGCCCTCCTCCACCATTCGCATGGCCTCCAGTGCGATGGCCACGCCCAGGCGGGAGGACGCGAAACCAGGGGCATCATTGACGACGACGGCGGTCTTGCCGAGTGCCTCCACCCAGGATTTTGCCGCGGCAGCGAGTCCGGCGGACGTCCGCTCACCCAGCACCACTTCGATGAGCGTCGACGCGGGGACCGGGTTGAAGAAGTGCAGGCCGAGGAAGTTTTCGGGCCGCTTCAGTTCGCGGGCCAGGCCGTTGACGGACAGCGACGAGGTGTTGGACGCGATGCTGTCGTCCTCCCCCAGCCGCTCCTCGATGCCCCGCAGCGCGGTGACCTTGAGGTCCCAGTCCTCGGGAACGGCCTCCACCACGAGCTTCCGTCCGGCGAAGTCGTAGTAGTCGGTGCTGACGGTGAGGCGGGAAACGAGTTCCTCGAAGTTGGCGTCCACGCCGCCGCGTTCAATGCTTTTCAGCGCGGCGGACTCCACCCGTTCGCGGGCCGCCTCGGCGGAGACGTCGTCGCGCTCCACCACCAGGACGTCGGAGCCCTTGATGAGGAAGGCGTGGGCGATGCCGGCGCCCATGCGGCCGCCGCCGAGCACCCCCACCAAGTGGGGAAGGGCA
Source organism: Arthrobacter sp. C152 (assembly GCF_054890965.1). Classification (NCBI taxonomy): domain Bacteria; kingdom Bacillati; phylum Actinomycetota; class Actinomycetes; order Micrococcales; family Micrococcaceae; genus Arthrobacter; species Arthrobacter sp. C152. The sequence goes on from NZ_JBTZSU010000012.1 coordinate 52,553, forward strand.
GCGGGAGGGGCGGGGTTCGGCGTTGACTCACTCATGGTTTACTTTCCGTCGGCGGGGTTGGCGGCGGCCTTCTTCGCGGCGTTGCGGTCGAGGAACGCCTGCATGCGGTCGAACTTGGCCTGGGATTCGAAGAGGATGCCCTGGGCGAGCTGGTCAATGAGCGGATGCGCTTCGGCCGGGGCGTGGAACACGGACTTGGTGATCCTGACGGCGAGCGGGTCCTGGCGGCCGATCCGGTTGGCGAGGCTGTGGGCCGCTTCCAGCAGATCGGCGGGGTCGTGGATCTCGGTAATGAGGTTGATGGCCCGGGCTTCCTCGGCGCCGAGCACCAGCCCGGCCAGGAGGATCTTCTTGGCCATCGGTTCGCCCACGAGTTCCTTGAGCCGCCAGCTGGCACCGGCCGCGGCAAGGATTCCGAGCCCTGTTTCCGGGTTGCCGATCCGCACGTTGGGGGTACCGATGCGGAAGTCGGCGGCGTAGGCCAGTTCCGCCCCGCCGCCGAGGCAGTAGCCGTCCAGGGCTGCGATGACGGGCATGGGGAGCTTGGCGATGCGGACGAAGATCGTGGAGTTGATCCCCTGCAGGGCATCGTCCCGGCGCCGTTCCCGCAGCTGCGCGATGTCCGCCCCGGAGGCGAACACCCCGTCCACGCCGGCGATGACCAGGACTTTGGGGTTCTGTTCGAGGGCGGCGCACACGGTGTGCAGCTCGTCGACCATCTGCTGGTCGATGGCGTTCTTCACTTCGGGCCGGTTGAGCAGCACCACCACGCGGTCTTCCCGCTCCTCCACCAAGAGGGCGGAGAAGGTTTCCGAGGCCAGGTCCACGGCGCCGGCCATCAGATCTTCTCCAGGAGCATTGCGGTGCCCTGCCCGACGCCGATGCACATGGTGGCCAGGCCGATCCTGGCGTCCTCGCGTTCCATCCTGCCCAGGAGGGTGATGGCGATCCGTGAGCCGCTGGATCCGAGCGGGTGCCCCAGGGCGATCGCGCCGCCGTCGCGGTTCACGATCTCCGGTTCCAGGCCCAGCCGGCGGATGCAGGCCAGGGACTGGGTGGCGAAGGCCTCGTTGAGTTCGACGGCGGACAGGTCGCCGACGCTGAGGCCGCTGCGCTTGAGCACCTTCTGGGTGGCGGGGACCGGGCCGATGCCCATGATCTCGGGTTCGCAGCCGGCGGAGGCGCCGTCGATGATGCGGGCCCGGGGCGTGAGGCCCAGGCGCTCGATGGCGGCTTCGGAGGCGACGATGATGGCCGAGGCTCCGTCGTTCAGGGATGAGGAGTTCCCGGCCGTGACCACCGAGCCGCCGTGCGTGACGGGCTTCAGGCCGGCCAGGACGTCCAGGCTGGTGCCGGGGCGGGGGCCTTCGTCGGTGTCCACGACGGTCTCGGATTTGCGGGTTTTGACCGTCACCGGGACGATCTCGTCCCTGAACCGGCCGGCCTCGATGGCCTCCAGCGCCAACTGGTGGGAGCGGACGGCGAACGCGTCGGCGTCCTCGCGGGAGATGCCGTCAACCCTTGCCACTTCCTCCGCCGTTTCCGGCATGGAGTACGTCATCTTGCCGTCCCGGGACAGGCCGCCGTGCTGGAAGCGGGGGTTGGTGAAGCGCCAGCCGATCGAGGTATCGAAGATCTGGCCGGGCTTGGCGAACGCGCTGGTGGGCTTTTCCTGGACCCAGGGGGCGCGGCTCATCGATTCCACGCCGCCGGCGATCACGATGTCGGCGGCACCGGCCTTGATCATGTGGCTGGCCTGGATGATGGCGCTCAGGCCGGAGGCGCAGAGCCGGTTGACGGTGATGCCTGGGATGTGGAGCGGCAACCCTGCCAGGAGGGTGGCCATCCGGGCGACGTTCCGGTTCTCCTCCCCCGCCCCGTTGGCGTTGCCCAGGATCACCTCGTCGATGGCCTCCGGGTCCAGGCCTGCGCGTTCCACGGCTTCCCGGACCACGAGGGCGGCGAGGTCATCGGGGCGGATGGAGGACAACGCTCCCCCGTACCTGCCCACCGGCGTTCGGACCCCGCCAACAAGGAAAGCCTGCGGACCTGCAGCTGCAGCCATGGAAACACCCTTCACGCGATAAACAGCACTGTCATCGGCCTCCGGCATCGCAGGCGCCGCCCACTTACCGACCGTTCGTTCTGTAAATAGTACATGGCGGCCAGAGGTTGCGCACCCGGTTAAGCCACAGTGATGCCCAGGTGTGCCGCGAGCAGGGGTGCCAGGAGGCCCAGCTGGTACTCGTCGATCACCAGTCCAGCCAGGCTTCCGAGTCCGCTGATGCGGCGGAAGTCCACGCCCCGGATATCGAAATCCTTCAGCCCGGCGCCGGTGAGGTCCAGCGAACCCACCGTGCAGCCATCCAGCTTCACGCGGGTCACGGCGGCGCCGCCGAGGTCCAGTTCATTGATGATGCAGCCGGTGACCAGCACGTCGGTGAGCCTGGCGCCGCGCAGGTTCAGGAAGTCCAGCTTGCCGCCGTCGATCCGGACGGACTGCCAGCCGGACTCATGCAGCTCGGCGGAGCCCAGGCGGGGGTTGTGGAATTCGACGTCGCGCCAGGTGGAGCGGGCCGCGCGGAAGACGGGCGCATACGTGTCGGACAGGACGCAGTCGCGGAAGGAGGCGCCGCGCAGTTGGGCGTCATTGAAGGACACCCCCTCGAACGCGCACTCGGCAAAGACTGCCTCAGCCAGCTCCAGCCCGTCGGCGGACGCCCGGCTGTACCGGACGCCGTCGTACCTCTCCCCCTGGCGGAAGGCGGGCCCGGACGGGTCCGTCGCCGGATAGTCCCCCAGCCCCTCCAGCACTACGGGCGAAAGCCGCGGCGCGGCTATTTTTGCTGCGGCAGCACGCTCATTCATGCCCCGAGCCTAGCCGCCGGCCGGGAGGCAAGGAAAAAGTAAGCATGCTTCGTGTTATGGTGAAAAAGCACTGTTGATCAACGGAAACGAAAGGAGGCCACCACCATGGGCCTCGGAGACAAGATCAGTAACGCTGCAGAAGACCTGGGCGGCAAGGCCAAGGAAGCCACGGGCAACGCCACGGACAACGACCGCCTGAAGGCGGAAGGCCAGGCGGACCAGGTCAAGGCCGACGCCAAGAAGGTTGGCGAAAGCGTCAAGGACGAGTTCAAGCGCGACTAGGTCCTTGCTGGTGCAGCCGCAGCGAACGGCGTGCTGCAGCAGCCCGAACGGCGGCGGATTCCCACAGGAATCCGCCGCCGTTGCGCCGTCCCCGCACCATCACCACCCGGACCTGGTCGGCGTGTGGCCTTGCCGGGAATCCCCGGGCATCGTCATTTCCGCGCGCAGCCCGAGGAGCCGGATGGCTCGGCCGGGCTCGATCTTCGCCACCAGGTCGAGGGCGCGGGCCAGGACTTCCGCGGGATCGGACGTCTCGGGAATCTTCCGGGCGTAGGTCCTGGTGAGGAACGGCGCGTAGCGCACCTTGAGCGTGAGGCCGATGACCGGCCGGCCTTCGGCGGCAACATCCTGCAGGACGTGCGCTGCCAGCTCCCGCACGGCGTCATCGATCTGCTGCGGCTCGGTCAGGTCCTGCTGGAACGTGGTTTCGCGGCTGTGCCCGCGCGCCACCCAGGGTGTGTCGTCAACGGTCCGCGAGCCGTCGCCGCGGCCGAGCTGCGCGTACCAGGGCCCCATTTTCGGGCCGAACTCGGGGACCAGGCCATCGGGGTCGGATGCGGCGAGGTCGGCAACGGTGGTGATGCCGAGTTTGGCGAGGCGGCCGGACACTTTGGTCCCCACGCCCCAGAGCTCGATCGTCGGCCGGCTGCCCATGACCTCGAGCCAGTTGTCCGCGGTGAGCCGGAAGACGCCGGCCGGCTTGCCGAACGTCGTCGCCACCTTGGCCCGGACCAGGGTGTCGCCGATGCCGACGCTGCAGTGCAGCCGGGTCCCGGCGAGGACGGCGTGCTGGAGCTGCCGGGCGTAGGCCTCGGGATCCGGGGTCTGTACGCCAACGAACGCCTCATCCCAGCCGAGCACCTGCACCGTGGCGCCGGGCTGGGCACGCAGCACAGCCATGACTTTTTCGGACGCTTCCAGGTACGCCTCATGGTCCACGGGGAGGATGACGGCGTCGGGCACCTTCCGCGCGGCGATCCGCAGCGGCATTCCGGAGCCCACGCCATACGCCCTGGCCTCGTAGGACGCCGTCGAGACCACGGCCCGCTCGGTGGGATCGCCGCGGCCGCCCACAATGATTGCCCTGCCCGCGAGTTCGGGCCGGCGGAGCACTTCGACGGCAGCGATGAACTGGTCAAGGTCCACGTGCAGCACCCAGGGTTCGCCCACAGCCCCAGTCTGCCCCGGCCAGGCACGGATGCACCACCTTTCGACGCGGGTCCGCGGCCGGACATGCCCATCGCCCACGCCTGGTTCACGGTTAGCCTTAGCCATGACCTACGTTGACCTCAGCGCCGAAAGTAACGCCGCCGGCGGCTCCCCATCGCTGGGCGGCTACCTTGCCACGCCCGAGGGCCGGGGCCCTTTTCCCGGGGTCGTGATGATCCACGAGGCCTTCGGGCTGACGGACCAGACCCGGAGGCACGCGGACAGGATGGCCAGGGCGGGCTACCTGACGCTGGCCGTGGATCTGTTCAGCGACGGCGGTGCCCGGCGGTGCCTGGTCAGTACCATGCGCAGCATGACCACGGGCACCGGGCGGGCATTCACGGACATCGCCACGGCGCGGACGTGGCTGGCCGGTTCTCCGCAGTCCACCGGAAAGACCGGCGTGATCGGCTTCTGCATGGGCGGCGGATTCGCGCTGCTGGTGGCCCGGGACGGTTTCGACGTGGCCTCGGTCAACTACGGCCGGCTTCCCCGCAACCTGGAAGACGCCCTCCGCGGCGCCTGCCCCATCGTGGCCAGCTACGGCGGCGCGGACAAACCCCTGAAGGGAGCCGCCGACCGGCTTGAGGCGGCGCTCGACCGGCTGGGCATCGAGCACACCGTCAAGGAATACCCTGGCGCAGGCCATGCCTTCCTGAACGACACCGACGAGGGGCCGGCATTGCTGAGGCCGCTCATGCGGGTGATGGGCATCGGGCCGGACCCGGACTCCGCCCCCGGGGCCTGGCAGCGGATCGAGGACTACTTCGCGCGGCACCTGAAGTAATGGGCCGGCCCTGACGCCAAGGAGGAAACGCCGACGGCGGGCGTCCCCAGCCAGGGGCCGCCCGCCGTCGTACGTTTGCTCAGGAGAGCCTGGACATCAGGTGTACAGCGCGCTCTTGGGCTCGTTGTTCTTGACCTTCTGCCAGCCCAGCCACAGGAGCACGGCGAAGAACGGGATGGTGCCCAGTGTCCAGAGGCCCAGGTAGAACACGTCGCCGTCCTTGCCGGTCATGGTGTCGAAGCCGATGAGCACGGTGATGGCCAGCAGGCCCAGCAGCCCGGCCCAGCTGGTCCACGGCGAGCCCGGCATGGGCAGGGTGGAGACGTTGCCGGCCTTCTTCCGCAGCATGATCTGGCTGGCGAAGATGGCGCCCCAGCAGAAGATGACGCCGATGGAGGCCGTGTTCAGGGCCAGGTCGAAGGCGTGCGAGCCGCCCAGCCAGATGTTCAGCAGGATGCCCACCAGGTAGAAGGCGGCGATGGCCAGGATGGCGGCGTACGGGACGTGGCGCCGGGACATCTTGGTCAGCCACTGGGGGGCGTGGCCGTTGTTGGCCATGGTGCGGAACACGCGGCCAATCGAGTACAGGCCCGAGTTGCACGAGGACAGCGCCGCGGTGATGACGATCATGTTCATCACGTCGCCCACCCAGCTGAGGCCCATCTGGCCGAACACGGTAACGAAGGGGGACGTGCCGGCCTTGTACTGGTCGGACGGCAGCAGCATGGCGAGCAGGGTCACGGAACCGACGTAGAACACCACGATGCGCAGGACGACGGCGCGGATCGCCTTGGGCACTTCGCGTTCCGGGCTTTCCATCTCACCGGCGGTGATGCCCACCAGTTCGATGCCGTTGTAGGCGAAGATGACGGCGTTGAGGACCAGGACCATCACCAGGGCGCCCTTGGGGAACATGCCGCCGTCAGCGGCAAACAGGTTGGCAACGGAGGCGTGGCCTGCGCCGACCTGGGCGTTGGTGACCACCATGTAGGTGCCCACGGCGAGGAAGATCAGGATGGCGCCCACCTTCAGGCAGGAGGCCCAGAACTCGAATTCGCCGAAGGCCTTGACGCTGAGCAGGTTGACGGCCACCAGGAGCGCCAGCGCAGCGATGGCCGAGGCTTCGACCGGAACGTTGGGGAAGAAGAACTGGAAGTACAGGCCGATGGCGATGAGTTCGGCGATGCCGGTCATGCCCCAGTTGATGAAGTACATCCAGCCGGAGAGGTAGGCACCCTTCTTCCCGAACATTTCGCCGGCGTAGCTGACGAAGGAGCCGGAGGTCTGGCGGTACATGATGAGTTCACCCAGGGCCCGCATCAGCAGGTAGGCGATGACGCCGGCGATGGCGTAGGAGAAGATCAGGGCCGGGCCGGTGGAGGCGAGGCGGCCGCCGGCTCCCATGAAGAGTCCGACGCCGATGGCGCCGCCCATGGCGATCATGGTGACATGGCGCCGGCCCAGCGTTTTGCTGTAACCCTCGGCGCTGAGGGTGGGGTCGACGGCGGTGGATGGTGCCGTGCTGTTCTGCAGTTCTTGGGGGGTACTTTGAGGCACAACGATTCCTTGTGGGTTGGGGGGTTGGCCGCATCCGGAATACGAATGATTCAGCTCACAAAATTCGGTCTTTCGTGTGTGGAAGCACCGATTGTGAGCGTGAATGTTCGTGCAGCCGAAGCTTCACGCGGCTCGACTATCTTACAAGACAGCCGGGGATGGTAGTGACGTGGGCTACACGCCGCCGCCCGGGCGGGGAGCGGCGATAGGCTGAAGGCATGGCCACCGCGCACCGTCTACCGCCCGCTCCCCAGCCGCAGCTGTACCGGTTTTCGCCGATGGACGGTGCCACGCTGGGCCTCTACGTGGCCATCGCCGCGTTCTTTGCCGTCGCCGGGGACCTGGTGGCGCCGCTGCTGCGGCAGGTCGCGCCCTCCCCCGCCGCGGCATCCTATGCGGTGAATCTGTTGTTCTATGCCTCGGTGGGCATACTCGCGCTCGTGGCGGCACGGAAGGTCGTGGCGCGGGACCTTCGGGTCCTGGCGACGCGGCCGTGGTTCACCTTCTTCATGGTGCCGGCGGCGGTGATCGCGATGATGATCCTCACGGTGGTGGTGGTTGCCCTGAGCGGGCAGGTGCAGACCTCCGCGAACCAGGCAGGGCTGCAGGCCCTGATGCAGCAGGTCCCCGCCTGGCTCATGGTTCCGTTGCTGGTGGTGGTGGGCCCGTTCGTGGAGGAATACATTTTCCGGCACCTGCTGATCGGAAAGATGAGCCGGCGGGTGAACATCTGGATCTGCTGCGTCCTGTCGGCGGTCCTGTTCGCCGGCCTGCACATCGTGGGGCAGGAAGCCATCACCCTGGCGGCGCTGCTGCCGTACCTGGCCATGGGCGCGACGCTCGTGTTCGTCTACGTGTGGACCGGCAGGAACGTCATGTTCTCCTACTTCGTGCACGCGGCGAAGAACCTGCTGGCCGTGGTGCTGATCTATGCCGTCCCGTCGGATCTCTTCGAACAGATCCAGCACGTCCAGGCATAAGCACCGGACCCGCCGGGTCCCTGCATCAGTCCGGCAGCGTTGACCCACGGAAGGTGAACCGATGGGTGCCACTGGTTCGGCCGGTGATGTACACCTTGAGGCCCTCGGCGGCGTTGGTGCCCCCGGGGTACCGGTAGGCTTCGCCCGGGTTGTAGGCGGCCGGGGCATCGGGATCGGCTGGCAGCCCGGGACCAAAAACGATGACATCCTGGCCCAGTCGGTACGTACCTGTCCCCGACACCAGCTGGAAGGTCCCGGGCGCACCTGCCGGTTCCACGCCGTCAAGCACCCCTCCCGGCCGGAAGGTCAGTTCCAGCGCAAAGGCCGTGTCCGTGCCGTCAAAGCGGATATCCAGGCTGGCCTGCCCGTTTCCGGCGTGGACGGCGATCTCGGTGCCGAGCCGGTGCACTGTGGCCGGCCGCGAACTGAAGTCCATGCTGGCACTGAACCTGCCCTCATGCTGCAGCCCGTAGATGCCGTCCGCCCGCAGCTTCCCCGCCGGCAGCGGCTGGTAGAAGCTGGCGGCGAGCTCTTCCGAGAGCACCAGCTTGCGGCCGTCCCGGACGACCCGCTGGCTGCGGAACGGCCCGAGGTCGAAAAAGCTCCGTGACAGCCGGACGTCCGTGAGCAGGGCTGCGCCGTGGCTGAAGCGGAGGAACGTGGGGCTGGTGGCCAGGCCGGAGACAACTCCCGGGACGAGGGGATCGCACCCGCCGAAGATGGTGGTAGCCGATGGGCCTTCCCTGAACCGGTAGGCCCCGCAGCTGCGGAGGCCCGCTTCGGCCGGGGCAAGGGCCCGGGGAAGCTCCGGCAGAACGTCCGACGCCTGCAGATCCGGAAGTGCCCCGGCCAGCCAGGGATCCAGCCTGGCCAGCGCGAGGAGCTTGGCGGGTTCGTGCAGCGGCAGCGTCGCCAGCCAGGCGGCGGCGGCCGCGAACTGCTGGTTGCCGTCCTGGTGTGCCATCCGGAGGTACAGGTGCAGGAACGGGGCGGCACCGAAGCGCATCCACTGGTCCTGCCGCCGGGAAAACACCGATTCCACGGTGCCGTCCGGGTTGAACCAGGGCAGGAAAGCCGTGAGGTTCCGCCGGACGTGGTCAAGCAGGCCAGGGCGGTCCGTGCTGTCCGCGATGGCCAGCAGGGAAGGATTGGTGACCGCGGTCGCATACAGCGGGCTGCGTTCGGAATACATCCCGTCCGGCAGCTGGTCGATCCCCTCGGCCAGCCATTGCCCGATCCGGTCCGCAATGTCCTCCCTAGGCTGCAACTGGTTGATCCGTGCCAGCGCGGCGCAAAGTTCCCACCGGTGGTTGGGGGTGTGGACGCCCCCGGCCACCATGGAGTCGACGGAACGGGCCACGATGGCGCTGAGCCGGCCATCCACATCGGAGAGCACGGATCCGGCAGCACCGAAGGATCGGATGAGCTGCAGGGCCACGCAGACGTCGTTCAGGGTGAATGCAGAATCCGGTGGCGAGCTGAGGTTGGTCCCGTCGAAGAGGCCTCCCGGGCCCTGCAGGGCTTCCAACCGGTCCAGGCACTGAACCATCGGCCGCGCCAGCCGCTCCTGCCGGTGGAAGCCGGAGCCCGGCTCGGTGAACACCGCCACCAGGGCAAGCAGCCTGGCCATGGCGGGCCGGTGCGCCAGTGCCGCGGCGTCGTGCGCTTCCAGGAACGCTTCCACCTCGTGGTCCGCGGCCTGCGCCATGCGCTGGCGGAAGGCGGCGTCAGTTGCTGTTGCGTGCATGGTCCTAGTCCTTCAGCCCGGCGCTGACATCGGCGTTCAGCACATACTTCTGGAAGACGAAGAACACCAGGACCAGCGGAAGCAGGGAAATGACCGAAGCGCCCAGGAGCACCGGCCAGTCGATGTTTTCCGCACCGACGATGCTCCGCAGCGCAACCTGGAGCGTGTACCACTTGGGATCGTTGAGCACGATCAGCGGCCAGATGTAGTCGTTCCAGCGCCACTGGAACGAGAAGATCGCCAGCGTGAACAGGATGGGCTTCGAGAGTGGAAGCATGATCCGGAAGAAGATGGCCAGTTCACTGGCGCCGTCGATCCTTGCGGAATGCAGGAGGTCGTCCGGAACGGTCAGGAAGAACTGCCGGAACATGAACACGCCGGTCGCCGTCAGGACGGACGGGACGATGATGCCCGCCAGCGAGTTGTACAGGCCCAGGTCCCGGATCACGGAGAACGTGGGGTTCAGGATGACCTCGGTGGGCAGCATGGTGGTTGCCAGGATGCACACGAAGAACAGCCTCGTGCCCTTGTTGTTGTACTTGGCCAGCGCGTAGCCGGTGCAGGCGCTGAAGAAGACCGTGAGCACCGTGGTGGCGATGGCCACCGTGGCCGTATTGAGGAAGTACTGGGCGAAGTTCACGCGTTCCCAGGCGTCCACGAAGCCCTGGAAAGTCCATTCCCTGGGAAGCATGGACAAGGGATAGCTGAACAGTTCGCTGCCGGGTTTGAAGGAGCTGAGGACGAACCACAGCAACGGGAACGCGTAAACGGCAGCAATGACCCACATCAGAACGGTGAGCGGGACGGAAACCTTGGCGCGCAGTTCCCGGTTTCCCCGCCCGCCGTGCCTGGCGCGGGACACCTTGCGGCCCGGTACGCTCGCGGCGCCCGGAGCGGGTTCCGCCACGGCGGGAGGAAGGTTGGCAGCTGTCGTCATAGGTCAGCCCTTCTTCCGGTTGAACCGCAGCTGGATGAGCGCGATGGCCAGCAGGACCACCATCAGCACCATGGAGGCCGCGCTGGCGTAGCCCACTTTGGACTGCTCAAAACCGGTTTTGTAGATGTACTGCACGATCAGCGTGTTCTGCGTTCCGGGTCCGCCCCCTGTCAAAGCCTGGATCATGGCGAATTCCTTCATGGCGTGGATGGTGGAGAGCAGGATGACCATGAACGACGTCGGCGCGATGCCTGGGAGCGTGACGTGCCGGAAGCGTTGCCAGGCGTTGGCCCCGTCCAGTTCTGCCGCTTCCAGCAGGGCCTCCGGGATGTTCTTCAAAGCCGCGATGAACAAAAGCATGTTGAAGGCTGTCCCGCCCCACGCCGAGGCAAATATGACAACCGCCAGGGCCAGGTCGCCGTTGCTCGACCACGGCAGGGGGCTGCCGCCGAGGGAGGAGAGCACGAAGTTGACGAAGCCGAAGTCCTGGCCGAACAGCCACTTCCAGATGACGCCGACCACGATCGGGGAGATGAGCCACGGCAGGAAGATTACAATCTTGGCCGCGGTGCGGCCCCGGACCGCCCTGCTGACCAGCAGCGCGGCTACGCCCAGGGAGCAGGCGTACACCAGCGGAACGGAGAGGATGGTGTAGGCGAAGGTCCGGCCCAGCGCCGCATAGAAGCTGCCATCCGCGAAGAGCTTCTGGAAGTTGGCGAGCCCGATGAAATGCAGCTTTCCGACCCCGCGGTAGTCCGTGAAGGAGTACAGCATGCCCAGCGCTCCGGGCCAGACGAAGAAGACCAGGAAGAGCACCACGTTGACGCCGATCAGGATCAGCGGGGCGGTGACGTAACGGTTACGGCGCTTCTGGGCGGATCTGCTGCCAGCTGGCCGCCGTGCCGGTGCTTTCGGCGGCGCGACAGTGCTGATGGTTGGTTGCGCCACGGGATCAGGCCCCGTTGTAGAGCTTCACGATGTTATCCACCGTGGTTTTTGCGTCCTGGCTGCCCGAGAGCATCTTGACGGTTTCCTCGCGGAGCGGGTCGCCGGAGAACGGTGCTTCTGCGTAGGCTTCGGCCACGACGCGCTTGATGGCGTTGTCACCCTTGGCGTCGTTTGTGGCGATCTGCTGCTGGTACAGCTCGAAGGACGGCTGCTGGAACTGGTACTCCACCTTGAGGTCCTTGGCCGGGAGGTAACCGCCCAGCTGGGCGAAAGCGGTGTAGTTGGCGTCGTCGTAGAACCAGTCGATGAACTTCCTGGCTTCCTCGTCCGCACCGGTGTCCTTAAAGGCGACCATGAAGCCGCCGCCGAGGTTGGTGGCGTTGACTTCCTTCTTCGGCAGCGGCACGGACAGCCACTCGAAGTCCTTGATGTTCTTGTTGAAGTCCGCCACCTGCCAGCTGCCGGAGTAGTAGGCGGCAACCTGGCCGCTCTTGAACATGGCGTTGCCGTCCTCGCCGCTGAGCCAGACGGATTTGGGCATGGTTTGGTCGTTGTTGATCTTCTGGAAATACTCCAGTGTTTCCACGGCCTTGCTGTCACCGGCGTACTTGCCGTTCTCCTTGGCGAAGGCGGTGCTGCCGAACTCGTACATCATGGCGCGCAGGCGGTGGCCGGAGCGGTCCATGACGACGCCGTATTTTGCACCGGCCTTTTCGCGGACTTCGTTGACGGCTGCAATGAATTCGTCCCACGTCCAGGTGTTTTCAATGGCTGTGGGGTACTTGACGCCGGCCTTGTCGAAGAGGCTCTTGTTGACGAAGAGGCCTACCGCGGTCAGGTCCGAGGGGATGGCGGGAATGATGCCGTCAGGGGATTCCTGCAGGTACTTCTCATCAATGCCGTGGTTCCTGGCGATGTCTGAGAGGTCCTGGAGCTGGTTGGCCCACAGCGGATCGAGGCCGGTCACACGCGCCAGCGCGGGGAGGTCGTTCGCCGTGGCGGCATTCTTCAGCTTGGTGGTGATGTCGGCGGTGGGAACGTCAACCACTTCGATCGTGATGCCAGTGGCTTCCTTGTATTTCTTGGCGGCCGCCGCGAAAGCGCCCCCCCTGGTTGGTATCCCCGGACAGGATCAGCTGGAGGGTCTTGGTCCCTCCGTCAGAAGAACCTCCGCCCCCGCCGCAGGCTGTGAGGCCCGCGGCCAAAGCCGAAAGGCCCAAGGCAGTTAGTCCGAACTGGCGGCGGGTGATGCTGGAGATTCTTGTCTGCTCTGACAATGCTCTGTCCTGTCTCTCGCTGTGCATTGAGGGAAAACCCTTTCCGCTCCACACTGTGACCTATGTCATGACATAAAGTCAAGAATACTTTTCAACGTTGGAGGCGGCTGAACCTCCAGCACGCACGCCTTCCGCAACCCCCCTCCGGCCGCCTTACCGTGGTGGCATGGGACTGAACATCCAGATCGTCATCGACTCGGCAAAACCGCATGAACTCGCCGACTGGTGGGCCGAAACCCTGCAGTGGAAAGTGGAACCGCAGGACGCGGGCTTCATCCGGTCCATGATCGAGCAGGGCTACGCCACGGAAGGCCAGACGATGACCCACCGCGGAAACCTGGTGTGGAAGGACGGGGCCGCCATCCGGCCGCCCGAAGAAATCGAGGCGAAGGCACCGGAGCGCCGGATGCTGTTCCAGACGGTGCCGGAGGGAAAAACCGTCAAGAACCGGGTGCACTGGGACGTGAGGCTGGACGGCCGGGACAAGGACGAGGTTCGCCGGGAACTGGAGGCCCGCGGAGCCACGTTCCTCTGGACCGCGCAGCAGGGACCGCATTCCTGGCACACGATGGCGGACCCTGAGGGCAACGAGTTCTGCATCAGCTAGGCACGATTACTAGACTTGGACGGTGAGCAACCAGATCCCCGCCCCGGTGTCCGACGTCTTCGATCCCACCCGCTGGCGGGTGGTGTCCGGTTTCGAGGACTTCCAGGACATGACGTACCACCGGCAGGTGGAGCGGAATTCCGGCGGCGGGTGGGTGCGCGACCTGCCCACCGTCAGGATCGCGTTCAACCGGCCCGAGGTCCGCAACGCCTTCCGGCCCGGAACCGTGGATGAGCTCTACCGCGCCATGGACCACGCCCGCATGACGCCGGACGTGGCCACCGTCCTGCTCACCGGCAACGGCCCCTCCCCCAAGGACGGCGGCCACTCGTTCTGCTCCGGCGGCGACCAGCGGATCAGGGGCCGGGATGGCTACCGCTATGCCGACGGCGAGACGCAGGAAACCATCGACCCCGCCCGGGCCGGGCGCCTGCACATCCTGGAAGTCCAGCGGCTGATGCGCACCATGCCCAAGGTGGTCATCGCCGTCGTCAACGGTTGGGCGGCCGGCGGAGGGCACTCACTGCACGTCGTCTCCGACCTCACCATCGCCTCCCGGCAGCACGGCAAGTTCAAGCAGACGGACGCCACGGTGGGCAGTTTCGACGCCGGCTACGGCTCCGCGCTGCTGGCCCGGCAAGTGGGGCAAAAGACAGCCCGCGAGATCTTCTTCCTGGCCCGCGAATATTCCGCTGAGGACATGGTCCGCATGGGCGCCGTAAACGAAGCCGTGGACCACGAACGGCTGGAAGAGGTTGCGCTCGAATATGCCGCGGACATCGCGCGGCAGTCCCCCCAGGCCATCCGCATGCTGAAGTTCGCCTTCAACCTTGCCGACGACGGACTGGCCGGCCAGCAGGTCTTCGCGGGCGAAGCCACCCGGCTGGCCTACATGACGGACGAGGCAGTGGAAGGCAAGGAGGCCTTCCTGCAAAAACGCGACCCCGACTGGTCACGCTTCCCGCACTACTTCTAAGGCAGGACGGCAATGAACAGCGAAACACCCGCGCCCGCCCCGGGCGGTCCCCTCAACATCGAACCGGCACTGAAGGCACTGGCGGCCGCCCTCCACGGCGAGGGTCCCGCCGTCGAACTCTCCGTCGACCCGGACGGGGCCCTGCTCGTGGGGCACGTGGAGACCCCCGGCTGCGACGATGCCGTGGCCGTGGTCCGCACCTCCGGCTCCACCGGCGCACCCAAGGCAACGCTGCTCACCGTGGAGTCCCTGGCGGCGTCCTCGATGGCCACCGCGCTGCGGCTCAAGGGCGAGGGCCAGTGGCTGCTGGCGCTGCCCGTGCAGTTCGTCGCCGGCATCCAGGTGCTGGTCCGGTCCCTGTTCGCCGGGACCCGGCCCTGGGTCATGGACATGTCCGGCGGCTTCACCCCCGAGGCCTTCACCGCGGCAGCGCTCGAACTGACGGACAAGATCCGCTTCACCTCGCTCGTCCCCACCCAGCTGCAGCGGCTCCTGGACAACCCCTCGCCGGACACCCTCGCCGTGCTCCGCAGGTTCAACGCCATCCTGCTGGGCGGCGCCCCTGCCCCGGCGTCCCTGCTGGAGGCTGCCCGCGCGGCCGGCGTGCGGGTGGTCACCACCTACGGTTCCGCGGAGACCTCCGGCGGCTGCGTGTACGACGGCTACCCGCTGGAGGGCGTCTCCGTCCGGGTGGATCCCGACGGCCGGATCCTGCTCGGCGGGGACACGGTCGCCGCCGGCTACATCGAGGCACCGGATGAGGAGACCGGGACGTTCTTCGAGGAGGACGGCGTGCGCTGGTTCCGCACCAGCGACCTCGGCAGCATCGACGACGACGGCCGGCTCACCGTGCTGGGCCGGGCCGACGACGTGATCATCACCGGCGGCGTCAAGGTATCCGCCGCACAGGTGCAGGCTGAGCTGGAAAAGTCCGACGCCGTCAGCGCGGCTTTCGTGGCGGGTGTTCCGTCCGCGGAGTGGGGCCAGGCCGTGGCGGCGTACGTCGCGCTGGCACCGGACAGCAGTGACGGGGACAGTACTGACGGCGGGCACATCGCCGGGGACGCCGCCGTCGTCCTCCAGCAGCAGTGGCGCGGCGCGCTGGGAGTGCTGGCGCCCAAAACGGTCCTCACCGCGCCGGCCCTGAAGATGCTGCCGAACGGCAAACCGGACCGGCTGGCGATGACCGCAGAACTCAGTGCCCGGCACCGGGGAAAGTAAAGTGGACCTGCACCCCCGCGGCGGGTGCGGATGTTCCATCCTGCCGTCCTACCGAAACAACACGAGGTACTAACAGTGGCCACAGCCACCCAATGGATCCAAGGCGCCCGGCTCCGGACGCTGCCCGCAGCCATCGCTCCGGTGCTGATCGGCTCTGCCGCCGCCTACGAGATGGATTCGTTCCTTCTGCCCAACGCCATCCTCGCGGCGCTGGTGGCGCTCCTGCTCCAGGTGGGCGTGAACTTCGCCAACGACTACTCCGACGGCATCCGCGGCACCGATGACGACCGGGTGGGGCCGCTGCGGCTGGTGGGCTCGGGCGCCGCCAAACCCGCGCACGTCAAGTGGGCTGCGTTCGGCACATTCGCCCTGGCCATGGTGTTTGGCCTGGTCCTGGTGGTCCTCACCCAGGCCTGGTGGCTGATCCTGGTGGGACTGGGCTGCGTCATGGCCGCCTGGGGCTACACCGGCGGCAAGAACCCCTACGGCTACATGGGCCTGGGCGACCTTTTCGTGTTCGTGTTCTTCGGCCTGGTGGCCACCCTCGGCACCACGTACACGCAGGCCGGGCACATCAACCTGTCCGCGGTGATTGGCGCCATCGGCACGGGACTGATCGCCACCGCGCTGCTGATGGCCAACAATGTCCGGGACATCCCCACGGACATGCAGGCCGGCAAGAAGACCCTGGCCGTCCGCCTGGGCGACAAGCACGCACGCGAAAGCTACGTCCTGATGCTCGCCGTCGCCATCCTGCTGGTGGTGATCCTGGCGCCCGGGCGGCCGTGGATCCTGATTGTCCTGCTGCTCATCCCGGCGTGCCTGATGCCGGCCTGGCTGATGATCAACGGCCGCAAGCGCAAAAGCCTGATCCCGGTCCTGAAGCAGACCGGCCTGATCAACCTCGGCTACAGCCTGCTGTTCTCACTCGGACTGGTACTCAGCCACGGGTTCTAGTTCTTCTTGCCCTTGGCGTTGTTGATGGTGATGTCCGGGTTGGCGTCCAGCAGCGCGTCCTCCGCGTTGGCATCCCGGACCTCGCCCGCCGACCGCAAGGGCTTGGCCTTACCGGAAAAGCGGTGCTGCAGGGCTGCCGTGGCGGCGTCCCGCTGCTTCTGGAAGAACAGGTAGCTGATGGCGAAGGCAATCAGCGCGGCGCAGATCACGGACATCAGCACCCCAAGCTGCAGGAGTGTGAACAGCACGAAGAGAGGCACGAAAAGCGCCAGCCGGATCAGGGAATATTTCAAAAAGGCCACTATCCAAGTTTAGCGGCCCCGCCAGCGGCCCCTGCCCGTCCTGACGATAGACTTAATGGCATGCTCTTCCGTGTGGCTTTGGCCGTGGCAGTCCTCGTCATCTTCGTGTATGGCCTGGTGGACGTGATCCGCACCGAAGGCCGCCTGACCCGCGGGATTTCGAAACCCGCGTGGATCATCGTGATGATTCTCCTGCCCGTCCTGGGCGCCATTTTGTGGCTGCTGATCGGCCGGCCGCGGGGCACCGGTCCACAGCCGCAGGCCTACCCGCACCCCACCGCCCCGGATGACGACCCGGACTTCCTGCGCAACCTCGAAGCCCGCCGCCGCAACCAGGCCGAGGCCGAGCGCCTGAGGAAACTCAAGGAACAGCTGGAGGCCAAAGGCCGGGAAAACAACGGCAAGGGCCAGCGCGGGACTGACGAGCACGACACCGATGGGTTGAAATAGGCCCCATGGCGTCCCAACCCGGCGGTGAAGAACGGCGCATGTCCGTTCCCCCGCCGCGGCCGGGGCCCTCCTACTCTGCACCGCCGCCCATCCCTCTGGTCCCCAGGCCGCCGCGGGCCGTACGTACCGCCCGGCGGCTGTGGCTGGCCAGCTTCGTGACGGGCCTTGCAGTGCTGGCGGGTTCTTTCCTGACCCGTGACTCGCATCTGCAGAGGCTCAACGTCCTGGTGGCGGACCTCGCCCCGGGCGGCGGCACGGACGCTCTCGGGGCGACTGCGGGCACCATCTTCTGGGGAAGCCTGGCTGCGCTGCTGCTGTTCATCATCCTCGAGGCCGCCGTGCTGGCCGTGGTGATGGGGCGACGAAGGTGGGCCCGCTGGGTCCTGGTCCCCCTGCTCGCCGGCCATGCGGCGGTCCTGCTGGTGGCGTCCGCCTTCCTGGTTCCGCGGGGCGAAGCCGGCAGCCATGTGGTACTGCTCTGGGGCGGTGCGCTGATCATGGCATGCGCCGGCCTGGGGCTGCTGTTCCTGCCTTCCGCCGGCGCGTGGCTGACGCCGCGCGGAACCAAGGACTAGGCCACCTTCGCGCCGGACAGCTCCGCCAGCATGCCCTCACAGCTTCGGACCACCACCCGGCACGCCTCCAGCGCCGAACGTGCGGTCAGCGGATTCCCGGCCACCTCCCGCCAGCGCGCCAGGCAGGCCCGGGCTTCTGCGGCCAGTTCCCCGGCGCCGGCATCCGGGGGCAGGCCCAGCCGGAGGGGCGCTGCCGTGCCCAAGCCGCCGATGAGCCGTTCCGCTTCCGCCGCCAGTTCCGGGGGGACGTCCACTCCCGTGCTCCGGAGGCCGGCCAGCAACCGGAGTTCGCGGAACTCGTGGGCGTTGGCCTGCAGCCGCTCCAGCGCCGCGGCCAGGGCCTGCGTCCCCTCCCTGGGCCTGGTGTGCAGGAGGTTTTCCACCGCGGCCACCGCAGTCCGGGCCTTCAACGCATCAGCCCTTGCCTGGAACTGGCGGTCCAGCAGCGCCAAGAGGGAGTCCAGCCCGCTGCGGCGGGCCAGCTCATGCGCCAGCGGGGTGGGTTCCGGGAAGCCGTTGGGGATCAGCACCGCTGCCAGCCGGATGCCGAAGAGCCCATAGCGTTCCAGCAGCGACGCCCTGGCCTCCTCACTCAACCCTTCCGGTTCCGTCGAGCGGCGGAACCTGTCGGCGGAGAGCAACAGCCGCTCCCGGGCACCGCGGTCCAGGGCGGCCAGCAACCGCAGGGATTCGAAGTCGGACTGGCGAAGGGTCCGCGCGCTTTGCGCCAGGAGCCCGGCCACCGGGACCACCCCCAGCGCCAGCTTCCGCAGGTTGGGGTCCTGGCCGTACCTGCCGGCGATGTCCGCGGCGGAAATCAGGGAATCCAGGCGTCCGGCCCCCACTTCGTCGGCCCGGGACAGCACCGCGATGGCATTCACGGTGCCCGAGCGGCCGGCGGCGTCGTCGCGGAAGGATTCGAGGAACCGCAGATCGGACGCGTGCATGTGGCGCATCAGGTAGATGACGGCGTCTGCTTCGGACGGCGCATCCTCGGGGGCCAGGAAGCCGGTGGACCTTTCGGACACGTCCCGGGACAGCGAGGCGATCCCCGGAGTGTCGATGAGGGTCATGGTGCGCAGGGCCGGGGACGGCCATTCGACGTCGAGCCGGTCCACGTCGTCAGCCCGCCCGTCGAGGACAAAGACCAGCCGGCCGTTGGTCCGCCTGAGCGGCAGGGGCCGCGGCTCCCCTGCCTTGGGGTACAGGGTGATCCGCGGGGTGTGCCCGTGCCGGTACCAGGTGACGATCCGGGTGCACTCTCCGGTATCGGTGGGGGCGATCTCCTCCCCCACGATGGCATTCAGGAGCGTGGACTTGCCTGCCTTGACCATCCCGGCGATCGCCACCCGCAGCGGCTCGGCGAGCCGGCGCTGGTACCGCTGGAGTGCCTCCACCACGTCGGGCTCGTCCCCGTAGGCCTTCAGCGCTTCCCGGAGCAGGTCCGCCGCCCGGGCCGTGGTGGACGCCGTCATGCCACCTCCGTTGCCATGTGCGCCCCCGCCCCGGCGTCGGCCGCCACGGCCTCCGCCGCCCGGTGGAGGGCGTCAACCTTCTGGAGTTCCGCCTTGATCTCCCGGACCCGCCCTTCCTTCTCCCGGGCGTAGGAATTCGCCGCATTCTGCGCCGCGGACACCGAATCAGCGAGCGACCGGTGGTATTCGTCAGCGATCCCGGTGAAATGGTCCCGGATGGTCCGCTGGACGAGCCGCAGCCGGTCCTTCAACTGCTTCCCCACCTGGAACGTGACGTCGTCGAGCTGGCGGCGCACCAGCGCCTTGGCCTCGCCCTGGCGGCGTTTAAGCCGGACTTCTTTGTCCTCCCGGTAGGCCTTGCGGCCCAGCAGGAGCCCGGCGCCCACGGACAAGGGGTTGATCAGGGCCATGCCGAAAATACCGGTCAGCAGCCCGAACATCAGGACGCCGCCATAGGATCCGCGCATGCCGATGAGGACTTTCTGCACGGGGTTCACACGGCCGGGATCCAGCCCCGGCATCTCTTCGACGGGGTCCAGGGCGTCGCCGGAGTCGGCAACATGCAGCACCGGCAGCGACACCTCGTCAGCGGCGAAGTGGTCGGCCACCTGGGCGGCCAGCCATTGGGACCGCTCGCTGGTCCACACGAAGGTATCGGAGATGGCAGCAGCCACGGATTCCTCGAGCCACTGCGAAAACTGGGGCCAGACCGGCCCGGGGTCGCCCTGGTCGATGGCCACTTCGGCGTCCCGCTGGATCCGGCGGAGGCGGTCCCGGAGGTCGTATTCCATGTCGGCGATGAGGTCATTGATGCCGTCGCTGAGGGTCAGCTGCCACCGGGCTGACCGTTTCCGCAACTCATCGGCCTCCACCTTGGCCTGTTCCAGCTCCGCCACCATGTGCGGTGTCCCTTCCGGCTTTTCCAGCGCCCCAAGCTCGGACTGCAGGGAAAGCCGCAGGTTGCCGGTGACGGACAGCAGGTCCTGGCTGACCGACCGGCGCTGGAGGCGCTGGGCGTTCCCCACGATCTCGTTCCGGAGGTGGGCCACCAGTGCCGGGAAGCCGGATTCGGCGTTGAGCTCGCTGTCCTGCAGCCGCGCGGCCTCCAGGCGGAGGTCGGCGGAGAGCGGGAAGAGGGGGATGTCCGGGGCCACCTCTTTCAGGTGTTCCCGGTCCAGCTCCTCAACCCGGCGCCAGTCCGGATACAGGTCCGTCTTCGAGAGCACGGCGCCGACGCTGGGGGTGATCCGCATGGCCTGCCGGAGGAAGCGCAGTTCAGGCTCGGTGTATTCCTGGGAGGCATCCGAGACCAGCAGCATGGCATCGGCAGTGGGCAGGGCGGTGAGTGTGGTCAGCGTATGCGTCGAGCCGAGGCCGCCCACCCCTGGCGTGTCGATAATGGTGAGCCCGCCGGTCAGCATCCTGCGGGGGAGGCACACTTCAGCCGCCGCCAGATTCCTCCGGTTGCCCGGGTTGCCCTGCTCGGAAACGAACGCGGGGAGCTCTGCCAGGTCGATCGGCCGGCGCTCCACGCTGCCGCCGTCCCCGCCTGCTGTATCGGCAACGGGAACCAGGACCGCGGCCGACGCCGGGTCACCGTACCGGACCACCGTGGGGGTGGACGTGGCGATGTCGTCGTCCACGGGGCACACCGGGGCGTTGACCAGTGCGTTGATGAGCTTGCTCTTGCCCTGTTTGAACTCCCCCACCACGATCACCCTGATGCTGGGGTCCTGCAGCCGGGCGAGGGCATGCTCCAGGCGGTTGCGCAGGTCGGCCCGGTCCCCGGTGCCCACGAGCTGGAGGCCCTGCTCCACCAGCCGCACCAGCTGTCCCGCCGGCGCGGGAGCCGGCGGCCTTGCCGGTCCTGCTTCTGCCACAGACTGTCCTCCCGTGCCGGGCGCATTCCTTCCGGAACAAGCGTGTTACAGCGCGGCGGAGTCGTCAATCACCGGGCCGTCAAGCACCGGATCGTCGATGGCGGCCTGCTGGTCCATGTCCGCGCCGGTATGGCTGGAGGTGTCCTCCGGGAAATCGATCGGGTTGCCGGCTGCTGCCGCGTCGTCCTCCACCAGGACGGTGTCCGGGTGGTCCTGGAAGGTGTCTTCCGCGGCGCCATCCGCGGCCGCATCGATGGAGGTGCCGGCGTCGCTGACGGCGTCCTGCGTGGTGGCGGCGTCCGGGGTGTCGAAGGCTTCCGCCTGGTTCACGGCGTCCGGCTCCGGGGCCAGGCTGTCGACGGAGCTGTCCGCGCTGAAGGGCCCGTCCATCTCCGTGCCGGCGAAGTGGTCGGCGCCGTCCCACGCAGCGGAGTGGTCCGCACCGTCCCAGGCAGCCTCCATGTCAAGGGCGACGTCGGTGTTGTACGTGTCCCCGGTGGTGGAGGCGTCCCTGGCGTCAGCATCGCCGCCGGAGACGACCGCCGTGACGGCCTGGTCTCCCGGCGCCACGGCGGCGTCGTTGTCGAACCACTGTTCCACGTCGCCGTGGGCCCAGATGTTCTGCGTCACGGACTGGTCGGTGATGGTGTCCCGGTCGTCCACCATGGTGGTGCCGGCAGTGTAGGAGTAGTGGTTCATCACATGGTGCAGCTGCTGGACCGCGTAGGCATGGTCCTCATGCTCCTGGCTGCCCCCGCCGGGGCCGCCGGCAGCCCCGGCACCGCCGTTTCCCGCCAAGGCAACGGGCCCGGTCCAGCCGGAGTGGCCCGTGCCGGCGCCGTTGCTGCCCGTGTGCTCATCCCGGTCGAAGGCGGCGTTGACGCTGATGGGTGCGTAGTCGAGGACGACCGGCATTGCCGCGTCAACATCAGCAGAGGTGACATGGCCAAGCCCGTGGTCTGACAGGGCCCGTTCCGGGTCTTCGAGGAAGTCCCGCGCCGCCTCCGGGTTGCCAAAGAGGTGCATCAGGAACTGCACAAGGTCGTTTGCGAGTGTTGGCATGTGCGTGGTCCTCACATCTTCTCGGTGGCGACGTCCGTCGCCATTACCCGGTCGGTTCAAACCTAGGTTGGGCTGCGGGCACGGGCATCGGGTCCTTCCCCCTTACCCGCTGGTGCACTTCCGGGGCGCGCGGCCTGCTGCCGGTAGGGGCATTAGGGGTTCATTCCTGTTGGTGATGCTCCGGGCCAAGGGCCAGGCGCAGCCGGGCCAGCAGGTCGGACCGGTTTTCGGCACCGAGGCGGCGGCGGATCCGGGCGATGTGGTGCTCGGCCGTGCGGGGGGAAATGTAGATGGCCTCGCCGATCTCCCGGTAGGTCTTGCCCTCAAGCACGAGCCTGGCCACTTCCTTCTCCCGTTCGCTCAATCCCGAGGCATCCTGCTGCACCGTACTGCCCGGGGCGTCCGCCGCGGAGCTCCCCCGCGCTGCCGACGGGCGCGTCCCGGCAGCTGCCGGGCTGCCCTGCGGGTGGAGCTCCCTGGCGCACGAGAGCAGGCGCATCATGTCCCTGCGTTCATCGGCGCGGGCTGCGGCGTGCCCGGCCAGCCGGGCACCCTCCCAGGGCATTCCCACGGCCGCCAGCCCGCGCGCCGCAGCTTCCACGTCCGCCGGCCGCAGCCGCCCGGCCAGGACCGAGACCCAGGCCTTGCCCGCGGCGGCAAACACCGCGGCCAGATGGCTGTGCCCCGAGGCCCTCGCCAGCGCCGCCGCATGCGGTGCGAGCTCGGCAGGGCTTTCGCCCAGCAACGCCGCCTGCACGGCGGCCCAGTGCAGCGGGACGGACCAGAGCAGTGGATCACCCAGCCGTCCCAGCAGCCGCCAGGCTTCCTCCATGTGGTGCGCCACGCGGCGGGTTTCACGCAACCGGGCAGCGGCGATCATCAGTTCTCCCCAGGGCAGCAGGCCGTACAGGTCAACGGAGCTGTGCAGCATGGCCTCGCGGGCCCGCTCCCAGGACCTGAGGAGCTCGGGGACATCGCCGTTCCTGCGGGCCAGCCCGACTTCCAGGGCCGCGCACAGAATCTCGTCCCTCGGAACCAGGGGCCAGTGGTTTGCCTTCGCGGCCTCGCCGGCCGCGAGCCGGGCGTCCTCGAGTTTGTCCTGCATCATGGCAGCCCAGCCCTGGAGCAGGAGCAGCCTGGGCTGGGCGGCGTTGCCTCCCTGGTTGGCGGCGACGGCGGCCCGGCAGACGGTTTCCGCCAGGTGCGGCTCACCGCTGTGCATGGCGAGCAGTGCTGCCAGGGCGGCCGGAGTTTCGGCCAGGGGCAGCGCCGCCGCCGCGGAGTTCAGCATGTCCGAGGCGTGGATCAAGACCGGGATCCCTTGCTGGGGATGGTCCCCGAGCGAGGCCAGGACGCCTCGGCCGGTCTGCGCCAGGGCAGCGGCCAGGAGCGTGGGCGAGGGGGGCGGCGCATCCGGCCGGAAGAAGGCTGCCGCACCTTCGCGGTCTCCGGAGCCGGCCAGTGCGACGACGGCTAGCGGCGCCGATGCTCCCATCCGTTCGGCGCCCAGCCAGCTGTAGACGTCCGCGGCCCGGGCGAGCATGCCCCGCTGCGCCCAGACGGAGGCGGCGACATCCGCGCCGCGGCGCAGGTCCGGAGGGTCGGTCCGGACCAGGAGGCTGTCGATGATCCGGGCGGCGGCGTCCAGGTCGCCGTCGCCGGCCGCGGCCTGGGCTCGCCGTGCCGCGGTGCGCACCGGATCCGCACCTGCCAGGAGTGCCTCATCATAGAGCTGGACGGCCAGCCCGGGATCGTGCTCCAGCGCTGCGTCCGCGGCTTCCTCAAGTTCGGCTGCTACGCGGGCGTCGGCGAGGCCGCCCCTGGCGAGTTCGCGGGCGAGGCTGCCCAGCGGCTGGCCGGAAGAGGCGAAGACCGTTACGAGCTCACGCTCAAGTGCATGTTTCTTGGCGGCGGGGGTGACGGCGAGCAGGGCATGCTGCACCGTGCCCACCACGGTGCCGTCGGGCCCGAGGAGCCCCGCGGCCTCGGCCCGTTCCACCAGCCCGTCCAAGGTCTCCACCGTGCCATTGCTGATCCTGGCCTGCAGGTCCGCCGGCAACGGCCCGGGCAAGGCAAACCCGACGGAAAGGGCCAGCAGCAACTCCCGCACCGCGGCGTTGGCACCCCTCAGCTGACTGGAGATCAGCTCGGCGGTGTGCGCCGGGGGCTGGTGGCGGTCCAGTTCACCGTAGCCGTCCAGTTCACCGTGCCGGTCCAGTTCTACGTGCTTGTCCAGCTCCCGGTAGCCGTCCAGTTCAGCGTGCCGGCCCAGCTCACTGCGCCTGTCCAGTTCACGGTGCAAAGCCGCCTGGTCCCGCTGCGGGAGATGGTTGTCCATGTCAGGCCGCCGGGGGCGTGGTCAGGGCCGTTTCGCTGGCGGTGACGGTGGATGACCCGGAGTACGGCTCCGGGGTTGGCGTCGCGGTAGGGCCACTCGTCGGGTCCGGTGCCGGATCCGTGGACGTGGCCGGGTCCGTGGCGGCGGGATCGGTTGCCGCCGTATCCGTGGTGGGCGGATCGGTCGTGGCGGCCGGATCGGTCGTGGTGGCGGGCTCGGGAGTTGGCGTGGCCGTCCCGGTCGTGTCGGAGGGGGTTGGTTCGGCCGTCGCGGTGTCAGACGGCGCGGGATCGCTGGTCGCTGGATCGCTGGTCGCTGGATCGCTGGTGGCTGGGTCGCTGGTGCTGGGGTCTGTGGTGCCCGTGGGCGTCCCGGTGTCCGTACCGGCGGCACCTCCCGGGGCGGAGTCCAGGATGATGCCGGTTCCCGTTCCCCCGTCCCCGCCAAGTGCGCCGGAGGCGGCGGTACCGTCTGGTCCGGCGCCGGCGGCCAAGGGGCCCGTGTCCGGGACCGACGCCTCGACACCGGGCCGGGCGTCGGCCCATTTCCTGGTGGCACTGGCCCCGATGCCTGCCAGCGGCTCCGGGGTCCGGCTGGCAGCCGCGTCGCCGGGCCAGGCGCCGTCCGCCAGGCTGCCGGTCCCCGCGGCATCCGGGCTGGCCCCGCCGTCGGACCCGGCCGAGCCGCCGGTGGTGCTGGCACCCGCCTGCGGCACGAACACCGCGGTGAGGCTGCCGAATCCGTCCGGGCTCTGCGCCGCAGTGGCGGTGAGGACTGTCAGGAGGGCAGCGCCGGCGGCCACGGCGGTCAGCCGGACGGTGGGCGTCGGCGCGTGGGCACCGCGCTGCCGGTGACCGCCGCCGGCGGCGGCGAGGCCTGCCGGCAACCCCGCGGGCGCCGTGGTCCCGCGCCAGCCGGGCCGCCGCGGAATCTGCGGGACGGGGGTTCCGCCGGCGTGTTCGACGGCGGACGGGGCGCCGTCCGGGGCGGTGTCCGGCGCGGCGCGGAAGGCCAGGGCGGCTGCTGCCTGGTGCTCAAGCAAGGCGGCCACCGCCGCTCCAAGGCAGATGGAAGACTTAGGGTCCGCGTCCACGGCGATGGGACGGTCCAGTTGTTCCGACACCAGCTGCGCCACCAGCGGGATGCGCGAGGACCCGCCGATCAACAGCACCGCGGAAAGGTCTGCCGGCTCCAGCTGCAGCTGGCACAGCGATTGTTCCAGGGCATCGACTGTCTCGCGGAGCGGTTCCTCGATAAGGGCCTCGAAGTCCGCACGGACCAGCCGGACCTGTTGCTGGAAGCCGGGCAGGAGCACCTGGATATTGGCCTCGCTGTCAGCGGAAAGGGCCTCCTTGGCTTCCACGCACTCACGCCGCAGCCGGGTCAGCGCCGGCAGCACCGCCGGGTCCTTGGAATCCAGGCCGGCAAGGACACCACCCGTGTGGCCGGAAACGTAACGGAACACCTCGGCGTCGAAGTCGGCGCCGCCCAGGTCCTCGATCCCTTCGGGCCGTCCCGCCAGTTCGAAGCGGCTGCTGCCGGTCTTGCGCAGCACGGCGGTGTCGAAGGTGCCCCCGCCAAGGTCGTACACAGCGATGGTGCTGCCTTCCTCGACCCGCACCTGCGAGGCGTAGTGCAGTGCGGCGGCTTCGGGT
The DNA here is from genome assembly GCF_054890965.1 of Arthrobacter sp. C152. Taxonomy (NCBI): domain Bacteria; kingdom Bacillati; phylum Actinomycetota; class Actinomycetes; order Micrococcales; family Micrococcaceae; genus Arthrobacter; species Arthrobacter sp. C152. Next base: position 78,643 of record NZ_JBTZSU010000012.1, read on the forward strand.
TCGGAAAGGAATGTGACGTCCGCCAGCCCCTGGGCGGTGAGGGCGCCCCGGATCACCGAGAGCCGGTGGTGGCCCCAGGCTGCGGGGTGGGTCAGGAAAATTGCCGAGGCCGGCTCCCCCTCGCGTTCGGCCGCGCGGTCGGCCACCCAGCGCGCCATGGTGGCGAAAACGTCCTCCGGCTGGACGGACAGGGCGCCTACGGAGAACGGAACGTCGTCGCCGATCCGGCGTTTGAACTCGCGCACCACCTGGCCGGGGGCGTCCAGCCAGCGGCGTTCGGCGGCCTCGCCCACCAGGACGGGGCCGTCCCCGGGGTAGTACACAACCGAGGGCACGGAACTTCCCCGGAGGCCCAGCGGCAGGCACTCCGGAACAGGTGAAGCTCCCGCGTTGAAACGCACTACGGCGGCCGCCGTGAAACTGGTCCCGACGTCAACGGCGAGAACGTAGCTCATGGGTACCTCGGACAAGGCTAGTGATCCGCCTGCAAGCTTCATCACAGGGGAACGTCACCAACGTAGCATTACCGAAGGACCGGGAACACCCCTGTTGCTACATCGAATGGTTTTTTTATTTCGGGGGCCCGGCCCGGAGACCGGAGAAGGAGCCCGTTTAGAGGCCGGAGTAGGAGTGCAGGCCGTTGAAGAACGTGTTCACGATGGTGAAGTTGAAGATCACGCACAGGTAGCCGACGATCGACAGCCAGGCAGCGCGCGTGCCCGTCCAGCCGCGGGTGGCCCGGGCGTGCAGGTATCCGGCGTAGACCACCCAGATGACGAAGGTCCACACTTCCTTGGTGTCCCAGCCCCAGAACCGTCCCCACGCCTTTTCCGCCCAGATCGCGCCGAACATCAAGGTGAAGGTCCACCCGATGAAGGCGATGGCGTTGATGCGGTAGGACAGGTTCTCCAGGCTCAGTGCGGAAGGCACCAGGCGCATGAACCCGAGCTTGTCGGTGCCGCCGGCCGCAACGGTCTTCTGCCGGTGGGACTGCACCAGCTGCAGGGCGGACATGGCGAACGTCAGGGTAAACAGCGCGGAGGACAGCACCGCGATGGAGACGTGGATCACCAGCCAGTAGCTCTGCAGCGCGGGTACCAGGTGTCCCACGGGGGTCCAGAACGCCACGGAGGCAGCCACCAGCATGATGATGACCAGTCCCACGACGAACGTACCGAGGAAGCGCAGGTCGCGCCGGATGAGGGAGAACAGAAAGACGACCGCCACCAGGAAGGCGCCCGTGGTCAGGAATTCGTACATGTTGCCCCACGGCACGCGGCCGGCACCGAAAGCGCGCGTCAGCACGCCGGCGCCGTGGATGGCGGCGGCCAGCACGGTCAGGGCGACGGCAACCCGGGCCGGAACCCGGCGCTCCGCGGCATACTTCATGTCGCCGTCGGCCGTGGCGGCACCACCGTCACCGGCCGCTGACTTGGTGGACGACGACGGGCGCTCGGCACGGTCGGCGGGTCCGTCGAGGCGGGACCCGGCCGGGCCTGCGGCCACTCCGGCGGCCACGGGCACCTTGGTGGCGGAGGCGGCCTGGGCAGCCTTCAGGTCCACGGCGCGCAGGGCCTTGCTGCTCTTGGCCAGGTCCCAGGCGAAGGCGATGAAGGCCACCGTGTAGGTCCCTGCCGCCAGCAGCATGAACAGTTCGCTGTACTGGCCCATGGTTTCGTTGATTCCAAATGGCATTACTGGTCCTTTTCGGGCCCGGCGGGGCCTGCTGGGGTGGTGACGGAGCCGGCGTCATTATCGCGTGCCGGGCTGGGAGTTTGCTGGGACGCGGCACTGTTTCCGCCGCCGGTATCGTCAGCGGGGAGCTGCCACTGTTCGGAGAGCAGCTTCCGCAGGGCCGCGGCCTCGCCGGCGAGGCGGTGGTCCTCACCGCGGGCCAGGAGCCCGTATTCCACCATGGTGCGGCCGTCGGCGGCTGTGCCCGTGCGCACCCAGGCGCGCCGGCGGTTGACGTAGAGCGAGAGGATCAGGCCGGCCACCGCGATGAGGGCGAACACCAGGGCGGACACCTGGCCCGGGTTGTGGTGGATGTCCACGCCGATGTAGCGCTTCACGCCGTCGAAACTGATGGTGCCCTTGCCGTCCGGCAGGGTGTACGTGGAGCCCGGGGTCAGCGTGATGCCCTTGGTGGGGAGGTTCCGGGCGTTCAGCGGGGTGAGTTTCTTGACGTCCAGCTCGAAGACGTTCTGCGGGGAGCCCGCGTCCAGGCCCAGGTCGCCGTAGTACGAGTTCAGCGACAGCTGGGGGTTGAACAGCTCCGGGTCGCCGCTGAAGGAGACCCCCTGGTCGGTGACGAACGCCGTGGGCAGGAAGAACCCGGCGAAACCGAGCTGGTCGGGCTTCGCGTCGGGAGCCTTGATGACCACGGAGGAGTAGTAGTTCTCGCCCTGCAGCTTGGCCACCACCGGGCCCTGCATGGCCACGTTGCCTGCGCCGTCGCGGACGGTCACCACCGGGGCGTAGCCGTTGCCGGTGAGGTAGATGCTGGTACCGCCCAGGGTCACGGGATCGTTGACCTTCAGGATCTCCTGCTTGGCCGGCGCGTCCGGGTTTTCCTTGGTGGTCACGGTGGCGGCGAAGTCGATGGGCTGGCCGAACTTGCCCTTGGATTCGCGGTCGAAGGTGATGTTGAACTTGTCCAGCTGCAGCGAGTACGGCTGCAGCTGGCTGGACTGGAAATTGGTGCCCGGGTTGAACTGGTCGTAGCCCACCAGGGTATTCACGAAGGTGTCGCCTTCCACCAGGATGCGCTGGCCGCTGTACCCGAACAGGCCGCCAGCGGCAACGGACACCAGCACGCCGATGAGGGACGTGTGGAAGACGAGGTTGCCCACTTCCTTGAGGAAGCCGCGTTCGGCGCCCAGGGACGGCAGTGCGCCGCCGGCATCCCTGACCTCCACGCGGTAGCCGCGTTTCCGCAGCACCCCGGCGGCAGTGTTGATGGCCTCCGACGCCGGGATCCCGGCGTCGGACGGAATCACCAGGGTGCCGTATTCCGGGAGCCGGGAGAGGCGCTGGGGTGTGCGCGGCGGCTGGGAACGCATGGCCTTGTAGTGGGCGATGGCGCGCGGCACCACGCAGCCGATCAGCGAAATGAAGAGCAGGAGGTAGATCGCCGAGAACCACGCGGAGGAATAGACATCATAGAGCTGGAGGGAATCCAGCAGCTGGCCGTAGTCCGGGTGGTCCTTGATGTACTGGGTGACCGTGGCGGGATTGGCGGGCCGTTGCGGGAACAGCGAGCCGGGGACCGCCGCGACGGCGAGCAGCAGCAGCAGGAACAGCGCCGTGCGCATGCTGGTCAGCTGGGTCCAGGCCCAGCGAAGCATGCCCTTCACGCCGAGGGCCGGCAGCGCGGCGTTGGCCTTCGCGTCTGCGACGGGGGCGGATTGCTTCTTCTTTACCTTCACACGCTCGCCCATCAGATCGGCAACTTCACGTCGGTTTGGAACCAGTACTGCAGCCCGGTCACCCAGGAACCCCATACTCCGCTGGCCATCAGCAGCCCGAGCACCACCAGGATGCCGCCGCCGGTCCGCTGGATGGCCAGGCGGTGCCTGCGGAAGAACGCCATGACCCCCATTCCGCGGCGCACTGCCAGCGCGATGAGCAGGAAGGGGATCCCCAGGCCCAGGCTGTAGACGAACGCCAGGAAGGCGCCCTTGGCGGCGGAGGAGCCCCCCGAGAGGCTCAGCAGCTGGACAGCGGAGTAGGTGGGTCCGATGCACGGCGCCCAGCCCAGCCCGAAGGTCAGGCCCAGCAGCGGCGCGCCCCACAGCCCGGCCGGAGGCTTCGCATGGATCTTGGCGTCCCGCTGCAGCCAGCTGAAGCCGCCCATGAACACGATGCCCATGATGATCACCAGGACCCCCAGGAGCTGGGTGACCCAGGCGTTCTGGCCCCCGCTGATCAGGCTGCCCAGCTGCCCGAACGCACCGCCGAGCAGGACGAAGATCACCGAGAAACCCAGGACGAACAGGCCGATACCGGCCAGCATGCGGCCGCGCTTTTGCTTTTGCAGGTCCACGCCGCTGAGTCCGGTGACATACCCGAGGTATCCGGGAACCAGCGGCAGGACGCACGGCGAAAGGAAGGAGACCAGTCCCGCCAGCAGTGCCACCGGAATGGCGAGCAGGATCGAGCCGTTCAGGATGGCTTCGGCGAAGGGGCTGTTCACGGTGCGGTCCTGCCTCTACTCGGCAACCGCGGCGGCGATGAGGGCCTTCAGGGTGCCCTTTTCGATTTCGCCGAGGACGCGGGAGGCCACCCGCCCCTGCTTGTCCAGCACCAGGGTGGTGGGCACGGCGCCGGGCGGCACCAGGCCGGAGACGGACAGCAGCACGCCGCCGTCCTTGTCATCAAAGCTGGGGTAGGTCAGGTTGAAGGTCTTCTCGAAGGCTTCGGCGGTGGGCTTCTCGTCCCGGAGGTTCACACCGAAGAACTGGACGCCCTGGTCCTTGAATTCCTGGTGCAGGCCCTCGAGGATGGGCGCTTCCACGCGGCACGGTGCGCAGGCCGCGAACCAGAAGTTCAGCACCGTCACCTTGCCCTGGAACTCCGCGGGCGTTACAGCGGTCCCTGTGAAGAGCGTGCCCTTGACCTGCACGGCTTCCTTGCGGTCGGCGGCCGCGAATTCGGTGACGGAGCCGTCTCCGGCCACGTAGTTCTTGTTGTCTCCGGCCTTGGCCTGCTTGGCCAGGGCATCCTCCTGGGCACAGCCGGACAGGCCCAGGGCCAGTGCGGTGAGCGCCAGGCCGCCGGCGGCGAGCACACTGCGGCGCGGGGTCAGGTTGTTGTAGGTCACAGCTAGGCTCCAGGGGTGCTCGCGGCACCGGGAAGAAGGGACGCCGCGGGTTCGGCATACTCGACGCGCAGCAGGGCGCCGGCGTCGTCGAACACCAGGGACGTGACGGATGTCAGCGTGCACTCACGCTTGCGCGGGTCATGCCAAAGGGGCCTGCCTTCGGCGCTCCGCCGCGCAGCCCAGATCGGCAGTTGGTGGCTGACCAGGATGGCTTCGGGCCCTTCGGCGCCAAAGTCGCCGGCGGCCAGTTCAATCGCCTGCCGGCGGGCATCCTGCACTGCCGCGGCAACGCGCGCCACCTGCTGCTTGTAGGGCTCCCCCCACGACGGCCGCAGCGGGTTGACCAGCCGCGGCCAGTGCCGGGGCCGGCGGAGTTCGGCCTTGGTCACCTTCATGCCCTCGAAGTAGTTTTCGGCCTCGATGATCCGCTCGTCGGTGTGGATCTGCAAGTGCAGCGCTTCCGACGTCGGCCGGGCAGTTTCCTGCGCACGGTCCAGCGGGGAGGCGGCCAGGTAAGTGATCCGGGCACCGCGTTCGGCCCGCTGCCGGAAGTGCTCGGCGAGCGTCCGGGCCATCTCCTGCCCCAGCTCGGAGAGGTGGAATTCGGGAAGCCGGCCATAGAGCACGCCGTCCGGATTATGGACCTCGCCGTGGCGGAGCAGATGGACAGTGGCTTGGGGCATGTTTACCAGTTTCTCAAAGATGGCGTGCGATCCGAAATCTTCCGCACCTGCTTTCTACAAAGAGTAGAACTGAAGTTTTTGAAGAAATGTTCCGAAGGCGGGAACAAAACATGCAAATGCATGTTTATACTGGATGCAGCAGTTAGTTGAGGCTTCAACAGATGAAGCTTCAATGCATTACTCGACCGGCCCCTCACCCGGGGCACAACACAAAGGAGCAGCATCATGGCACTTCCCGCAGACGTCACCACCGGCACCTGGACCCTCGACAACTCGCACAGCGAAATCGGCTTCACCGTCCGCCACGCGGGCATCAGCAAGGTGCGCGGCCAGTTCACCGAGGCCGCCGCCACCCTTGAACTCGCCGAGGACGTGGCAGATTCGAAGATCAACGCCACCATCAACACCGCCAGCTTCGACTCCGGCGACGCCAACCGCGACGGCCACGTCAAGGGCGAGGACTTCTTCGACGTGGAGAAGTTCCCGGAGATCTCCTTCGTCTCCAACGGCCTGGTGGGCAAGGGCAACAGCTACGAACTCACCGGCGACCTGACCATCAAGGGCGTCACCCGCCCCGTCACGCTGGACACCGAGTTCAATGGCCTGGCCGTGGACCCGTTCGGCAACACCCGTGCCGGCGTCTCCGCGGAGACCACCATCAGCCGCAAGGACTTTGGCCTGACCTGGAACGCAATCCTGGAGACCGGCGGCGTCCTGGTCAGCGACAAGGTTGCCATCAACCTCGAACTGGCCTTCATCGCCCCCGCCGCCTGATTCGGCACTCGCCGCCCGATTCGGCCCCGGCCCAACCCCGGCACCCGGCTCTTCCGCCTGGTGCCGGGGTTGCCGCCTTTAATGGCATCGGCGGCCCTGAATAGCCGGTTCGAAACACCCACAACCTGCCCCGGCGGGGGTACGGTGGACTTAAGCCATGCTGGGGGCAGGCACAGGACCGTTTCCCGGCAGCCCGCCTGGAACCCGACCTGCAGAAGGAACGCCCATGAGTACTCCTCCCGTCCCGCCTCCCGTGCCCCATGACCCCAACTCGCCGGACAACCAGCCCGGGAACGGCCAGGCAGGCAGCCACGAGTCCGCCGCCCAGGAACCGCGCTACGGCCAGAACGCGCCCCAGTACGGCCAGAACGCACCGCAATACGGACAGAACGCTCCGCAATACGGACAGCAGTACGGGCAAAACCCACCGCAATATGGCCAGCAGTACGGGCAGGGCGCCCCGCAGTACGGGCAGAACCCACCGCAATACGGGCAGAACGCACCCCAGTACGGGCAGCAGCCCTACGGCCAGTCCCCCTACAACCAGTCTCCCTACGGGCAGTACCCGTCGGAGCAGCCGCAGGCAACAGGCGCCAACGGCGTTCCGCAGCTGGTCAACATCTCGTTCTGGCTGCTGATCGCGTCGGGCATCATTTTTGTCATCTCCGTGCTGACCGGGCTGACCCAGCTGGATGACCCGGCCTTCCGGCAGACGTTCGAGCAGCAGGTGCAGAGCACCGGCGCCGGCGGCGTCACCTACGACGACATCAAGAGCGTCATCGCCGGCACGCTGGTGGTCTTCGCCATCATCGGCGCGGGCCTGTACTTCCTGGTGGCCTTCTTCGTCCGCAAGGGCAGGAACTGGGCGCGCATCCTGGGCACCGTCTTTGCGGCCCTCTCCGTGCTGGGCCTGTTCGGCGTCCCCACGTTCGCCACCCTCGGCACCGTCCTGGGGATCGCGGCCATCGTGCTGCTGTACCTGCCCGCGGCGGCTCCGTACTTCCGGAAGCAGCAGCCTTTCAGCAACCCGTACGCGGGCGGCTTCGGCAACCCTTACGGCCGGTAGGCACCAGCCCCGCAGTTAGAGAGCGGCGGCCCGGGAAGTCCAGCTTCCCGGGCCGCCGCCTTTAATCACACCCCTAGGCTGTCTGCCCCGGGGCCTCTGCGCGCTGGACCGGATCCTGCGCGCGCTGGGCGTGGTAGGCCAGGATCTGCAATTCCGTGGCCATGTCGACTTTGCGGAGATTGACCCCTTCGGGCACCTGGAGCATCACGGGGGCGAAGCTCAGCACGCTGCGCACGCCCGCCGCCACCACCCGGTCGCAGACACCCTGCGCCACGGCCGCGGGGAGGGCCAGGACCACCATGTTGGCGCCGGTGCGGTGGAGGACGGTTTCAAGGTCGGCGACGTCGCTGACCCGCAGCCACCCCACCTCGTTGCCCACCACCATCTGGTCGGCGTCGAAAATCGCGACGACGTCAAAACCCCGGGACTCGAAACCGCCGTACCGGGCCAGCGCCTTGCCCAGGTTTCCGGCGCCCACAATGGCAACCTTCCAGTCGTGCGTCAGCCCCAGGGCGGCGGCGATGTGGCGGCTGAGGTACTGCACCTCATAGCCCACTCCCCTCGTCCCGTAGGAGCCCACGTGGGACAGGTCCTTGCGCAGGGTTGATGAGCTGACGCCGGACGCCTCAGCCAGGGATTCGGAGGACACCCGCTCCACGCCCTCCGCCAGCAGCGTGTTCAGGGCCCGGAGGTAGAGCGTCAGCCTGGCCACCGCAGCAGGCGGAATCTGCTTGGCCGGCGTGCCCGCGGCGCCCGGAAGGCCCGGGACAGGCTGCGGCGTTGAACCCAGGGACGTCACCCGCACCTCCCCCTACTGCGCCATGGCGCGCCGCAGGACGCGCTCCAGACGGGCTTCGTCGATCTTCCAGAAGTCACGCTGCACCCCGTCCACCAGCACCACCGGGATTTCCTCGGCATAGCGTTCCCGCAGCTCAGGCTGGTGGTCCACCAGCTCTTCGCTCCAGGAAAGTCCCAGCGAGGCGGTAACCCGGCCGACGGCGTCGCGCGCTTCCTCGCACAGGTGGCAGTCAGCTTTGGTGACCAGGACGACGCGGGGTGTAGCCATGGCTTAACCGTAGCGCCGTTGGCGGCCCCCGGGCGACGCCGACGGCGGCGGGCCGGGGTATTGACTAGACTCGACTCCATGCCCGAGGAGAAATACGTCGCCGTTGTCACGCGGCCGGAACCTGTGCCGCAGCCCGGCGAGGCGGCGTTTTTCGACGTGGACAACACCCTTATGCGCGGCGCGAGCCTGTTCCACGTGGCCCGGAAGATGCACCAGCGGGGGGCTTTCACCCTGGCGCAGGCCGCGGGCTTTGCATGGAAGCAGTTCAAGTTCGTTACGCGCGGGGAGAACATCGACGATGTCCACGCCGTCCGCGACTCGGCCCTGACGCTGGCCGCCGGCATCACCGTTGACGACATCAAGGCGCTGGGCGAAGAAGTCTATGACGAGATGATCGCCTCACGGATCTGGCCCGGCGCCAAGGCGCTGGCCGAGCAGCACCTGCGTGTGGGCCGGCGCGTGTGGCTGGTCACGGCCACGCCCATCGAGGTTGCCACGGTGATCTCCACCCGGCTGGGACTGACCGGCGCGCTGGGGACGGTGGGGGAAGTTTCGGAAGGCATGTACACGGGCCGGCTGGTGGGGGATATCCTGCACGGCTCGGCCAAGGCCGTGGCCGTCCAGGCCATCGCCGACGAGGAGGGCCTGGACCTCAGGCGCTGCTGGGCCTACAGCGACTCCTACAACGACATCCCGCTGCTTTCGCTGGTGGGGCACCCCGTGGCCATCAACCCGGACGCCCGGCTCCGCCGCCATGCCCGCGACCACAACTGGCCGGTCTATGACTTCCGCGCCGGCCGCCGGGCAGCCACGTTCGGCCTCAAGGCGGCCACGTTCGGCGGCGCCGTGTACGGACTATGGAAGGGCTTCGCCAGGATCCGCGGCCCCCGTATCTAGGTAGCAGCAGCACAAAAATGCCCGCCACCTGAAGAAGGCGGCGGGCATTTTTACGCTGTGCGAAGTAGTGCTACTTCTTGTTGCGGCGCTGGTGACGGGTCTTGCGAAGCAGCTTGCGGTGCTTCTTCTTGGCCATACGCTTGCGACGCTTCTTGATAACTGAACCCACGAAAGTTCCTTACAAACTAGATGCGTACCTGTCTGATGGAAAAGGTCCGTGGACAAAGCTACGAACTGAACAACTGACAGATTCTTACAATGACGTAAAACGTTCCTTAACAGGGTACCGCCTATCGGGGGCGGCTCAGGACAGGCCTCAGGCGGTCTCGCTGTGTCCGTCCACCACGGCGCCCTTGAGGTACTGCTCGACCGCGTTTTCCGGTACCCGGTAGGAGCGGCCGAAACGCACCGCCGGCATTTCCCCGGAGTGGACCAGCCGGTAGACGGTCATCTTGGAGACGCGCATGACCTCGGCCACTTCAGCCACGGTCAGGAACTTCGCGTTGGAGAAGTTCTGTTCTGCCGACATTTCCCTATTTTCCTTTGCTGACGGATGGACAACAGTGACCCCAGGTACGTGCCAATGCGGTGTTCCGATGCTGAGCCATCCACCAACCACCTTCCAGATACTCTAGAGGTTCATGGGGCAGATGTGAAAGTAGTGGGCCCCCTATTTCGGCCCCCTATTTTGCCTGCCGGCGCTTGCGGGCGGAGGCTGCGAGCTGCTCCAGGACGGAGGCGGAAACGTCCCAGTCCATGCACGCGTCGGTGACGCTTTGGCCGTAGACCAGCTCCGACTTCCCGGCGGCGTGCTGTGAGACGTCCAGGTTCTGGGCGCCGCCCACCAGGAAGCTTTCCAGCATGACGCCGGCAATCGCGTGGGCTGACGCCCCGCCGTCCTCGAGCTGGGCGCCGATTTCCAGGGCCACCTCGGCCTGCCGGTGGTGGCTCTTGCCGCTGTTGGCGTGGCTGGCGTCCACGATCAGGCGCGGGTTCAGGCCCTTGCCGGCGAGCTCCGTAGAGGCCTTTTCGACGTCGGCCGCGGAGTAGTTGGGTCCCTTCCGTCCGCCGCGGAGGATGACGTGGGTATCGGGGTTCCCGGCGGTGGAGACCAGCGCAGCCCGGCCCTCGCCGTCAATCCCCAGGAAAGCCTGTGCCGCCGCGGCGGCACCGCAGGCGTCGATGGCCACCTGGAGGCCGCCGTCAGTGCCGTTCTTGAAGCCGATGGGCATGGAGAGCCCGGACGCGAGCTGCCGGTGGATCTGGCTTTCCGTGGTGCGGGCACCGATGGCGCCCCAGGAGATCAAGTCCGCCATGTACTGCGGGCTGATCGGCTCAAGGAATTCGGTGGCGGTTGGCAGCCCCAGCGCCGTGACCTGCTGCAGGAAATGGCGGGCGGTCCGGAGCCCGGTCACCATGTCGTGGCTGCCATCGAGGCGGGGATCGTTGATCAGGCCCTTCCAGCCCACGGTGGTGCGGGGCTTTTCGAAGTAGGTCCGCATGACCACCAGCAGGTCTTCCTTGTGCTTCTCGGCCTGGCTGACCAGCCGCCGGGCGTACTCGAGCCCCGCCTTGGGATCGTGGATGGAGCAGGGACCGACGATCACCAGCAGGCGGTCGTCCACGCCGTCCATGATGGCGCGCACTTCGTCGCGTCCGCGTTCGACGACGGCCGCCGCCCGGGCGTCGAGGGGCAGCTCGGCGAGCAGGTCGGTCGGCGTGGGCAGTGCCGTGAATTCGCTGACGCGCAGGTTCGAGGTGGACTTGGTGTCGCTGGCGGGGGCTGCTGCTGTTGCGGTGCTCATGTTCGGGTCCTGTTCCAGATGGGAAGCGGGCCCGGATTTCAGAACCCGCCGGAGAAACGGCGAAGGGCAGAGAATGATCTCTGCCCTGTTGGCTCTGAAGGAAAGTTGGATGCGTGTCAGTTAGACGCGGGCCCCTCCAGAGCCAACGAAAAATACGCATACCAACGGTTAGTCATGGAAGAGACCATAACCCCGGCCGCCCGCCGCCGCAAAATCAGCGTCCGTCACATTCGTGCGCCGGCTATCCCAGGAGCTTGCGCAGGAACTGCAGCTGCCGGATCCAGTGGTGCTCCTGGCCGCCCTCGTGGTTGTTGAACCGGTAGACCTCGATGTCCTTGGCCGCGCCGGTGGCCGAGGTGTCGGCCGTCCCGGTGCCGTAGGCGTTGAAGCTGGCGAAGACCGTGGAGGCCGGGCAGATGTCGTCCATCAGGGCCGCGGAGTATAGGGCGGGGGCCGTAGCCTGGCGGGCCAGGTTGACGCCGTCGAAATAGTTCAGGACCTCCAGGGCAGGCTGGTAGCGGTCCCGGTGCCGGGCCAGGAACTGGGCGATCTCCGGGTAGGGGCCGCGCGGGGTGATGTCGATGGCGCGGGGGAAGTCCTGCAGGAAGGGGACGTCGGGCAGCGCGGCGACAACGCCGTCGAGCCGTCCTGCGGTGAGGCCCGCCGCGGCCACTGCCAGGCCGCCGCCCTGGCTGACTCCGGCCAGCACCACTTTGGCAGGGTCGACGGCGGGGTGGGCCTGGGCGGCTTCCACGGCCCGGAAGGCGTCAACGTAGACGCGGCGGTAGTAGTAGTCCTCCCGGCTCGAGATGCCCCTGGTCATCAGGCCCGCGTGCGCCACGTCCCCGGCGGAGGGGTGCGGGTCCGGGGTGTCGCCCAGGGTGCCGCCGTACCCCTGGCCGCGGGTGTCCATGATGAAATGCGCGTAGCCGGCCTGCGCCCACCGGGTGTCCTGGTTGACCAGGCCGCGGCCCCCGGAATAGCCGATGTAGTTCACCACCACGGGGAGCCGGGCGCCCTTCCCGCGGATGGCGGGCAGGTGCAGCCACCCTTTGACCGGTGCACCGCCGAAGCCGGCAAAGGTGACGTCGAACGTCTCGATCACCGTGAGGTAGTTCTCCACCGGTTCGAAGGTTGCGTTCAGGGGAAAGGCGCGGGCTTCGCCGATGGTGGCATCCCAGAACGTCCCCAGGTCCTCCGGCGGCGTGACCTCCGAGGAGTAGCTGCGCAGCTGGGCCAGGGGGAGGTCGAAGAGGGGCATCAAAAGTCCGTTCAGTTGGAGGTGGTTGGCCGCTGTGCTGCAGCCTACTGCAGGTTCAGCGCACGATGATGACGTCGAGGCGGCGTGGGCCGTGGACGCCTTCGACGCGTTCGAGTTCGATGTCGGAGGTGGCGCTGGGTCCACTGATCATGGTGAGCGGCCGGGTGCCGTCGAGGCGGCGGAGGGCTTCGGGCAGGATGGCGGTGATGTCCCGGGAGTGGACCACGCAGATGTGGTGGTCCGGGATGAGGGAGATGGCGCGGCGGCCCTGGTCCGGGCTGCCGTCCAGAATGATGGTGCCGGATTCGGCGACGGTCACCGCGCTGGCGGTGACGACGGCGTCTGTTGCGTCGAGTTCGGAGACGGACCGGGCGCCGTGCCCGCCGCCGTCGTACGTTACGCGCGAGGGGTCCGTTTCCCACGCAAGCCACGCCGGGTCCAGCCCGGCGGGGACCACGTAGGTGGCGGCGCCGGCGAGAAGGGCCTGGATGGCGGCCGGGACCTCCGCTTCCCCAACGACGGTGACCCCGGCTTTGTAGTCCTCGAGCCGGTCGACGAGGATGTCGATGCGTTCCTGCGGGTCCTGTGATCCGTCCCGGCGGTAGTTCCGGGGGATGTCCGGGACGGCGGGGGCGTCCTTGAGGGCGGTGCTGACGGCGGCGAGGATGTGGTCGCGGGTGCTCATGATTCCTTGTGTTCCTTGGCCCACCAGTCCCGGAAGGACTGTGCCGGCGGGGCGGGGATGTCGCGGCTTTGGGTCCAGCCGGCGGCGAGGCCGGGCAGTTTCTTGATCTTCTTGTCCTTCCCGGCGGCCGCGCGGCCCAGCGGCAGGAGCTTCTCGACGGCGCCGAGCCGGCGCCCGTCGGAGAGCGCCCAGGACGCGGCCTTGAGCCCGAGATCCATTTGGGAGGGCAGGCCGCCGCGGTGGGCGTCGACGTCCTTGCCGCGGAGGTGGACCAGGATGTCCGGGATGTTGATCTTCACGGGGCAGGCGTCGTAGCAGGCCCCGCACAGCGAGGACGCGTACGGCAGGGAGCCGTTTTCTTCGGCTTCGACGCCGGTCAGCAGCGGGGAGAGGATGGCGCCGATCGGGCCCGGGTAGGTGGAGCCGTAGGCGTGCCCGCCGGTGCGTTCGTAGACCGGGCAGACGTTGATGCAGGCGCTGCAGCGGATGCAGTGCAGGGCCGCCCGGCCCATCTCGTCGGCCAGGGCGTTGGTCCGGCCGTTGTCCAGCAGGACCACGTGGAACGTGGTGGGCCCGTCGCCTTCGGTGACGCCGGTCCAGAGCGAGGTGTAAGGGTTCATCCGCTCGCCCGTGGAGGAGCGGGGCAGCAACTGGAGGAAGACTTCCAGGTCGGAGAACGTGGGCAGCAGCTTCTCGATGCCCATCACGGTGATGAGGGTTTCGGGCAGCGTCAGGCACATGCGGCCATTGCCTTCGGATTCCACCACGCCCAGGGTTCCGGAGTCGGCGATGCCGAAGTTCGCCCCGGAGATGGCCACCTTGGCGGTGAGGAACTTGGCGCGCAGGTGGGCCCGGGCTGCCATGGCAAGCCGGCGGGGCTCGTCGGTGAGGTCCGGGTCGACGCCGGGCATCTCTTTCAGGAAGATGTCGCGGACCTCGGTGCGGTTCTTGTGGATCGCCGGGACCAGGATGTGGCTGGGCTTGTCGTGGCCGAGCTGGACGATCAGCTCGGCCAGGTCGGTCTCATAGGCGGCGATGCCGCGGTCTTCCAGGTATTCGTTCATGCCGATTTCCTGGGTGGCCATGGACTTGACCTTGACTACCTCGTCGACGCCCTCCGCCTTCACGAGTTCGTGGATGATCCGGTTGGCCTCATCGGCATCGCGGGCCCAGTGCACCGTCCCGCCGCGGGCGGTGACGTTGGCTTCGAAGGCCTCGAGGAGTTCGGGCAGCCGGGCCATGACCGAGGTTTTCAGGGCGCTGCCTGCCTCCCGGAGGTCCTCCCAGTCCGGCAGTTCACCGGTGACGTTGAGCCGTTTGGTGCGGATGGTGGAGGTGGCGTGCTTGAGGTTGCGGCGGAGCTGGGCGTTGCCGAGCTCGCGGCGGGCCGCGGAGGGGAACTTTTCCTCGGCGAAGAGGTTCCCGGAGCCGGGGCGGAGGCCGGGCATGCCCAGCGGGGTGCGGGACATTATTTGACCACCACTTTCACGGTTTGTCCGGCGGGTCCGGGAACGGTGACGGGTTCGGCTTCGGTGCTGGCGAGGATTTCCGCCAGGTGGAGCGTGGCCACGCCTGGGTCCTGGCGGGACAGGCCGCCGCCGATGTGCATGAGGCAGGAATAGTCGCCGCCGGCGCACACGGACGCGCCGGTGGCACGGATGTTCGCCGTTTTGTCCGCCAGCATCGCGGAGGAGACGTCGGCGTTCTTGACGGAGAACGTGCCGCCGAAGCCGCAGCACTGGTCCGCTTCCGGCAGGTCCACCAGCTCCAGGCCCTTCACCCCGCGCAGCAGCCCGGCCTGCCGGTCACCGAGCTTGAGCAACCGCATCCCGTGGCAGGACGGGTGATAGGTCACCGCGTGCGGGAAGTAGGAGCCGAGCTGTTCGGCCGGGTTGGTGACGCCCAGGACGTCCACCAGGAGTTCGGACAGCTCATACGTTTTCTTCCCGACGGCGACGGCCCGCTCCTCGAGCCCGGCATCCCCCGCGTAGCGGGCCACCATGGGGTGCTGGTGCTTCACCGACGCCACGCAGGAACCGGACGGCGCGACGGCGACGTCGTAGTCCTCCGACTGGAACGCGCGGACATGGTTGGCCACCACGGGCACGGCTTCCCTGAAGTAGCCGCTGTTGACGTGCATCTGTCCGCAGCAGGCCTGCCCGGCCGGGAAGACCACCTGGTGGCCCAGCCGTTCCAGGACCGCCACCGTGGCCTGCGCCGCGCGCGGATACATGGCGTCCACGATGCACGTGGCGAAGAGTGCGATTTTCATGGGTTCAATTCTTGGAGGCGTTCAGGGTCAGGTCCAGGGGTTCGTAGCGGAGCAGGCTGGTTCCTGCGGCAATGATGTCCCGCAGCTGCGCCAGCCCGCCGGTGGCCGCCCCCGCGGCGCGGGCCTGGACCAGGACGTTGCCCAGGGCGGTGGCTTCGACGGGTCCGGCGACGACGGGACGTCCCGTGGCGTTGGCGGTGAGCTGGCAGAGGAGCCCGTTTTGCGAGCCGCCGCCCACCACGTGCACCACGTCCACCGGACGGCCGGCGAGGCGTTCGGCCGCGGTGATGGTGCGGGCGTACGCGGCGGCGAGGCTGTCCATGATGCAGCGGGTGATGGCCGCCGGATCGCCGGGCAGGACCTCGCCGGTCCGGCGGACCGCGGCGCGGATGCGTTCGGGCATCTCATCCGGGGCGATGAAGTACGGATCGTCCGGGTTGATCTGCGGCCCGCCCGGCGGCAGCGCCGCCGCGGCGGTGAGCAGGGCGGCCAGGTCCGGCTGGAAGCCCTCGGCAGCCCAGGAGCGCTGGCATTCGCTCAGCAGCCAGAGGCCGCCCACGTTGCGCAGGTAGCGGATGGTACCGTCGACGCCG
Source organism: Arthrobacter sp. C152 (assembly GCF_054890965.1). NCBI lineage: Bacteria > Bacillati > Actinomycetota > Actinomycetes > Micrococcales > Micrococcaceae > Arthrobacter > Arthrobacter sp. C152. Next base: position 94,567 of record NZ_JBTZSU010000012.1, read on the forward strand.
CGTTCGTTGGTGAAGTTGGCGTCGCGGCTGGCCTCCGTGAGGACCGGGTGCTTGAGTTCCAGCCCCACCAGGGACCAGGTGCCGGAGGAGATGTAGGCGAAGCTGTCATCCATCGCGGGAACGGCTGCGACGGCCGAGGCGGTGTCATGCGAACCGACGGCCACCACCTTGGTGTCGCGGGCCAGGCCCACGGCGGCGGCAACGTCAGGGAGGAGTTCCCCGTACGTTTCTCCGGGCTGGATCAGCGGCGGGAACAGGTCCTTCCGCAGCCCCAGCGCGGTGAAGAATTCGGTGGCCCACTCCCCCGCCACGGCATCGAAGAGGCCGGTGGTGGAGGCGTTGGTGGCCTCCGTCCGTCGGGCCCCGGTGAGCCGGAAAGCGATCAGGTCCGGGATCAGCAGCGCCTGCCGGCCGGCCAGGTCGCGTTCGGTGGCGAGCTGGTAGATGGTGTTGAACTGCAGGAACTGCAGGCCCGTGGTGGCGTACAGCCGCCCGGGGTCGAGGATGCGGTGCACGGGTGCGACGGCGGCGCCGCTGCGGTCGTCGCGGTAGCTGAACGGCTGCGCCACCAGTGCCCCGGCCTTGTTGACCAGGCCGTAGTCCACGGCCCAGGTGTCGATGCCGATGCTGGCGATCGTCTCGCCCTGAACGGCCGCCACCGTGGCCGCCGCCCGGAGGCCCTCAAGCACCTCCGCGTAGAGGGCGTCGAAGTCCCAGCGGAGGCCGCCGTCGTGCTCCACCACACCGTTGGGGAACCGGTGGACGGTCTCCAGCGACACCCCGGTTCCGGGGGCAACGCGGCCCAGCATCACGCGCCCGGAGGAGGCGCCGATGTCGACGGCGGCGAAGACGCCGCCGTCGGCACCTGCCTGTGCCCGGGAAGCAGCCGTGCTCATCGCAGGAACGCTGCGGCCACTCCGGCGTCCACGGGGATGTGCAGGCCGGTGGTGTGGGACAGTTCGTTGCTGGTGAGCACGGCGGCGGCGTTGGCCACGTGTTCGGGCAGGACTTCGCGCTTGAGCAGGGTGCGCTGGGCGTAGTACTCGCCCAGTTTTTCCTCGTCCACGCCGTAGACCGCGGCGCGCTTGGCGCCCCAGCCGCCGGCGAAGATCCCGGAACCGCGGACCACGCCGTCGGGGTTGATGCCGTTGACCCGGATGCCGTGCTCGCCCAGTTCCGCGGCCAGGAGCCGCACCTGGTGGGCCTGGTCTGCCTTGGTGGCGGAGTAGGCGATGTTGTTCGGGCCGGCGAACACCGAGTTCTTGGAGGAGATGTAAATGATGTCCCCGCCCAGGCCCTGCGCGATCATGACCTTCGCCGCGGCCTTGGCCACCAGGAACGATCCCTTGGCCATGACGTTGTGCTGCAGGTCCCAGTCCTTCTCCGTGGTTTCCAGCAGCGGCTTGGAGATGGACAGGCCGGCGTTGTTGACCACCAGGTCCACGCCGCCGAACGCCAGGACCGCGGCGTCGATGGCCGCAGCCACCTGGGCTTCGTCCGTGACGTCGGCCTGGACGCCGACAGCGACGTCGGCGCCGCCGAGCTCCTCGGCGACCTTCTGCGCGTTCTCAAGGTTCAGGTCCGCGATGACCACGCAGGCGCCTTCCGCGGCGAGGCGGGTGGCGATGGCCTTGCCGATGCCCGACGCGGCACCGGTCACCAGCGCGATGCGGGTGGCGTGCGACTTCGGCTTGGGCATCCGGGCCAGCTTGGCTTCCTCCAGCGCCCAGTACTCGATCCGGAACTTCTCGGATTCCTCGATCGGGGCGTAGGTGGAGATGGCTTCGGCGCCGCGCATCACGTTGATGGCGTTGAGGTAAAACTCGCCGGCCACCCGGGCGGTCTGCTTGTTCGCGCCGAAGGAGAACATCCCCACACCCGGGACCAGGACGATCGCCGGGTCCGCGCCGCGCAGCGCCGGGCTGTTTTCGTCCGCGTGGCGGTCGTAGTAGGCCTGGTAGTCCTCGCGGTAGGCGGTGTGCAGCTCGTGCAGCCGGGCGATGGAGTCCTCGATGGAGGCGTCGGCGGGCAGGTCCAGGATCAGCGGCTTGACCTTGGTGCGCAGGAAGTGGTCCGGGCAGGAGGTGCCCAGGGCGCCCAGGCGCGGGTGTTCGGCGGCTTCGAGGAAGTCCAGCACGACGGCGTTATCACTGAAGTGCCCGAGCTGCGGTTTGTCGGTGGAGGCCAGGCCGCGGATCACGGGTGCCAGGGCTGCGGCCTTGGCACGCCGCTCGGCCTCGGGCAGGGCGGCGTAGCCGGGCAGCGTGGGCCCGAAGGGCTCGGCCTTCCCGTTGTCCTTGATGTATTTTTCGGCCTGCTCGATGATCCACAGCGAGTTGGCTTCGGCTTCGTCGCTGGTGGCGCCCCAGGCGGTGATGCCGTGGCCGCCCAGGATGGTGCCGATGGCCTGCGGGTTGGCGTCCTTGATCGCGGCGATGTCCAGGCCCAGCTGGAACCCGGGACGGCGCCAGGGAACCCAGACCACCTTGTTGCCGAAGATCTTGGTGGTCAGCGCCTCGCCGTCCACCGCCGTCGCGATCGCGATGCCCGAGTCCGGGTGCAGGTGGTCCACGTGCGCCGCGTCCACCAGGCCGTGCATGGCGGTGTCGATCGAGGGTGCGGCGCCGCCCTTGCCGTGGAGGCAGTAATCAAACGCGGCCACCATCTCGTCCTCGCGCTCCACACCCGGGTAGACGTTCTTCAGCGCGTTCAGCCGGTCCAGCCGCAGCACCGCAAGGTTCTGCTCCTTCAGCGTGCCCAGGTCCCCGCCGGAGCCCTTCACCCAGAGCAGCTGCACGTCCTCGCCCGTGACCGGGTCCTTCTCGGTGCCCTTGGCGGAGGTGTTGCCGCCGGCGTAATTGGTGTTCCGCTTGTCCGCGCCCAGGCGGTTGGAACGGGAAATCAGGTCTTCAACAGTCTTATTGCTCATGGCTGGTTATGCGCCCCATCCGGCTTGCTGGCCGCCCACGCGGTCCTCGTTGATCTGCTTCTGGTAACCGCTGGCCTTATAGGCAGCGATCGGGTCCGCGGGCAGGCCGCGGGATTCACGCCATTCGGCCAGGACCGGCCGGACGTCCGTGTAGAACGCGTCGTTGAAGATGGCGTTGGCGGCCAGGACATCCCCGGCGCGCTGCGCCTCGTCCAGCGCGGCGGTGTCCACGAGCAGGGCACGCAGCGTCATTTCCTGGACGTTCAGCACCGAGCGGATCTGGCCCGGGATCTTCTCTTCAAGGTTGTGGCACTGGTCCAGCATGAGCGCCACGCCGGAATCCTTCCCGAATCCGCCGCCGCGGATCACCTCGTGCATGATGCGGAAGAGCTGGAACGGGTCCGCGGCACCCACGATCAGGTCGTCGTCGGCGTAAAAGCGCGAGTTGAAGTCGAAGGACCCCAGCTTGCCCAGGCGCAGCAGCTGCATCACGATGAACTCGATGTTCGTGCCCGGCGCATGGTGGCCGGTGTCCAGGCAGACAAATGCCTTCTCGCCCAGGGCGAGGGTCTGGGCGTAGGAGGTGCCCCAGTCCGGAACATCCGTGTGGTAGAAAGCCGGCTCGAAGAACTTGTACTCCAGCACGAGCCGCTGCCCGTCACCCAGGGCTGCGTAGATTTCCTGCAGCGACTCGGACAGACGGTCCTGGCGGCCGCGCAGATCATCCTGGCCGGGGTAGTTCGTGCCGTCCGCCAGCCAGATCTTCAGATCCCGCGAACCCGTGGCATGCATGATCTGGATGCAGTCCAGGTGGTGGTCGATGGCCCGGCGCCGGACGGCCTCGTTCGAGGAGGTCAGGGACCCGAACTTGTACTCGTCATCCTGGAAAGTGTTGGAGTTGATCGTGCCCAGCCCCACACCCAGGGCCGCCGCGTACTCCTTCAAAGCGGAGTAGTCCTCCACCTTGTCCCACGGGATGTGCAGGGCCACGGTAGGCGCCAGGCCGGTCAGCTCATGGACCTTCGCGGCGTCCGCCAGCTTCTCCTGCACAGTGCGCGGAGTGCCGGGCGTGCCGAACACCTTGAACCGCGTGCCTGAATTTCCATAGGCCCACGAAGGGACCTCGATGGCGAGCTCTTCGAGCCTGCCCAGCGCCGTTGCTACGTCGTTCATGATGGTTCTTTCCGGTGTTGGAGCGTCTGTCTCATGGTCTGGTTGGTGCCCCGCTGCTGGAGCCGTACTGCTGTGGTTACTGCTGACCCGCCGCAGCCAGCTGGTGGTCGAGGTTGAAGACTTCTTCGAGGACCTGGAATCCTTCGTCGGGAGCCTGGCCGGAGTCTTCGAAAAGTGCTGCCATGTCCGCCTGCCAGCGGGCGTTGACCTCCGTCAGCGCCATGCGGGCGCGGGCGGCGTCGAAGTCGTCGCACTCCACGTAGCCGACGAGGAGGCCGTCTTCCGCGAGGAACAGCGAGTAGTTGTTCCAGCCGGCATCCTTCAGGGCCTGCAGCATCTCCGGCCAGACGGCGGCGTGCCGGCGGCGGTACTCGTCGATCAGCGCGGGCTGGACCGAGGATCGGAAACACACCCTCATCAGGATCCCCCTTTCAAACTCGCGAATTTTTGAATCGTTTCATTGGTACGATTCAAAGTACTCTTGGATTTGAGCAGGTGTCAAGCAATGGCAGAAACTTTTAGTACCCCGCCCGGGGAACTACTGCAGCAGGCAAAGCAGCGCGGAGAATCATGAATCGGACAGCGAGCATCAAGGACGTCGCCAACCACGCGAGCGTCGCCGTGGGAACGGTGTCGAACGTCCTGAACTACCCGGACCGGGTGTCCCAGCGGACCAGGGAGCGGGTCCTGCGCGCCATTGATGAGCTGGGCTTCATCCGCAATGATGCCGCACGGCAACTCCGCGTGGGCCACAGCCGCACCATCGGCCTGATCGTTTTGGACGTGGGAAACCCGTTCTTCACCTCCGTGGTCCGCGCCGCCGAGGACGCCGCCGCCCTGCAGGGCAGCGCGGTCCTGCTGGGCGACAGCGGACTTGATGCGGGCCGGGAAGCCAACTACATCGACCTTTTCCAGGAACAGCGCGTCCAGGGCCTCCTGATCTCCCCGGTGGGTGACGTCACCGAGCGGCTGGACCTGCTGCGCGAACGCGGCGTTCCCACCGTGCTGGTGGACCGGCTGGCCGATGAATCGAAGTTCAGTTCCGTCGCGGTGGACGACGACGCCGGCGGGTACCTCGCTGCCCGGCACCTGCTGGACACCGGCCGCCGCCGGCTTGCCTTCGTGGGCGGCCCGGCCTCCATCCGGCAGGTGGCGGACCGCCTCCAGGGTGCCCGGCGGGCAGTCAAGGAGGAGCCGGAGGCCTCGCTGGAGGTGCTCGACGCGGAGGCGATGACCGTGCTGGCCGGCCGCAGCGTGGGCAACATGCTGGTGGAACGGGGCCAGGCGGACCTGCCGGACGGGATCTTCTGCGCCAACGACCTCCTGGCGCTGGGCGTCATGCAGTCCCTGACCATGACCCACACGTTCCGCATCCCCGAGGACGTGGCGCTGATCGGATACGACGACATCGACTTCGCCGTTTCCGCCGTCGTGCCGCTGTCCTCGATCCGCCAGCCGACGGAACTGCTGGGCCGCACTGCCATCGAACTGCTCTCCGAGGAGGTCGAATCCCGGAATCCCGTTCACCGGGCGGTCGTGTTCACGCCGGAACTCGTGGTCCGGCAGAGTACGGCCACACCGGCCGGCGACGGGCGCGGCTAGCGCGTCAGCTGCCCGCCTGCCGGAGCCACTTCATGGACTCCTCACGCGAGGTGAAGAAACGCGTCGGGCACGGCGGAACGTGGACGCCCAGGAAGAAGTTCGCGAGGATCCGGTCCACCGGGCTCGCCCCCAGCAGGGCGATGCGGTTGGCCGCGCACGGGATGGAAAACACCGACCGGGCCTGGATGCTGACATTCTCGGTGGTGGCCATGTCCACCAGCATGGGATAGCTGCCATCCCCGGCTATCCGGTTGACGGCCGCCATCGCCGCCTGCGCGTCCTCGACTTCTATCCGGACCCGGGGTTCCCACACCAGGTGTATGACGCCGTCAGGACCCAACTCCACAGTGCTCTTGCCGCCGTCGACAATTACGGGTTCCATACCCTGCCTCCCTCCAGTAAGCAGCCTCCCGGCTCCTATCTTGCCCCAGGCGGGGAGGTTCGGCACGTCACCTAAAGCGCCTCCACCGCCAGGTTCCGGTACGCCGCGCGCAGCGGGGCCATCTGCCGGAACCCGATCCGGCCACCGCCCAGGACCTTGCCGGAGGGATCATCCCAGCTGAACAGCTGCAGCCCGTTGATGGCAAAGGCAACCCGGGAACCGTCCTTCACCACCTCCAGCCGGTAGAAGCCCGCGGCGTCCTCGGCGGGCGGCAGCGGGTCCGCGCCCTGGGCCACCAGTTCGAATCCCGCGCTCTTGCGCAGGTTGCAGGTCCGGAAGGCGCGTTCGGACTGGTACTTGTGCCGGAAATAGGACACGTGCAGGGCATCGATGTCGCCGGAGTGGTACTGCGGGTAGTAGCCGGTGCGGGCCGCCAGTCCAGGGCTGAAGAGGTCGACGCCGCCCTGCCCGGTGGCAGCGAAAAACAGCATGGCCAGGCCCGGCTCGGCCAGGGGCAGGAACTCCCAGCTGATGCGGATGTGGTCCGGGAACTCCTCCGGGCACCAGAAGGTCCAGTGCGCATGGTCACCGAATTCGGCGTCATCCAGGGTGCCGGACAGTTCGAGGGCGTCCGCGTGGCTGCCCAGGCCGAGCGGCCCCTCGGCAACCCACCCGGCAACGTCCGCCGGGCCTGCCAGCGCATTGCGGTAGAGGATGCTGCCCACTTAGCCGTGCCCCGCCGTCGTGCTTGCTGCCAGCTGCTGGGCGCCGTAGCCCAGCTGCCCCAGTTGCCGGGCCACCTCCGCGGCCACCAGCGCGGCACCGTCCTGCGAAAAGTGCGTATTGTCGGCCAGTCCCGCGGGCCAGTGCGCGTGCTCCCCCGGCGCGAAGTGGCAAAACAGCGCCGTGGAGTCCTCCCGGCCCAGCCTGGCATAGAGGTCACGGGTCCAGGCATTCAGGTCGATCACCGGGACCGCCAGCTCCAGACCGAGTTCCCGGACCACGTCCGGATAGTCCTCCAGGCTCTGCTCCAGGACAGCGCCCGACGACGGCCCGGCCCGGAAGTGCCGGCGCTCCACGGAGGTGCACAGCACCACCGCCGCGCCCGCCGACCGGACCTCGCCGACCATCCTGCGCAGGTTGGCCGCGTAGCCGGTCCGTGCGGCGAGGTGCTGCTTCTTCTGGTCGTTGTGGCCGAACTGGACCAGCACGACGTCGCCAGGGCCGGCAGTGCCGAGCAGGGCTGCCCACAGCCCTTCGTCGCGGAAGGATTCCGTGCTCGCTCCGCCTTTGGCGAAGTTGTGCACGGCGCCCCAGCGGTAGGTGTGGGCCGCCAGCTGCGCTCCCCACCCGCTCATCGGGTACTCGGAAGCGGGGCAGTCCGCCACGGTGGAATCTCCGGCCAGGAGGATCTTCATGGTGTTCTTTCTTTCGGAGGGGTCAGCCCTTGACGGAGCCGATGAGCATGCCCTTGGCGAAATGTTTCTGCAGGAAGGGATAGAAGATGAGGATGGGCAGGGTGGCCACCACGATCACGGCGAACTTGATGCCTTGTTCCGGCGGGATGTAGTTCGGGTCCACGTTTCCGGTTCCGAGCAGGTCGGACGCCGCGGTGACCTGGCGCAGGTACATCTGCAGGGTCCACTTCGAGTTATCGGACAGGTAAAGCAGCGGGGACATGAAGTCGTTCCAGATGCCCACGGCGTAGAACAGCGCGAACGTGGCCAGCACGGGTTTGGACAGCGGCAGCAGGATCCGCCACAGGATGCCGATCTCGGTGGCGCCGTCCATCTTGGCCGATTCCTCCAGTTCGGCCGGGAGCTCCTGGAAGAAGTTCTTAATGATGATCAGGCTGAACGGGTTGATCGCGGCCGGCAGGATCAGGGCCCAGTAGGAATTGAGCAGGCCCAGGTCCTTGACCAGCAGGAACGTGGGGATCATGCCGCCGGAGAACACCATGGCGAACACCACCAGGGACAGGATGACCTGGCGCCCGCGGAGGGTCTTCTTGGCCAGCGGATAGGCCATGGTGACGGTGAACGCCAGCTGCACCAGGGTTCCCACCACGGTGACCAGGACCGTGGTGACCAGGGCCCTGATGAACGCCGGGGTGGAGAAGATGTACTCATAGGCGCCCAGCGTGAACTGTTCGGGCCAGACGAAGAACGCGCGGCTGGTGATTTCGGCTTCGGTGGCGAAGGAGCCGGCGAAGACATAGACGAACGGCAGCAGGGTGACGATGCCCAGCAGCGAGAGGAAGGCGTAGTTGGCGGCATCGAAGATCCGGCCGCCGGTGGTGTTATGGATCTTCATTAGAACAGTCCGCTCTGGTTGAATCGCTTGGCCAGCCAGTTCGTGCCGAAGATCAGGACGATGCCCACCACGGACTTGAACAGGCCCACCGCGGTGGAGTAGCTGTAGGCGCCCTGGGTGATGCCCACGAAGTAGACGTAGGTGTCGAAGACGTCGGCCACATCCCGGTTCAGGGCGTTGGTCATCAGGTAGATCTGCTCGAAGCCCGTGTTGAGCATCTGCCCGATGGCCAGGATCAGCATCACGATGATGGTGGACCGGATCCCGGGGAGCGTGATGTGCCAGACCCGCCGGAACCTGCCGGCGCCGTCGATGATGGCGGCCTCGTACTGGTCCTGGTCCACGGTGGCCAGGGCGGCGAGGAAGATGATGGTCCCCCAGCCGGTGTTCTTCCAGATTTCCTGGAGCACGATCAGCGGCCGGAACCAGGCCGGGTCGGACAGGAAGTCGATGTGGGTCCCCATCAGGCCGTTGAGGAACTGGAAGAGCGGGCCGATGTCCAGGGCGAACATCAGGAAGCTCAGCGACGCCACGATGGTCCAGGACAAGAAGTGGGGGATGTACACCAGCGTCTGGACGGTGCGCTTGAGGATGGACAGCCGGACCTCGTTCAGCAAGAGCGCCAGGATGATGGTCAGCGGAAAGGCTAGCCCTAAGTTCAGGAACGCAAGGATCAGGGTGTTGCCCAGCAGCCGCGGGAAGTCCGGGTTGGAGAAGAAGTCCTGGAAGTTCTGGAACCCCACCCAGGGGCTGCCGTTCACTCCGAGGAACGGGACGTAGTCCTTGAACGCGATGGTGACGCCATACATCGGGGCGTAGCGGAACACCGCGAAGTACACCACGCCGGGCAGGAGCAGCAGGTAGAGCCACTTGTAGTGCGCAAAGTGGACGGAGAACTTGCCCCGGTTCCGGGGAGCGGGTGCGGTGTTGCGCACCCGCTCCCCGGAACGGGCCTCAATGACAGGGGCTGCCATTTACTTGTTGTCCTGCCAGAGCTTGTTGATCTCGTCCTTGACCTTCTCGCCGCCGCTGGTGTTCCAGAGCTTGATGGCGTCCTTGAGGCCCTGCTCGTCGATCTGGCCGGCGAGGTATTTGATCCGGGCGTCGGCCACGATGTTGTCCAGCTGCGCACCCTTGGCCACGTAGGTTTCGGAAACGTAGGGCGCGGCCGGGTTGTAGACCGCGCTCTTGAGGTCCTCAGCCATCACGGCGGTGCGCTTGTCGAAGACCTGCTGCTCGTAGTCGGTGGGCTGCTTGACCGGATAGAACTGGTTCCCGGCAACGTTCATGCCCAGCTGGGCGTAGCTCTTGATGTCGGTGGTGACGGCCTTGCCCTCGTCGGTTTCGGGCTTGATGGTGGCGGCCTTGCCGTCCTGGACGGTGAAGTTGACGCCCTCGATGCCGTTGTTCAGCAGGACAGCCACGTCCTTGCCGTTCATGGTGTCCAGGAATTGCAGGACCTTGTCCAGCTCAGCCTCGGTTCGGACGCTGGACTTGGGAACAGCCAGGAAGCCGGAGTAGCCGTCAGTGGGGTGGGCGTGCAGTTCGCCGTCGGGGCCCTCGAGGTTGCCCACGAAACCCACCTTGTTCTGGAAGTTGTTCGGGTCCGCCTGCTTGAACAGGTTGATCAGGACGCTCACCCGGGAGTCGACGTCGACGATAATGCCGCCCTTGCCGTTGAGGAACGGCTCGTTCCATTTGGTGGGGTCGAACGTGGCGAAGTCGGGGTTGATGAGCTTCTCGTCCACCATCTTCTTGACGAAGCGGTTGGCTTCCAGGAACTCGTCGGTCTCGAAGCTCGGGATCAGCTTGCCGTCCTTCTCGGTCCACCGGTTGCCCGTGCCGTACCACTCCTCGATGAGGTCGTACGGGCTGTTGGTGCCCAGGGCTCCCCACTTGGGGATGGTGATGCCCCAGGTGTCGTTCTGGCCGTTGCCGTCCGGATCCTGCTCGGTGAAGGCCTTGGCCACCTTGTATAGGTCCTCGGTGGTCTTGGGCGGCTGGAGGCCCAGCTTGTCCAGCCAGTCCTGCCGGAACATGACGGCCGCACGCATCGGTGAGCGTCCGCGGAACACGCCGTAGACCTTGCCGTTGACGCTGGCGTTCTGCTGGATGTCCGGGAAGGTGGTTTTCAGGTTGGGGTATTTGTCCAGCTTGTCGGTGAGGTCCCAGAAGGCGCCGGCCTTGGCGTTCTTGACGAAGCCGGGGCTCTTGCCCTGGATGACCATGATCTGCGGGATATCGGAGGAGGCCAGCGTGATGTTGGTCTTGTCCTCGTAGGAGGCGTTGGGCGCCCAGGTGATGTTGACGTCCTTGCCGGTGAGCTCCTCCAGCTTCTTCTGGACGGCGCCATCGGCGCTGGGCGGCTGCGCCTCCAGGAACGGCGCCATGATGGACACCGTTTTGAGGTCGGCGGCGGGCGCTTCCCCGCTGCTGCAGGCAGTGAGGGACAGGGCTGCGGCGGTGACGACGGCGGCAGCCAGCGTGAGGTTCCTGCGGGTCATGGTTGATCCTTTTCCACTTCGTTGGGGTTCCGGGAGGGCCCCAGCCCTCCTTTTGATACGTTTCAGAAAGTTTTGGGCAGCACGGTTCCGTGACGGGGCGGGTGGTGCCGCGGCGGTCAGGTGGAGGCGCCCTGCAGCGTTCGGTCAGGCGCCGGCTCCGCGGCCCCGGCCACGGCGTCGTCATTCGCCGTGAAGAAGCGGTCGCACAGCCAGCCGGTCAGGAAAAGCCACAGGCCAACGCTGAAGAACGGAATAAGTCCGGGCAGGACGATGCCGGCGTAGGCCACCGCAGCGGAGATGAACAGCAGGATGACAGTCCCGGCCAGGTGCCGCACGGCAAAGCGCGGGGACATCAGCAGGTAGCGGGCCAACGGCAGCTCGTACCGCGCATACATCGGAAACAGGTAGCAGGCAGCCCCGGCAAGGAAGACGCCCGAGACGAAGATCCCCACGGCCATCAGCGGCGCCAGGACCCCCTCGGCCCGCGAGAAGTAATTCCAGTTCAGGACCAGCGCCCCGGCCGCCGCCATGACGGGCAGCGCAAGGACATTGGCCCGGCCGAAGTTCCGGACGTATTCGGCGGCAAAACCGCGCACCAGCGGTGCAGCCTCTCCCCGCACCCTCTTCCGCACCAGGATCTGCGCCGCGGCGGTGGCCGGCCCCGCACCGAGCACGCCGAGGCCCAGCAGGGCGGAGGCGATCCACAGCAGGTTCAGGAGGGCGATCCATGCCAGGGTGTCAAAAAACGAGTAGGCGCGGGCGTTCAATGTTCCGGACAGCATGGCACGGCTCCCTTCCCTTCTCCATCGTTGCAGGGGCGAACCGGAAAGTGGTCCGCATCACGCTGGTAATCGCTTTCCCAGCAATCTAGACCCAAGGCAACGGCGGGGTCAAGCCAATTTTTGAATCGTTACACAGCTGGACTTCAGTGCGGGCCATGCCGCACACTGAACTTTGGAAAGCGTTTGCCGCAGCGGTGCGGACGCAGGGCCGCCGGCGGCTGCCGGCCAGAACGGAGAACCATGGATACGGCAACAGCGGCCGCCGGCAGCGGCGCCGGGGCGTCCGCCCGCACGGCAGCACGGGTGGCCCTGGTGGGGGTGCACGGCTTCGGCGCCCACCACCTGCGGAACCTTGAGCGCCTCCAGGCAGCCGCCGTCGTCGAACTCGTTGCGGTGGCGGACCCCAACGCTCCGGCACCCGGCTCGCTCCCGGCGTCGGCCGCTGTCTTTCCCGGGATTGCCGAACTGCTGGCCGGTACGGACAACCTGGACCTGGTCATCGTGGCCACGCCCATCCAGACACACGCGCCCCTGGCGCTAGCGGCACTCGCCACCGAGGCCGACCTCTACCTGGAAAAGCCTCCCGTGGCATCACTGGGTGACTTCCACCGGCTGTGCGATGCTGCGGCAGCCTCCGGCCGGAGTGTCCAGATCGGCTTCCAAAGCCTGGGGTCGCACGCGCTGAGGGCCATCGAGGACCTCCTCGCGGCGGGCACCATCGGAACCCTGCAGGGCATCTCCGCCACCGGCCGGTGGGTCAGGGACAAGGCCTACTACAAGCGCTCACGCTGGGCCGGGAAGCGCAGCATCGACGGCGTGGACGTGGTGGACGGGGTTGCCACCAACCCGCTGGCGCATGCCGTGGCCACCGCACTGCGCATCGCCGGCGCCCGCACCACGGCGGACCTGGCATCCGTGGAGACCGAGCTGTACCGGGCCAACGACATCGAATCGGACGATACCTCAGTGATCCGCATCCGGACCGCCGCAGGCCTGCCCATCACCTGCGCCCTGACCATCTGCGCCGCCGAATCGGTGGAACCGTACATCACGCTGCAGGGCTCCGCCGGGACCGCCGTCTTCCATTACACGGAGGACCGGCTCACCATCGAGACGCCGTCCGGCCGGTCCGAGCAGACGTACGGCCGCGAGGACCTCACCGAAAACCTGCTGGCCCACCGGAACAGCGGCGCGCCGCTGATCAGCCCCCTCGTAGACAGCGGAGCGTTCATGCTGGTGCTTGAAGCGATCCGCACGGCGCCGCCGCCCACGCCCATCGACCCCGCCGCCGTCAGGTGGGAAGGTGAAGGTGAGGCCGCCCATGCCGTTGTCACGGGGATCGAAGCGGCCCTGGAGCGCGCGGGCCGGGAGCACGCCACGTTCAGCGAGCTCGGCCTGCCCTGGGCCGTGGCCGCGCCGGAACCCTTCGGGATGCCTGCTCCCTGATGGACGCGGAGGCCGGACCCGGTTACCTGCACGCCGTCAACCTCCTGACGGACGGAATCGCGGGCTGCATGACAGCCGCTGCCCGGCCGTGCTTCAGCTGGCAGTTGGCCCTGGCCGGCGCCGCGGATCCTTCCGTTGCCCGGCAAAGCGGCTATGAGATTGAGGTTGCTGACGCGCAGGGAATACTGCTGTGGGCTTCGGGTCCCGTGGGCTCAAGCGCGCAGAGCGGAATCCCCTTCGGCGGTCCAGCGCTCGACGACGATGCGGACTTCACGTGGCGGGTCCGGGTCCGCGATGCCTCAGGACAGGTGGGCCCATGGTGCGTGCCGGAGGGGTTCAGCACCGGCCTGTCCGACCACGGCTGGGAGGCCGAGTGGATTTCGCGCAGCCCGGGCGGCCGGGCACCACTGGAAATCCTCAACGGAGCGCTTCGCGTGGCAGCCTCGCCGTTCCTGCCGCTCCCGTGCCCGCCCCTGAAGAGCTTCCGGCTCGAAGCCCGGGTCCGCCCCACCATGGGACCCGCCGGCGTCATCCTGCGCAGCACCGGCGCTGGCACCGGCCTGCTGCTGGAACTGGACGCTTCGGGCTCGGTGGTGCTGCGCGCAGCCCCGGCGTGGGAGATCCCCTCCCCCGCCACACCCGGGACGCCGGTCCTGGCGCGCGCCCACGCCGGCGGGGGCCAAGGCGGGACGTGGCGGGAACTCGGCGTCCATGACGACGGGAACACCATCCGTGTGTCGGTGGACGGCGTGGAGCTGCTAGTGGTGGAGGAGCCGGCCGCCCCCGGTTCCGGCGGCTTGCCCGGGCTGCACCAGGGCCCGCGAAGCCAGGCCGAGTACGCCGCACTGCGCCTCACGGACACGGCTGCAACCACCACGATCCTGGACCACTGCTTCGATGGAAGCGAAGACCACGCCCGCGCCTGCCTCTCCAAGTGGCCCACCACCACACCACACCGCCAACCTGATGAATGGACCCTGTTCCGCACGTCGATCCGGCTGACGGGAACGGTCAGGCGTGCCCGGCTCTATGTCGCGGCCAACCATCACGCCCAGCTTTCCCTCGCAAACACCTCCTGCCTGGCCGCCGCCTCGTTCGGGTACCCGGGCGAGGGCTACTATGACGCCGCCGACGTCACCGGCATCCTCGGGTCGCACCCCCGGGACAGCGCCGTACCGCTGACGGCCCTGCTGCACTGGTACGGCCCCGGACAGGGACGCGCCGCCGGCCAGCCCGGCCTGCTGGCCAGGCTCAGCGTGGACTACGACGACGGCCGCCGGGAAGTCTTCGGCTCCGGGCCCCACTGGTCCGCGTCTGAGGCACCGTACCGCCAGTCCGGCTACCGCAACGACGAAGGCGACCCCGTGGAGCACCTCGACGGGCAGGCCGCGGCGTCCCTGGACAGTGCCGCCGCCCTGCCCGCCGCCATCAGCTCCGGCCCCCACCCGTCGCCGGACGTCCCCCGCGTGCATCCGCGGCGGACGTTCCTGACCGCGGATTTCGTGGCGCCGCGGCGGTTCCTCACCGCGGATGACGGCACGCTTGTGGCCGACTTCGGCAAGGTCCTGCCGGGCAGGCCGGAGGTGGACTTCCGAACCGGCGTTCCGGGCCGCACCGTGCTGATCCGTGCTGGCTATGAACTGCGCCGGGGTGGGCGGGTGGACGCCGGCAAAACGGCCAGCCAAAACACCGACATGTCCTTTCCCTACACGCAGGCAGACGGTCCCCAGCAGTTCCGGGCAAGCGTCCATCTGGGCTTCCGCTACCTGGAACTGCCGGGGGTGGCGCCTGCGGAAGTATCACGGCTGGGCGCCGTCGTGGTCCATGGCCGGCACCCTGCCGAGGGCAGCTTCAACAGCTCGGACCCCACCCTCGATGCGGTGTTCGGGCTGCTGCGGGACTCCGCCCTGCACGGTGTCCAGGAGCAGTTCGTGGACACACCCACTCGCGAGAAAGGCCAGTTCCTGGCCGATGCGGTCAACATCTCCTACGCCACCATGGCCTTGTTCGGCGAGCACGCCTTCACGGCGCAGGCGCTGCGCGAGTTCGGCTGGTCCGCCGGCCGCTACTGGGACTCCGCGGCCGACAGGGGCCGGTACAACGCCGTGTACCCCAACGGGGACGGCAAGCGGGACATCCCCGATTTTTCCCTGATGCTCCCGGAGTGGGCCGAGGAGTACCACCGGCGCACAGGGGACCTAGCGCTGGTCCGGGAGCTGCTGCCGCACCTGTGCGAAACGGCTGACTACGCGCTGCGGTACATCCCGGCAAAGGGTCCGACGGCGGGACTGGTCACCAGGCTGGGGGGCGGCTCCGGTCCGTACCTCCACGGCATCGTGGACTGGCCCGAACCCGGCCGCTTCGGCTACGACATGGACTGCGCGGCCAGGACCACCGTCAACGCCCAGGCCTACTCGGCCCTGGTGGCCACGGCCAGGCTTTGCGGCCTCGCCGGGGACGGGGACCCCGCGGTGCGGTACGCCACTTCAGCCCGCGCGCTGGCCGAAGCCATCCGTAACCGGCTTCGGGTGGACGGTGTCATGGTGGACGGCCTGCACGCGGACGGCTCCCCCAGCTCCCATGCGTCCCAGCACGCCACGTCCTTCCCGCTGTCCCTGGGCATCACAGAGCCCGCGTATGCGGCTGCGGACGCTGCCCGGCTCGCCGGAATGGGAATGCGCCAAGGTCCCATGACGGTGCACCGCCTGGTTCGTGCGTTGCTGGGCCAGGGCCGGACGGACGCCGTGCTGGACCTGCTGACCGCCACGGACCAGCCCGGCTGGGCGCGCCTCCTGGAGCGCGGCGCCACCTTCACCTGGGAAGCCTGGGACCTGGTGGACGGTACCGACTACAGCCAGTCCCACGCCTGGTCCGCCTCGGTGGTGAAGGACATCCTGGAGCACCTGCTCGGCATCCGGTACGCCGCGCCGGGCGGAAACGAACTGCTGATCGAGCCGCCGCTGTGCCGGCTTGAGCACGCGAGCGGCAGCGTCCCGGCGGCCAACGGGATTGTGGCAGCCGACTGGCGGCGTGACGGGGACCGGATCCGCCTGGACTGCACCATCCCGCCCGGGACCACAGCTACCGTCCGGCTGCCCGCCGGCACTTACGGAGTCCGGGGCCCGGCGCCGGATGCCGCCGTCGTGCTTTCTTCCCGGGATGAAGCGCACTCCCCCACCCGGGACTTCCGGGTGCACACCGGGACCTGGGCATTCATTCCGGCTTAGCTGTCGCCCGGTGCCGGCCGTGCCACCACAGCAGAAGTCCGATGACAGCGGCGGAGAGCATGCCCAGGCTGCCCGTCACCACCAGCCCGGTCCGCACGCCGAACTGCTCCGTGAGCCAGCCCGCCAGCAGCCCGCCAAGTGCATGGCCGCCCAGCAGGAGCGGCAGGTACAGCGCCATGACCCGGCCGCGGATGGCCGGGCCGGCCTCCAACTGCACCGCGGTGCCCGCGCTGGTCAGGAACAGCAGGGTCATGATGCCCACCACCACCAGCATGGCCACGAACAGCACCAGGGTGGGCATGACGGCGGCCACCAGTTGGGACAGCCCAAAGAGCCCTGCGGCCGCGACGATGCCCTTGCGGCCCATCCTTCCCAGACGTGCCGCCAAGAGCGCCCCGGCCAGCGCACCCAGGGCGCTGACCGTGTTGAACAGGCCGAAGCCTTCCACCCCGTTGTGCCACACGCGCTCCGCGAAGGCGGCGAGGACCACCGGGCCGTTCATGCCAAAGGCGCCCAGGAGTCCGGCCAGGAGGATGAGCAGCAGCAGGCGGGGCCTTTCCCGGACGTACCGGAATCCGGCGAGCACCTGCCCGCGTCCCCGCTCAGCCGGCGTGCTTGGATGCAGCTCCTGGGCGCGGACCGCCCCAATGAGCCCCAGCACGAGCACGCCGATCAGCGCGTTGGCGGCGAACGCCGCTGCGGGTCCGGCCTGGGCGATCACCACGCCGCCGAGCGCCGGCCCGGCCATGGCCCCCAGCTGGGACAGGGCGTTGTTGAGTCCGATGGCGGGCCGGAGTCCGGCGTCGCCCACCACTTCGTTGACGAAGACCTGCCGGGTGGGCTGGTCCACGGCGGCCGTGACGCCCAGCGCGATGCAGCTTGCGTAGACCACCGCCACGGTGATGGTGCCGCTGGCCGCCCAGGCCGCCAGTCCCAGGCCGAGAAGCACGATCACGGACTGGCACAGCATCATGATCCGGCGCTTGGGGAACACGTCCACCACCAGCCCGGCGAGCGGGCCCACCACAAGCATGGGCAGGAACTGCAGGGCGACGGCGACCCCCACGGCAGCGGGACTTCCGGACAGTTGCAGCACCAGCCAGTCCTGTGCCAGCCGCTGCATCCAGACGCCCAGGCTTCCGGCCAGCTGCAGGCCGAGGAAGAGCCGGTAGTTGTGTTGTTTGAGGGGGTGGTACCAGCGGGGCGGGGTTTCGGGAGGGAGGAGCGACTTCTCGGAGCTTGGATGGTCGGCCGGCACGGTCAGCTTTGGCGGAGGGAGCGTATTTTGACCGCGGCAGCAGCGAGGATCAGGGTCCCCGGAACCACCACGAAGAGGGCGGCTAGCATCCAGACAAACACCACGGCGCAGAAGAGTGCCGCCGCGAGCAGGAGTGAGCCGGTCCAGTCGCGCAGGGAGATGGCCTTGCCGGCGTCGAGGGCGGCACGCCAGGCGCCCCCGGGGGTGCTGGCGGCGGCGTCGGACCAGGCGCCCGCAGTGCGCAGCAGGAGGATGGCCCCGGCTGCCGCGAGGATCAGGGTGGCGGGCAGGACAACCTCGCGGCCGGGAAGCTGCCCCACCCACGCGAGCAAAAGGTTGAGGACAATCACGACGGCGGCACCCGCCGTCGTGATCCCCAGTTTCCAGCTGCCGGGCAGGGCCGCCTTGAACAGGCCCCAGAGGCCGCGGACGGAGTCGTCCCGGCCGGCGAGGTGCCGCCCCAGGTGCATGGTCCCGGCCGCATAGGCGGCGGGGATGGTCACCAGCGGGAGGGACAGCACCAGCACCAGCAGGCCTGCCAGGAGGGTTTCGGAGAACAGGGCGAACCGGTTCACGGGGACCGGCGCGTCGCTTCGGGCCGGTGTGGTGCCGTCCATGCTGGTCATGCTCTTCCTTTGTTCCTTCTAGCCTTTGAGGCCCTGGGTGGAAACGCCTTCGACGATGTAGCGCTGGAAGACCAGGAAGAACACCAGCACGGGGAGCAGGGCCAGGACGGACATGGCGATCATGGCGCCGTAGTCAGAGGACTGGGTCTGGTCCACGAAGAGCCGCAGGGCGAGCGGGAGGGGGTATTTGTCAGGGGTGTTCAGGTAGAGCAGCGGGCCGAGGAAGTCGTTCCAGCTCCAGATGAAGGAGAAGATCGAGGTGGAGATCAGGGCCGGTTTCATCAGCGGCAGCATGATGGAGAAGAAGATCCGCGCGTGCCCGGCGCCGTCGATCCGTGCCGCTTCGTCAAGTTCCGCCGGAAGGCCGCGCATGAACTGGACCATCAGGAACACGAAGAACGCGTCCCCGGCCAGGAACTTGCCGATCAGCAGCGGCACGTAGGTGTCCACCAGGCCCAGCTGCTGGAAGACGATGTACTGCGGGATGATCACCACGTGGAACGGCAGCAGCAGCGTGGCGATCATCATGCCGAAGAATATGCTCCGGCCCGGGAACTTGATCCGTGCAAACGCGTAGGCGGACACGCTTGCCGACAGGATGGTTCCGACGACGGCGCCGAGGGCCAGGACCAGCGAGTTGGTGAAGAACTGCAGGGTGGACACTCCGCCGATCCCCTCCATCGCGGTGGCGAAGTTGTCGAAGCTGAAGTTGTTGGACCACAGCGACGTGTTCTGGCCGCCGATCTCGGAGTTCGGCTTGAAGGACGAGGCGATCATCCACAGGCCCGGGTACAGCACGATGGCCGTGAGGATGAGGGCAACGGCGTGGAAGATGATGCTCTTGGCGCGCTTGGCCCCGGCGGACTCGGACTTCGGGTTGTACGCCGGGGCGCCGGGGCCCGCGGACTGGGTGGGTGTTGCCATGGTTGTCATTTCGAATCACCGCTGTAGTGGACCCAGGACTTGGACGTGCGGAAGAAGATCAGCGTGATGATGCCGACCACGATTACCAGCAGCCACGCCATGGCCGAGGCGTAGCCCATCCGGAAATCGCTGAAGCCGCGCAGGTACAGGTAGAGGGTGTAGAAGAGGGTGGATCCGGCGGGGCCGCCTTCACCGTTGGAAATGATGTAGGCCGACGCGAAGATCTGGAACGCGTGGATGGTTTCCATCAGCAGGTTGAAGAAGATCACCGGGGAGAGCATGGGCCAGGTGATGTTGAAGAACTTCCGCACGGGCCCGGCACCGTCCATCGATGCCGCCTCGTACAGTTCGCCCGGGATCTGCTTGAGCCCGGCCAGGAAGATCACCATCGGCGCACCGAACTGCCATACGGTCAGCAGGATGAACATCGGCATGGTCATGGCAGGGTTGCCCACCCAGCCGCCGAGGTTGATCCCGAAGAAGGACAGGCCCTGGTCCACGGGGCCGGAATCGCCGAACATCGCCTTCCACACGATGGCGATCGAGACGGACGCGCCGATCAGCGAGGGAGCGTAGAACGCGGACCGGTAGAAACCCTGCCCCCGCCGCTTGCTGTTCAGCAGCATCGCCACCGCCAAGGCGGCGGCGAGCTTCAGCGGCGTACCGAAGACCACATAGCCCACCGTCACGCCGACGGACTGCAGGAAGCGCTCATCCTGGAACAGGGTGGTGTAGTTGTCCAAACCGATCCATTTGGGCGGCTCGAAGAGGTTGTAGTTGGTGAACGACAGGTACAGGGAGGAAATCATCGGCCCCACGGTGAGGGCGATGAATCCCAGCAGCCAGGGCAGCAGGAAGGTGTAGCCGGCACGGGCGTCCGCCCCGTTGCGCTTCGATGTGCGAAGCGGTGCGGGGGCGGGCGCCGCGGAACGCCTGCTCAGGGTTGGGCTTTGAGTCACGAGTTCGATCCGTCAGTCGAGCCTGTATCAGGCGTTCTGCTTGATGAGGTCTTCGGCTTCCTTGAACCAGGCGTCGGTTGCACCGTCAACGGTGAGCTTGCCGTAGTTCAGGTCCGAGGCGATGCGCTTGAAGGAGGCCTCCAGCGTGCCGAAGCCGACGATGGGCGGCTCGGGCGCGTCCTTGAGGTACTTCTCGATGGACTTCTCGTAGTCGACCACGGCCTTGTCGGTGCCGTCGAAGGTGGTGCCGTCGCGCTGGGTCTTGGAGGCGGGGACACCGCGGGACGTCTTGAAGATCTGGCCCACCTCGGGGTCGTTGACCATGAAGTCGATGAACCGGGCGGCCGCGTCCTTGAACTTGGTCTTGGCGCTGGCCACCATCAGCATGGAGGGCTTGAGGAACAGGCCCAGGTTGTCCTGGTTGTCGGACGGTACCGGCACGAGCTTGAGTTCCTTGGCGCCGCTGTCGCCCAGGTAGCCGGCCATGAAGTTGTCCCAGGTGACCTCGGTGGCGGTGGCGTTGGAGCCGAACGGTGATTTGGGGGCCAGCTGGGTGACGCGGTCCTCGGGGATGATGGCGCCGGTACCCCGCAGGTCCGCAGTCAGATTCCACCACTTCTTCAGGTCGTCCTTGCTGAAACCCAGCTTGCCGTCCGAGGTGAAAGCCTGGATGTTGTTCTGCCGGAGCCAGATGTTGAACATCCACCAGACGCCGGTGTAGTCGGTGCCGCCATAGAGGGCGCCGCTGCTCTTGCTGCCCACCTGGGTGAGGAAGTCGTTGAATTCCTTGTAGGACCAGCTGCCGTCGGGCTCGGCGATGCCCAGGGATGCGAGCTTTGCGGGGTCGTAGTAGACGGCGAAGGCGTTGGTGCTGGTGGGGATGCCGTAGGTCTTGCCTTTGATCTGGCCGGATGGCAGGAGTGACTTCTCGAAGGCGTCCGTGTTGATCTTGACGGTGCTGAGGTCCAGGAGCTGGTTCCGCTGTCCGTAATCGCGCAGGTAGGACAGGTCCCACTGCATCACGTCCGGGAGGCCGCCGCCGGCAGCTTCGGTGGCACGCTTCTGCCAGTAGCCGGCGAAGTCGGTGAAGTTGCCGTTGACCTTGATGTCCGGATTCTTCGATTCGAACAGCGCGATGGCCTTGCGGGTCCGCTCGGCACGGTCGTCGTTGCCCCACCAGGTGTAGTTAATGGTGACGGGCTTTTCGGCGGTTCCGGTCTGGCCCGAAGAGCTGGATCCGGTCCCACAAGCCGCCAGCGCTGCGGCTGATGCGGTGCCGACGGCCACGGTTGTGAGGAAATGCCTTCTGTTGATCACGGGAGCCTCCTTGCTCTTTGTGTGTTTTGCCCGGCAACGGCCTACAACGTGGGTAGTGAGCTGGCTAACACGGCTTCTGAAACGATACAATATCCGCATTCCCCGGAATGGGCAAGCGTTTTCCCAGCCGGCCGGTACCGGCCCGGTCCACGCCCCTGAGCTGACAAAGGAGTCCCATGGCCACGCAGGAAACCACGAGTCCACCGAGCGTCTGGAACAACATCCAAGGCATCGCGTTTGGCGGCGACTACAACCCCGAGCAGTGGCCGGCCAGTGTCCGGCTGGAAGACCTGGAGCTGATGCAGGAAGCGGGCGTCACCTTCCTCAGCGTGGGGATCTTCTCCTGGGCGCTGATCGAACCGGCAGAAGGCCAGTATGACTTCGGCTGGCTGGACGAAGTGATGGACAACCTCGCTGGCATCGGCGTGAAGGTGGCCCTGGCCACCGCCACCGCCGCTCCCCCGGCGTGGCTGGTCCGCAAGCATCCGGAAATCCTGCCGGTCACGGCTGACGGGACCGTGCTGGGACCGGGCTCGAGGCGGCACTATACGCCGTCGTCGGCCGTTTACCGCCGTTATGCCGCGGGGATCACCCGCGCCATCGCCGAACGCTATAGGGACCACCCGGCTCTGGCGTTGTGGCACGTTGACAATGAGCTCGGCTGCCACGTCTCGGAGTTCTACGGGGAGGAGGACGCGGCAGCTTTCCGCGCCTGGCTGTTTCGCCGGTACGGGACCATCGATGCCCTCAACGCCTCGTGGGGCACCGCGTTCTGGTCCCAGAACTATGGCTCCTTCGCGGAGATCCTGCCGCCCGCCGTCGCGCCATCCACGCTGAACCCGGGCCAGCAGCTGGACTTCCAGCGGTTTAATTCCTGGGCGCTGATGGACTACTACCGGGCACTCGTGGCCGTGCTCCGCGAAGTGACGCCGAACATCCCGTGCACCACCAACCTGATGGCCTCCAGCGCCACCAAGTCCATGGACTACTTCGACTGGGCCAAGGACCTGGACGTCATCGCCAACGACCACTACCTCGTGGCCGCGGATCCCGAACGGCACCTTGAGCTGGCGTTCAGCGCGGACCTGACCCGGGGCATCGCGGGCGGGAACCCGTGGATCCTGATGGAACATTCGACGTCGGCCGTCAACTGGCAGCCACGCAACCAGCCCAAAATGCCCGGGGAGATGCTGCGCAATTCCCTGGCCCACGTGGCCCGCGGCGCCGATGCCGTGATGTTCTTCCAGTGGCGCCAGAGCTTCGCCGGCTCGGAGAAGTTCCACTCCGCCATGGTGCCGCACGGCGGACGGGACACCCGGGTCTGGCGCGAAGTCGTGGAGCTGGGGGATGCGCTGAAGCGGCTGGCGCCGGTGCGTGGGTCGCGCGTGGAATCCCGGGTTGCCATTGTCTTTGACTACGAAGCGTGGTGGGCGGCTGAAATCGATTCGAAGCCCAGCATCGACGTGAAGTACCTGGACCTGCTGCGGGCTTTCCACCGGTCTCTGGTGCTGCGGGGCATCCCGGTGGATATCGTGCATCCGTCCGCTTCCCTCGAGGGCTATGACCTGGTGCTCGTGTGCACCCTTTACTCGGTCTCCGACGCCGACGCCGCCAACATCGCGGCCGCAGCCTCGTCCGGGGCGACCGTGCTGGTGAGCTACTTCAGCGGAATCGTGGACGAACAGGACCACATCCGGCTCGGCGGGTACCCCGGCGCTTTCCGCGAGTTCCTTGGCGTGCGGGTGGAGGAGTTCCACCCGCTCCTCGCCGGTTCAATGCTCAAGCTGAGCGACGGGACCGCTTCCTCCATCTGGAGCGAGCATGTGCATCTCGCGGGCGCCGAGGCGGTGCAGACCTTCACGGAGTACCCACTCAAGGGAGTACCGTCCCTGACCCGGCGGTCCCTGGGGTCCGGGGCTGCCTGGTACCTGGCCACGTTCCCGGACGCCAACGGCATCGAGTCCCTCGTGGACAAGCTGCTGGCGGAATCCGGGGTCACTCCCCTCGCCACGGCCGACCCCGGCGTGGAGCTGGTGCGACGGCGTTCGGCCGACGGGCAGCGTTTCCTCTTCGCCATCAACCACACGCGGGCTTCCGCGTACGTTGCCGCCGCGGGAACGGATCTACTGACCGGGGAGGAGTTCGGCGGCACGGTTCCTGCAGGGAGTGTCGCGGTGGTTGCCGAGGGTTAGGCGGGTCCAGTTTCGGGAAATGCACGACGGCGGCGCCTCCTTGGCGCCGCCGTTTTCCGTCCCGCAATGCGCGGCTTAGCTGGGATTGAGTTCGACCATGCACATTGGCGGACTTCGATCAGTGGCGCTCCCTTTCGGGCGCTTTTCTCGTTTTCCACATAGGAGTGCGGGGCGACTGTGATTGTCAGAGGGTGCTGGAAGACTTTGGTTATGGAAGTGGTTTTGGGGACGGCAACAGTACTGCAGGCGGGGCGCCAGGCGCCCGCGGCTGCTGGTTCGCCTCTGTCCACGCCTGCTCTTCCGATCGCATCCGTTCCCCTGTCTCGCACTCTTGCCGCTGTCGTGGCCTTGTTGGCTCGTGTCCCTGTGCCCACTGATGGTCCGGGGATGGTCGACCAGATCCGCGGGCTGGAGGACCTGAAATCTTTGGCCGCCGCGAAACAGGCCGAGATTACTGTGGCGTTCGACCTGGGCCAGCGGCGGGAGCAGGCCGCCGCCGGGGTTCCTGCGGATGAGGTGGGCGCCGGGGTCGCGGCACAGGTCGCGCTGGCGCGGCGGGAGTCGCCGGCGAAGGGTTCGCGGCTGCTGGGACTGGCCAAGGCCCTGACCGGGATGCCGCACACGTTGGCCGCGTTCCGGGCCGGATCGTTGAATGAGTGGCGCACCACGCTGCTGGTGCGGGAAACCATCTGCCTGTCCGTCGAGGACCGGGCCGCCGTGGACGAGGAGCTCGCCGCCGACACCGGCATCCTCGCCGGCAGCCTCGACGGCGCCGGCGACAAAGCCATCATCGCCGCGGTTCGTGCCGCCGCGTACCGGCGGGACCCCGCCTCGGTGGCCAGGCGGGCCTCCCGGGCCGTGGGCGGGCGGTGCGTGAGCCTGCGCCCGGCCCCGGACACCATGGCCTACCTGACCGCGCTGCTGCCCGTCGCCGAGGGCGTCGCCG